>NZ_JAKILE010000005.1:0-311524 GCF_023283775.1 Shewanella seohaensis
GCTCGCCACCTCAGGAGTAAACTCCCTTGTGCTGCCGCTCGACTTGCATGTGTTAGGCCTGCCGCCAGCGTTCAATCTGAGCCATGATCAAACTCTTCAATTAAAAGTTTTGTGAATCCGAAGATTCGACTCAATGAATTCTGAATCGACTTAGTTAATAAGTCGTTGTACATATTGCTATGAACACTCATTCATTGATTTAATTCTTTGATTACTCGCCAAACGGCAGAGTAATTTCGATTAACTCAACACCTGTGAGTGTCCACACAGATTTCTTGTTTAGATTGTTAAAGAGCATTTGACCTCGGCTTTCGCGTTACCGCTCAGCGGGTCAGGGCTGCGTATTCTACGCATTTCCCTTGTCGCGTCAAGGCGTTTTTGCAAACTTCTTGAGGCTTTCGAATCAACTGCACATTTTGCATTCGATTCGCACTGTCACCGCGCTTGCTTTCGCTGTCTGCCGTGTCAGTGGATGCGCATTATAGGCAGCAGAACTTTTTGTGCAAGGGCTTTTTTAACAAATCACGTCAAGTGAGCAAATAACCAGCAAAACTACAAATATCGGATAAATATACTGCAATCTTTGTCACTCGGGTTGATAAGTTTGGCATATGCGGCATGGATGTGCAGGGAATTCTATAGATCGAATAGCCTTAAGAATGGGCGCTTTAAAACTTTTGTATATATAGATGTATAGCTGTCAAATGAGGAAAACGGTTCAAGAATAACGACTCTTGAACCGTAGAACAGACTCATTGAATAACGCTTGCTTGTATTGAAGCTGTCGGGCTAAGGATTATCCGTAGAATTTGTCGAACTCTTGGTGCCCTCTCCCGTGCCTTGTTCCTTTTCATGCTCTCCATCGCCCACAATGTGCGCCACTTTTAGTTTTCTCACGGTGCGAATAGTGATCACTGGCCCAGAAATGGCGTAGAGGTAAAAACCGATACAGAGAATTAATGCTGGTTGCACCGACACCACCACAAACACGCCAACCACAAATAAAATCGCAATGAAATTCACTTTGCCGCGCCAGTCAATTTCCTTAAATGAGTGATAACGGAAATTACTCACCATTAATAACCCCGTGGTGGCCGTAATCAATCCGGCTATCCAACTGATATTCTTACCATCGAGGTTGTACTGATTGCCAAGCCAAATGCTACCGGCAATTACTGCCGCTGCTGCAGGACTCGCTAAGCCTTGAAAATAACGCTTATCAGCCACGCCAACTTGGGTATTAAAACGTGCCAACCTTAATGCTGCGCCCGCACAATAGATAAATGCAGCAAGCCAACCAACTTTGCCTAAATCCGCAAGCGCCCAATTGTAGGCGAGTAATGCAGGTGCCATACCAAAGGACACCATGTCTGCCATGCTGTCATATTCGGCACCAAAGTCACTTTGCGTGTTCGTTAATCTTGCCACTCTGCCGTCTAAACCATCGCAAATCATGGCCACAAAAATCGCAATCGCCGCCGCTTCAAAGTTAGCATTCATAGAGGCAATCACAGCATAGAAACCGGAAAACAAGCCGGCGGTGGTGAATAAATTCGGCAGTAAATAGATACCTTTATTCTTTACTGTTTGATTCGAGGAATTTTGCATACACTTATAAAGCTATGAGCTGAAATGGAAGTAGGCTTCAAGATAGCATATTTTACTATCATGTCGATGGTGACCCTTAGGGATGATTTTTATGTTAAGAAAAGCCAAGGTTAGCGCAATGTTTCTGCGGATTGCATGCTTAATGCTGCTCACTCAGCCCGTATTCGCCGGGGTGATTTACACTTGGGTCGATGAGAATGGTGTCACCCATTACAGTCAGCAGCCACCGGAGCAGGAACAACCCAAAACGCAGCAACTTTATAGCGAAGATATCGAGCCTGGTAAAATTGGCTATATCGCTCCCGCTAAAAAAGATGCGCCCCCTGAAATGTCCGAGTCCGAAAAGTCAGCAGCGTTAATTAAAGAGAAAGACGCTAAGCAAGCCGAAACGATTTGTGAAAACGCTAAACATAATTTAGATGTGTTAACGACTCATACCAAGCTCACCCGCCAAGAAGAAGGTAATAAAGAGCCGGTCGCAATGACTGAAGAAGAGCGCCAAGCGGCAATTAGCGAGAATCAGCAGCGGATAAAACTGTTTTGCGATAAGAAATAACGTTCTGCGTTTGTTGTAGCTGCATGTAAACCTTGATACTCACGCCACACTATCGTGTGCTGCTCTTTTAGGGTTACCGCACATTTATCTGTAGCGTTTGGATATAAAAAAACCGAAGTCTAAGACTTCGGTTTTTTTATTTAGGTTAAGCTGCATTTAGCACGGTAAGCATCCGCGTAAATTATTGCTCGAATACCAACTCACCACCGGCGCAACTGACCTTAATCGGTTTGCCGGGCAGTAAATCGCCACGTAATAATTTTTGCGCTAATGGGTTTTCCATCTCTTGCTGTAAGGCACGTTTCAGCGGTCTTGCGCCATAGACTGGGTCGAAACCAATTTCGGCGATTAACGATAATGCCTCGTCGGTGATCTCCAGCGTATAGTCTTTCTCTGCCAAACGCTTACGCAATGAAGCAATTTGGATAGATGCAATATGCTTGATATTTTCCGCATCCAAGGGATGGAATACCACTGACTCGTCGATCCGGTTTAGAAACTCGGGTCTAAAGCTATGGGTAACCACATTCATCACCGCGCTCTTCATTTCGCTATAACTTAGGTGACCGAATCCTTCTTGGATAATGTCAGAGCCTAAGTTTGAGGTCATGATGATCACCGTATTTCTAAAGTCGACGGTACGACCTTGACCATCGGTTAAGCGGCCATCATCCAGCACCTGCAGCAGAATGTTAAACACGTCTGGGTGAGCCTTTTCCACCTCATCGAGCAAAATCACCGAATAAGGCTTACGGCGTACCGCTTCGGTTAAGTAACCGCCCTCTTCATAGCCGACATAGCCCGGAGGCGCCCCCACTAAACGGGAAACCGCGTGTTTCTCCATAAATTCAGACATGTCGATGCGCACTAAGGCCGATTCCGTATCGAAGAGGAACTTAGCCAACGACTTACACAGCTCAGTTTTACCCACACCTGTTGGTCCTAAGAACAGGAACGAACCAATAGGACGATTCGGATCGGCAAGTCCTGCACGGCTACGGCGAATCGCATTGGCCACCGCATCCACGGCTTCGTTTTGGCCAATCACCCGCTCATGCAGTGCCACTTCCATTTGCAGCAGCTTTTCACGCTCGCCTTCAAGCATCTTAGAAACCGGAATGCCCGTCGCCTTTGATAGCACTTCGGCAATTTCTAAGTCAGTAACTTTATTGCGTAGCAGTGTCATATCCTGCATTTCGGCTTGCGATGCTAAGTCCAGTTGCTTTTCAAGCTCGGGAATACGGCCATATTGCAGCTCGGACATACGGGTCAAGTCGCCCGCGCGGCGCGCCACTTCTAAATCCATCCGAGCCTGCTCAAGGTCGGCTTTAATATGCTGAGTCCCTGCAAGCGCCGCTTTTTCGGTACGCCAGATTTCATTAAGCTCCGACGCCTTAGCCTCAACCTCATGCAACTCGACACGTAAATGTTCGAGTCGACGGCGGCTCGCCTCATCGTTTTCTTTGGCTAATGCCTGCTCTTCCAGTTTCAACTGGATAGCTCGGCGCTCCAATCTGTCTAGGGATTCAGGCTTAGAATCCATCTGCATACGGATGCTCGATGCCGCCTCGTCAATCAAGTCGATGGCTTTATCGGGTAATTTACGGTCCGACACATAACGGTGCGACATGGTGGCCGCCGCTACAATCGCCGGATCGGTAATTTCCACATGGTGATGCAGCTCGTAACGCTCTTTGAGGCCACGCAAAATCGCGATGGTATCTTCCACGCTAGGCTCATCCACTAATACTTTTTGGAAGCGGCGCTCAAGGGCGGCATCCTTTTCAATATATTGACGATATTCGTCGAGAGTGGTCGCGCCCACACAGTGAAGATCGCCACGGGCCAGTGCAGGCTTTAACATATTGCCCGCATCCATGGCGCCATCACCTTTACCCGCGCCCACCATAGTGTGTAGCTCGTCGATAAAGAGGATCACTTGGCCTTCTTCCTGCGCCAGCTCGTTAAGCACGGCTTTTAAACGCTCTTCAAACTCACCACGATATTTAGCGCCCGCAATCAGTGCGCCCATGTCTAAGGATAAAACGCGTTTATTTTTAATCCCTTCAGGCACTTCACCGTTCACTATTCGCTGCGCGAGGCCTTCAACAATCGCGGTTTTACCCACGCCAGGCTCACCAATCAGCACTGGGTTGTTTTTACTGCGGCGTTGCAGCACTTGAATGGTGCGGCGGATTTCATCGTCGCGACCAATCACAGGGTCAAGTTTGCCTTGTTCGGCACGCTCAGTGAGATCGACGGTAAACTTTTTCAGCGCTTGGCGTTGATCTTCCGCGTTAGGATCATCCACATTCTGACCGCCGCGCACTTGCTCAATGGTTTGCTCGAGCAGCTCTTTGGTGGCGCCGGATTTCTTTAAGCATTGCGCCAAGGCATCGCTGCCTTCGAGTGCCGCTAAAACAAATAACTCACTGGAGATATATTTGTCTTTACGCTTTTGCGCCAACTTGTCGCACAGGTTTAATAAGCGAATTAAACCTTGGGATAATTGTACATCGCCGCCAGTGCCTTCGACCTGCGGTAGACGTTCAAGCTCTTGGCTCAACAGCGAGCGCAGCGCACTCACCCGAATGCCAGCTTGGGTTAATAAAGGATGGATAGAACCAGAATCCTGGTTCAGCAGCGCCATCATCAAATGTAACGGTTCGATAAACTGATGATCACGCCCGAGCGCGAGCGACTGGGCATCTGAGATGGCAAGCTGAAATTTATTGGTCATACGATCGAGTCGCATACAGCCTCCTAAAACTCACAAATTAGGTATAACATTTTGTTAGTTAAAAGATGGGGGCTATTTAACCGATTTCAAGCAAGACGGCGGGAAATTAATACAAATTGTAGGGGAATAAACCTAAGACTTAAGCCAGATCAATGAAGCCATGCGGCCAGTGATTTTATCGCGGCGATAAGAGAAATAATCAGGGCTAGAGACTGTACAAATATCGGCGCTGTAGACCTGGGTAATACCCAGTTTCTTTAAGCGCAATTTGGCTAATCCGATAATATCGGCAAGGTATTTGTCAGGCTTAGTTGCCTGACATTGAGCGACGAAGCAGTTTGCAGCGTTTGGATCTGTTGCCATAAAAGCAGCACGCACCTCGGCGCCAACCTCAAAGGTTTCGGGCCCAATGGCAGGCCCTAGATAGGCAATCAGCTCGCTTGGCTTAGAGGTAAACTTAGCCACACTCGCCTCAATCACTCCATCACAGAGTCCGCGCCAGCCGGCATGGGCAGCGGCGACCTCAGTACCTTGTTGGTTACACAGAAGTACTGGCAAACAATCGGCGGTCATCACCACACACACACGTCCTGCGAGGTCGGTATAGCTGGCATCGGCCACCAAAGGTGGCGCATCTTGCCCGGCCACACTCTTAGATTGAGCTTCTTGGGCAAGATTAATTGGGGCGATATCCGCCAAATCAACCACCTGAGTGCCATGGACTTGCTCCAACCACACAGGCTCAGTCGCAAGCCCTAACTGTTTCGCCAACATGCCACGATTAGCCAATACCTGCTGCGGCGCATCCCCCACATGCAGCCCTAAGTTCAGGCTATCGTAGGGCGCGAGACTCACACCGCCGTGGCGGTCAGTCATCGCAATTGCCACATTATCCGGTACAGGCCAATCGTGGAGCAGCATAGCTTAGTACTCGACTGGGTGTTCTAAGGTGTCTTGACGCAGCGCTTTAGTCAGAATCACCATATCTTCAGGGATAGGCGCGGTCCAGCTCATGATTTCACAAGTCACAGGATGCGCTAACTCCAAACGCACCGCATGCAGTGCTTGGCGTTTAAAGTTTTTCAGGATCTCAAAAAACTCAGGACTCGCCGCCTTGGGTGGTTTTGGACGGCCGCCATAAACAGGATCGCCTACCAAGACATGGCCAATATATGCCATATGCACACGGATTTGGTGAGTACGGCCCGATTCTAAACGCAATCTTAAACGGGTGTGATTACGAAATTTTTCCGCTACCCGGTAGTGAGTCACTGCGGGTTTACCCGAATGATGCACCGCCATATGGGTACGTTTTGTCGGATGACGACCAATAGGCTCATCGACTGTACCGCCCGCCGTCATAGTGCCGAGGACAATCGCCTCATACTCACGGGTGATTTCACGGGCTTGCAGTGCGGCCACTAAATGGGTTTGCGCTTCAACCGTTTTGGCTACCACCATCAAACCTGTGGTGTCTTTATCCAAACGATGCACAATACCCGCACGTGGAACGTGCTCGATATTCGGGCAATGGTGCAGCAGCGCGTTCATCAAAGTGCCATCGGCATTGCCTGCACCGGGGTGAACGACTAAGCCCGCTTGTTTATTGATCACTAAGATATCATCGTCTTCATAGACAATATCCAGCTCAATGGCTTGTGCGGCCGCATGCACTTCTTCTTCGAGCGTGGCATTAATTTCAATGCGCTGCAGCTCGAATACCTTTTCGCGCGGCTTATTCACCATCACGCCATCAACATAGACTGCATCAGATAGGATCCATTCCTTGATGCGCGTGCGCGAGTAATCTGGGAACAACTCAGCCAGTGCTTGATCCAATCTCAGGCCAGTTTGTGTTGCCGAAATCTCGCTTTTTAGATTAATCTCTTGTGTCATAGGAACCGTATCCCCATTTTGGGGTCAAAAAATGTGTGCTATCTGTTACAATCGAATGCTTTCTATTTTATCGTGAAATGGAAAAATTCTTAACTACAACTTATAAAGAATTGAATTCAAGTATGTATAAATTCTCCAAAGGCTTAACCTTAGTCCTATTTTCGCTAGCGTTATCAGCCTGTAGCAGCAGTCCTGAAGATAACGATATTGCCGCCAAAACCTCACCTGATGTGCTCTATTCTCAGGCAAGAACCTCCATGGAACTTGGCAATTACTCTAAAGCCGTCCGTTCATTGGAAGCGTTAGACTCACGCTTTCCCTTCGGACCACATAAAACTCAGGTTCAGTTAGATCTGATTTATGCCTATTACAAAATGGACGATGTTGCCTCTGGCATTGCCAACATTGACAGATTCATCCGTTTAAACCCAACCCATCCGAATATCGACTATGTCTACTATATGCGTGGACTCGTCAATATGCAGGCGGACAGCTATCTGTTCCACGATATGTTGAATATCGATAGAACCGATCGCGATCCTAAAAATGCCCAAGATGCCTTTAAGGATTTTGATCGTTTAATCAAAACCTATCCCAACAGCAAATATGCTGCCGATGCGCAAAAACGCATGTTGTCGCTGAAAAACCGTTTAGCAAAATATTCCATTCAAGTTGCTGAGTATTATATCAAAATGAACGCTTGGAGTGCTGCGGCCGTTCGTGCTCAATCTGTGTTGGAAACATATCCCGGCACTCCTTCAACGGAACGTGCACTGGAGATTATGGCAGAAGCTTATGGCGAGTTAGGTCAGAACCAACTGAAGCAAAACGTGCTCATGGTAATGCAAGCTAACTTCCCAAACAACGAAATCTTATCGAACTAAGCGTAAATGCCCCTTTATAAGGGGCATTTTTTTCCTTTGTTCGGCGTTTCACGCTCCTTCCCTTTTAGGTTCTACAGCGCGCCAAGTTCCTTTTCATCTGGGTAAGAGCCAATAAATACGCTATTCGAGTAAAACTTATCCAACCGCACCACTTTTTACATTATTTCGTAAAAATCAGTTGACTCAAAAGCCGAAAAGCCTTTAAATTGCGCCCGTCGCCCGAATAGCTCAGTCGGTAGAGCAGAGGATTGAAAATCCTCGTGTCCCTGGTTCGATTCCGGGTTCGGGCACCATCTTTAAATTGGTTGCCTTAGCGACCAGTGTTAAAGAATCGCAATAAAGTACAGTGCAGGTGTGGTGGAATTGGTAGACACGCTAGCTTCAGGTGCTAGTGCCCTTGCGGGCGTGGAGGTTCAAGTCCTCTCACCTGTACCAAATTGCGATTCAAATTAAAATTCGACACAATGTCGGATACCAATGCAGATGTGGTGGAATTGGTAGACACGCTAGCTTCAGGTGCTAGTGCCCTTGCGGGCGTGGAGGTTCAAGTCCTCTCATCTGTACCAACATTTAAACCTCGCTTAGCGAGGTTTTTTTGTATCTGCGATTAAATTTCCTTAAGTAACTTATCACCTTCCTTAAATTTGCTATAACTATTCATACAGACTCATCATAGGGACAGCTCGAGCTCTGCCTAAAGGACTCCCTTGTTTCACCGAGGAAATCCATATGAATGGTCTACAAATAAAACAAAAGATGTTTATTGGCATTCTCGTGCCACTTGTCATGCTGCTCACTATCGGTTTTATCGCTATCAACATGATGGGAAAAATCGAATATGGCGTCGAACGTATCTATAACGACCGCGTCGTCCCCCTTGATGATCTTAAAGTCATTGCCGACAAATATGCCGTGGATGTAATTGATGCGGCAAACAAGGCTAATGCGGGCGGGTTTAGTGCTTCACAGGCCATTGATGCCCTTAGCAGTGCCAAATCTACCGTCAATCAACGCTGGCAAAAGTATCTCGCCACTGAGCTGACCAAAGAAGAGTCTCAACTCGCCCAGCAAGCCGAACGCTTATTTATTCCTGCCAACGATCAGATAGAGCAATTAATCACTTACCTCAGGGGCTTTAATGGGGATGTTGTCCATAAACTCAATGACAAAATACTGCCTTTATATAACGCCATCGACCCTATCAGCGGTAAAGTTTCCGAACTGATTGACCTGCAAATTAAGATCGCTGGGCAAGAAAGAGATAGCGTAAAAAGTATCTATCAATCATCCATTTCCATATTTATTATTCTCGCAGGGATGGCAATGCTGATCAGCATAGTGATTGGACTTTGGGTCAATCGCAGTGTGATGAATCCTATTCGCGATATAGTTCAAAACCTGAAAATCATTCGGCAAGACTCGGATCTCACTGTGAAGTTTAAAACCTTCAACGATGATGAACTCGGACAGATCTCCACTAGCCTCACTCAGGTTATTGAACATTTACGGGGAATTTTGCACTCCATCGCTGAGGCGGCAAATACTGTGAATAGCTCGGCCACAGAGCTTGGTAGCTTTACCCAAGAAACCAACAAACGAATGCAGCAGCAACAGGCTGAAACCGAACAAACCGCCACCGCCATGAATGAGATGACGGCCACGGTTGCCGAGGTGGCTCAAAGCGCCGCAGCGGCAGCGGATTCAGCTAAGGATGCCGATAATTACGCCGCCAATGGTAATCACATTGTGATGCAGTCCATTACCAGCATGTCGCAACTTTCTGAGCAAATTCAAAAAACGGCGCAAGTGATTGGCTTTTTATCCAATGAAAGTCAAAACATCGGCCGAGTATTAGATGTGATCAAAAGCATTGCCGAACAAACCAATCTACTGGCATTAAATGCGGCGATTGAAGCGGCCCGCGCCGGAGAACAAGGTAGAGGCTTTGCCGTCGTAGCCGACGAAGTCCGGACATTGGCACAGCGCACCCAAAAATCGACCCAAGAGATTGAAGCGATGATCGCCACTCTGCAACAAGGGGTTAAAGAAGCGGTGAATGCGATGGAAGTAGGGATTAATCAAGTTGATGATGCCAACGACAAGGCGAATCAGGCAGGCCAAGCACTGAAAGAGATTGTCGCATCCGTCGACAATATCACTGAATTGAATACCCATATCGCCACGGCTGCCGAGGAGCAAAGTAGTGTGGCCGAGAGCATCAACCGTAGCATTATTGCCATTAGCGATATTGCCGAACACTCCACTAATTCGGCCTTAGAGCTGAGTGAGTCGGTGATCAATCTAACCAAGCTTGCCAACAGTATGCGTAATCAGGTGAGTGCATTCAGGCTCTAGTTCATATCGCTGGCACAGGCCTGCTGTGCCAGTCTCTTTGCTGATTATTCTGCTGACTTTTTATCTTTAGATGACATTCCGTCTAACAGTTTTTACTATGATTTTTATTGATCCAAATCAAATGAATCTTTAAACTTGAATAACATTCATAAATAAAGCATGTTAAGGATTCACTATGTTGGATAGCCGTACCATCCAGATTATTAAGAGCACTATTCCCCTTCTCGAGTCAGCAGGTCCTGCACTCACCCAGCATTTTTACCAACGGATGTTTGCCCATAATCCTGAGTTAAAAGATGTATTTAACTTGGCTCATCAACATTCTGGCGGTCAACCTGTAGCCTTATTTAATGCAGTTGCAGCCTATGCGAAGAACATCGATAACCTAGGTGCATTAGGTACGGCCGTCGAGCGCATTGCCCAAAAGCACACAGGATTTTTAATTCAGCCAGAACAATATGCCATCGTCGGCGGTCATCTACTGGCCACGCTAAAAGAGCTGGGGGGAGAGGCGGTTACCGAAGAAGTGCTCACCGCATGGGGCGATGCTTATCAGTTTTTAGCCAATATTTTTATCCAGCGCGAAGCGCAGATCTACCAAGAAAGCGCAGAGCAAGATGGCGGTTGGTCAGGTGAACGTGAGTTTGTTATTCGTGAGAAAACAGCCGAGTCGGCCGTGATTACCTCGTTCGTATTAGCGCCAGTCGATCGGCAAGCGGTAAAAGATTTTATCCCAGGACAATACCTCAGCATTAAGCTGCAACATCCTAAGCTCGATTTCGATGAGATTCGCCAGTATTCGCTGTCCGACGCACCTAACGGGAAAAGCTACCGCATTAGTGTAAAACGTGAGCCTAATGGCCAAGTGTCGAACCTGCTTCACGATGAGTTAAAGGTGGGCGATATCCTTGCTGTTATGCCACCAGCAGGAGACTTCACCCTAACCGCTCAGCCAGAGACACCTGTAGTGTTAATTTCGGCGGGTGTTGGACAAACGCCAATGAAGAGCATGTTGAATCAGCTACTAAAACTAAAACACCCAAGCACAGTGACTTGGTTGCACGCTTGCGAACATGGTGACGTACATGGGTTTAAAGCGGCGATTAACACTAAACTCGCTCAACACGCTAATCTTGTCAGCCATGTGTGGTACCGCGAGCCGAAAGCAACTGACATTTTAGGCCAAGATTATGATTTCAAAGGAACGATGAACTTAACCTCAGTCGCCGATAAAATCGTTACCAACGCACATTACTATTTCTGTGGCCCCATTGGCTTTATGGCCTCGATCAAGCAGCAATTACTCGCCCTTGGTGTACCTAGCGAGCAAATGCACTATGAAGTCTTTGGCCCCCATGCCGAACTCTAAAGCTGCAACTTTGTTATCCATCTTCGAAAGATAACGAAAGCATGAAGCCATCTTCCCGCAAGGTAAGGTGGCTTAAACTTATTCCATAAGTACTGAGTTAAGCTGACGTCCCTGCAAGATAGATAGAATCTACCTCCTCTGCTGTCAACATACGACTCTCGCCCGGCTTTAAGGCTTCATCCAAGGTAATCTCACCGATAGAAAGGCGATGCAATCCCACCACTGGATTACGGAAACGACCAAACATCCGTTTGATTTGATGATACTTTCCTTCTCTTAAGGTCACCTCTGCCACATGGGGGGCGAGGATAACAAGCTGTGCTGGCTGAGTGGTGATATCTTCAAAGCCAAAATACATGCCCTGCGCGAATGCCGCGATATAGTCTTCGCTCAAAGGATTTGCCAGAGTCACCCGATACATTTTATCCACTTTTTGCTCAGGCGACATGAGCGCCTCGGACCAACGGCTATCATTGGTTAGCAGCAATAAGCCCGAAGAGTTTAAATCTAACCGCCCTGCTATATGCAGCTCATGGCGAGTATCGCAATCGAGCAAATCAATCACAGTGCGATGCTCTTTGTCTTTGGTAGCACTTACCACGCCAACGGGCTTATGCAACATCAAATACACTGGCTGGTTGGCCTGTAAGACTTGCCCATCAAACACAATGTGGGAAAATTCATCCACCAGCAGATCGAGCGCTTTCGCAGGCGCACCATCCACATACACTCGCTCCGCCAGCAAGAGTTCTCGCACGGCTTTACGGTGAATTTGTAACTTAACAGCAAGGTATCTATCGAGACGACCACGTTTTGATTGCATCACACCACCCAACTCTAAGATAAAGGCGCAATGCGATAGGCACAGCGACGAGCACCGTCGATGATATGCTCTTCACGGCTTACAATGGCGATATCGGCAAATAATTGCTGGAACTGTTGCAGTTCGGAGCGGCAAAAGTTTTGGCACTTAGTCGCTGCACTGCAAATTGGGCAGTGATTCTCAAGCAACCAGAAAACGCCATCGGCTTGTTCGTGCGTCGCCATATAGCCCTCGAGGGTACGCAGCTCCACCAGTTTCGTTAGACGACTTGCAATATCCGTCATGCCGAGCATCGCACTGCGATACTGCTGCATGGCCGTTTGCTCCCTATGCTCGATCAGTTTATCTAGGCCTTGATCGCCAAATATCATTTTAACAGAATCAATTAATTGCAAACTAAGCTCACTGTGGCGGTCGGCAAAGTGACTGCGACTCTGCTCGGTTAATCCCCAATATCGGGTTGGGCGTCCACGGCCTTCGACTCTATCTTCAATATCAACATCACCCGCATCCTCTAAGGCCTGCAAATGCTGCCGGACGCCCATAGTGGTCAGGGCCAGTTCTTCCGCTAGGGTCTTTGCCGTTAAAGGACCGTGCAGCTTGAGTAATTGAATAATCTTATCAGTGGTTTTCATATGCGCTCTCCGCTCTTCGCCTCGGATTATCCCTTAATCGCCCACCTTTTAACAGAATAAATAAAGTTTTTTATTTATTTTATCCTTTACAAGATTAAATAAAGTAATTACCTTATAAATAATTTATAAACAAATAGGTTTACATAATGAACTTACTCATCATCAGCACCAGTCAAAGAGCCAACTCGCAAAGCGCTAAAGTCGCGAAATACATAGCCGAAACCAGTTTTTTATCGCCCCACAGTGTCGGTTACGACGCTATCCATCACTTAGAACTTTGCCAGTTCAATCTGCCTTTTTGGGACGGTGAAGAGGACAACAAGGGCGAACATTGGCCTGAGATTGAGCGAAAAGTCGATGCCGCGGATGCCCTCGTTTTGATTACGCCCGAATGGGGTGGAATGGCATCGCCACTGCTTAAAAACTTCCTATTGATGTGTAGCCGTCAGGAAACCGCCCATAAGCCAGTGTTGCTGATTTCAGTTTGTAGCGGCATTAGCGGAGCTTACCCCATTGTGGAAGTCAAAATGAATGCACTCAAAAACAATAAATTGGTGCCCATTCCCGACCATTTGATCATCCGTAATGTCGAGAATGTACTCAACGCTACACCCCAAGGCACACGGGATATCAACCTCAGGGAAAGAGTGCAATATAGCTTATTTATGTTGCATCAATACGCCCAAGCCTTAGCGCCGATACGCCAACGCCATATTCATCAACCCTACCCCAAGCAGCAGGAATACTGCTACGGTATGTAAGCAGCTTGGATGTGAATCACACTGATTAAAATCATTACAAGGAACGCATTATGATCCACTTAGAACACATCAACCTAGTCGTCGACGACATCCCCAAAGCACTCACTTTTTATCAAGCAGCCTTCCCACATTGGCGTGTCCGTGGCGGAGATAAAGGGACTTGGTACGGCAAGCCGCGCAATTGGATCCACTTTGGCGATGATTATCAATACATTGCCTTTAGCGATAACGGTGAGGGCGAAAACCGCGACTTAACGGGTCATCAGATTGGCTTAGCCCATTTTGCCTTTGTGGTGAGTGATCTAGATGCAGTGATAGCAAGGTTGACCCAAGCCGGTTTTCCGATAGCCAAAGATGGCATGGAAGACCCCTTCCGCCGCAATATCTACTTCTTCGATGCCCATGGCTTTGAGGTCGAGTTTGTCGAATATCTCAGCGATATGCCCAATGAACGCAATCGTTATTAAGCAGTAAGGTTATTGGCGGCGGGATACATAAACCCAGTATTCCGAGCCAGTTCTTCCCATCGACGCCAGCCTAAAAATCGTTACTTTGGCAGACTAAACCGCTAAACTAGCGCACAATCAGGCTTTCCAATATTAGATAACTCGATGACAACACCTTATTGTTATTCCACTACTTATATCTTAGATAAAGCGCATTTTGACGAGTGTTACACCCAGTCAGTTAAACTCGATCCCACACTCAAGCCTTACTATAAAGCCATGGGATTTGGATTCATTGGTATTGCACTGATTTTTGCGGATATCAGCCTCTATCTGGCCTATTTCTTTGTCGGGCTTGGAGTCATTGAAGCCTTGAATGTGAAATACAGCAAAGCCTGGTGGTTGATGCGGCAGATGATGAGTAAGGCCGCCAATAATGAGGTCACGCTGGTTGTCGATGAGCAAGGGATTAGCACCCAATCACAATACGTTAAAAGCCAGATCCTCTGGACGGATATTTACCGGATTGTGCCAACGGAAAAAGGTTTTCTGATCACCCATAAAACTGGTACCAGTTATATTTCGAATCGCAGTTTAGATGAGACCTGTAGCGCATTTATTAAGGCAAAAATCTAACCTAAACGGTAGTAGCTTCCAAAAACAAAAAGGCTGAATGATTCAGCCTTTTTGTTAAATATTCACCACCTAGAATGACGCTTAAGCCTTTGCCTTTAACTCACCAATCGGCAAAATCGTGCGGCCATATTCATTGTTAAGCACTTGCGCCATGGCAAAGTAAATCGCACTTGCACCACAGATAATCCCTTCAAAACCCGCGATAGTGCCAATCAAGGCGCTGCCAGTGAAATCTCTTGCCGCCAACAGGAAGAACAAAATAGTGAGTGAGGCAAACACAAACTGTTTCGCTCTTGGGTAGCGTAGCGAGCCTACAAACATAAAGGCGGTAAAGATCCCCCACAGGGTTAAATACCATCCCATAAAGTGGGTTGGGCTCGCCGCAATCCCGGCATTAGGCATTAAAATCAGCCCGACTAAAGTTAGCCAGAATAAACCGTAAGAAGTGAATGCGGTTGTCCCAAAGGTATCACCCCGCATAAAACACATAATGCCAACGATGATTTGGCCGAGTCCGCCATAGAAAATGCCCATCGCTAAGATCATTGCATCAATCGGAAAATAACCCGCATTGTGAATGTTCAGCAGGATAGTCGTCATACCAAAGCCCATTAAACCTAATGGAGCAGGATTCGCCAGTTGTGTCGACACAGAAAGTCCCCAAAAATAAATAAGTTAATCTCAGTACCTAGCCAAATCCTAGATACTAATTCTTTTATAAAAAGCGGCGAATTTTAGATAACTACCAATGTGATCACAACCAAAATATCAATACCGAAGAAAAACAATAATTAACCGTTAAAAATCATACAGATAAAAACAGACAAACCAAATTAAACCTAAAGTTCAAAAATTAATCCAATAAGATTCAAACAACTACAAAACATCGACATAAAGAGTGCGCCACATCTAATTTATCGGTTAATTTTGCTCGGCTTCAAACTTCCCATTTTCCCACCTAAAAATAACGTTAGCTCATATAGGGATAAAGCCAGAAAAACATTAACTCCATCTCATAACGCTATCAAAGATGAGATAAGTCTAGTTTTAGACAAATTCATAACATTTAGACGCGTGTAGCAAGGAAACTTAAGCCGTTTTAGAGAGTCTTAATGGAAGCAGCCAAAGCTTGGCGCAAGAGTGGACGCGATTGAGTGACGACCGATTGAGTGGCATTGTGCGGCTAATTCATCTTTGCAAAACAGGCCTCAATCGTCGATAAAATTGCCCATAAAACAAGCGACTTTTGCTGGCAAAAATGGCTCACCAAATTAGCGAAAAATTATTTATATCTAAAAAATAATAGCAGTGATAGATTGCTATCTGTTGACGCAGCGGCATGATGGGAAACCAGTTAGGCTGTTGTTAACTATCAATAACTAAAGGAAATAAAATGAAAACCTTATCAGCTGTTATCACACTGTCGGCACTTATGAGTTTCGCAACCTTTGCCGACGAATCGACTCTTCCACCCGCCCCTGCAAATGATATCGCTCAACTGACAGAAGTGTGCCAACAAATGGCCTCTGAAGATCAGGTCGAAAATGCCGAGCTTAAGCAATACGTGCTCGACTGCGTGAATGACCAGCTTACTGAAATGGGTTATCAAACCGTCAAAGAACTTAACTGATCGTTTTTACTTCCTTTAGCCTATAAGCTCATTCGGGTTTTAGCGCCTTGTCCTTATGCCATTCACATCCTGAATGGCATTTTTATTGGCAACAAGCAAATCGCCAACAATAACCACAATAAAAGCCAACAGATAAGACACAAAAATCCAACCACGTAAAAGTGTTAAACGACGGCCTCTGAGGCTTTTATTTTGTCTTTCAATTGATTGCGTAATCTACATATCAGCTATTTATATGATATCTGTATCATTTTGCATCCCTTCAGGTGAAAGCACTGTGGATTTAAGCATAAAATGCTAATCTGTTGACCATTACCGACCGACATTACACCCGAACGCAAAATCATGTATCGAAAACTGTTTATCTTACTCGCCGCACTTAGCCTGCCTTCAATAGGAATGGCGAAAGAGCCGTGCGTCACTAAAGATGAATGCATTCAAATGCGTAACTGGGATTTAGGCGTGGCGGTCGGCTGGGGACAAAAGACCAATCCATTGCGGGATTTTGATGATATTCCGGTCTTTTTTATTCCGACCGTGGCTTACTATGGTGAACATTGGTTTTTTGATAATGGCAACTTAGGCTATAGCCTGCTCGAGAAGCCTTATTTCAGCTTAAATTTAGTCACTAGCTACAGCATGGACAGGGCATATTTTTATCGCTGGGATCCCTCGAATATCTTTTTGAAGCGCAGTTCACAGGAAGAAGCCAAGATGCTCGCCACCAATACGGCCCTCAGCACTGAGCCTGATCCAGTATTCAACTCCTTAGAATCGCGAAATTTTACCATGCTGGGCGGTGCTGAAGCCTTTATTTATAGCCCGTTAGGTGTAGTTAGATTAGCCTACACCCATGATATGTTTAACGTACATCAAGGCGCTGAAGCACAAATAAAATGGACCTATGGTTGGCATTTAACCCGCTGGGTCATGGATATGTCGCTCGTATTTGATTGGAAAAGTACCAATGTCGTCGACTATTACTATGGTGTACGTCCGAGTGAAAACGCTTATTGGAGCCAACATTACCATGCAGATGCTGGTTGGAATAAGGGAATAGAAATGACAGCCCGTTATATCTTAACTGATAACTGGGATCTGCTGTTTGCGTTCCGCTACACACAACTTGCAGACGAAATTGCCGCCAGCCCCTTGCTCGATCAAGACTATAGCAGCACATATTTTATTGGCGCAGCGTATAGGTTCTGACACTAGTGACTCCCCTTCATATCAGGATGCTGTGCTGGTTAGGCCTAAGCGTGAGCTTGATGGGGCCAAGCCATGTACTTGCCGCATCGGATGAAGAGTCAAAGTTAAAACTGACCCCGGAAATTTGTATCACAGGGGATGAAAGCCAAGCCTGTGAGATCCGTGTCGAGTTACAGTGGCAACTCGCCCACGACGAGCTAGTCTGTATCTTGTCCGATAATAACGCCTATCCCAAATGGTGTAGCGAATCGTTAGAGCAACACGAAATCACTTTGAATATTAGTACATTAAACGATATTCAATTTGTCTTAGTGAGTAAGGACACCAATCAAACACTGGCTGGAGCCAAATTAAAAATCACGTCAACCTCGCAGCCTCAGGTGCGCAGACGTTACCGTAACCCTTGGAGTTTATTTTAATGACGAATCCACAATCACCCCACAGAGTGTTATTGGTTGAAGACGATGTCCGTCTTGCGAATTTAATCGTAGATTATTTGAAATCCCACGGCATGCACGTAGAAGTCGAGCGCCGTGGTGACACAGTCCTAACCCGCTTAATCAACTACAAGCCCGATATCATACTGTTAGACATTATGTTGCCAGGTATCGATGGCCTAAGCCTGTGTGAAAAGCTGCCCGATTACTTTGCCGGCCCCATCCTACTGATGAGCGCTCTGGGCTCTAGCGAAGATCAAATCAAAGGTTTAGAACTCGGCGCCGACGACTACGTGGTGAAACCCGTCGACCCAGCACTACTGGTTGCCCGTATCAACAACCTATTACGTCGCCAAAACCAACCGCCACAAGCTGAATCCCACTGCCTGACCTTTGGTAAGCTGAGCATCGATCCCCACACTCATGCTATACGCCTCGACAACAAAGAAGTCGACCTCACCAGCCATGAGTTTGAACTCCTGTGGTTGCTGGCCTCACAGGCGGGACAAGTGCTGAGCCGTCAGTACATCTATCAATTACTGCTGAACATTGATTTTGATGGTAAAGACAGAAAGATAGACGTGCGCATTTCAAGACTGCGTAAAAAGCTCAACGACAATATTGAAACCCCTTTCAGAATTAAAACCGTCTGGGGACAGGGTTATCTGTTCGCCCCCGAGGCTTGGAACAACTAAGAGCTCCCGTGAAACGTCTCTTTATCAGCTTATATTTACTGCTGAGCCTCAGTTTTCTAGGCATAGGCTGGACACTGGACAGCCTGTGGCAGAAAAATGTGGACGAAAATAATGCCTTAGATGCTCCTCTGGTTGCGTTAGCCCAGTTGCTAACACAGCTACCAGAGGAGAATCGTAACGCCTATCTTGAGGCGCTGCCCAGCCATGCTCAGTTGCCCCTTAATCTGCTCAGCCCAGATCAAATCGCGCTAGCCAAAGACCAACAGCTCACGCCCAATCATGTGGTTACCACCACAACCAGCGAGGGCGAACAATTCCAGTTTATTCAGGTAGGCGAGCAAGTGTTAATGGCGGGTCCCATCGAGATAGACCCTAGAGCCTCACTGCGTAATCTGTTTACGCTGTTTTTCTATCTCTCACTGGCATTAGTTGCACTGATTTGGGTCGGCCCGCTGTCGCGGGATTTAAGCATTTTACGTAAGGCTACCAAGGATTTTGGCGAGGCCAAATGGGATACACGCATTAGCCTTTCAAACCGCTCCCAGGTTAAACCCTTAGCGAACACCTTTAATGAAATGGCGCGCCATATCAGTGCGTTAATCGAAAACCAAAAACATTTATCCAATGCGGTTTCCCACGAGATCCGCACACCACTTGCGCGGCTGAAATTCGCCCTCGCCTTAATGCCCATGTACTGCCAGCCCGACTCCGACGAACAAAAGCGTCAGGACTTTCTCAATGAGATGCAGCTCGACATAAAAGAAATGGAGAACCTGCTGCAGGAACTGCTGACTTACGCCAGTCTGGAGGCTCAGCGCGAAGGCACACCGTTGGATGAATACGATCTGCTCAGCTTAGTTAACCAGTGCATTAAACGTTTAAGCAGCCTAAGTGATACTCCCATCCACTTACAGGCGGAGATGACAAGCCTCCCCTTGGTCGGCGAACCCGCACTAATTGAACGTGCCCTACAAAACCTACTGACCAACGCCCAGCGTTTTGCTCGCCAGCAAATCCTGATTGAAGTCAGCCAGACCCCGCAAAGGGTGACGTTGAGTGTGAGTAATGATGGAGAGCCTATCCCCGAGGTGGATTTACCTATGGTGTTCGAGCCCTTTTACCGCAGTCAATCGGTGCAAAATGGTAACAAGGGTCATGGCTTAGGGCTGGCGATTATCAAACGGATCATGCAGCGTCATCAGGGCGAAGTGAGCGTTAGCAGCAATCCCACTCAAACGTGTTTTACCTTAAGCTGGCCAAAGAAGCGGGAAATTTAAGCGCTTAATTAGTGCTCTCAAAGTTAGATTATTCCTCGAGATCAAAATCCCCGAGGTCCAATTCGGCAGCATCTTGCGGCGCAAAATCGAGTTGCGGATTAAGCGCCGCTCTCTCCTGCTCAAGTGCTTGCTGACGGGCTTTGTATAAGGCCAACTGTCGCCGGCGTTTACGTTGGTGGCATAAACGGATCACATCGTGCTTTTGCGCGTCGGTAAAGTGCAACCAATTGAATCGCTCATCACGACTACGCAGGCAACCTTTGCAATAGCCACGGGCATCGGTTTGGCACACACCGATGCAAGGGCTAGGTATTTCGAAAAAGGCTAACTGTTCCATGATGTTGAGCTACTCTGGCAAATTAAGCACTTAAAATGCGTGACCTTAAATACACAAGTAAAACAATACAAAAATTAAACACTTTTCACTAAATTACTTGCAGTCTTGTTGTTAATCAAGGCACATTGAACAGAGTTTGTACAACTTGGAGTGTCATCATGGGATACAAAAATATCGCCAGTCTGTTTGTCGCCTTGGTCTTAGTCAGCGCCTGCAGCAGTAAGCCGAAAAACGATTACGATCTCAATTACGACTTTAAGGCATTAAAAAGCTTCAGCCAGCTCGCTCCCCAACCTAGCGACGACCCACTCAGCGCCCAGCGCATTCAAACCGAAATCACCCAACAATTAAGCCAAAAAGGCTTTACTGAAACTGCCACTTCCCCCGATTTTAAAGTCGCCTATGGGTTATTAACCCAAGATAAGCCTAAAGACTCTGGTCTCTCTATAGGGTTAGGCACGGGCAGTTTTGGCCGTTCTGGCGGCATTGGCGTAGGCACAAGCGTCGGCGTACCACTTGGCAGTGACACGGCAAAAATTCAAACCATTCAAATTGATATTATCGATACTAAAACCAATAAGCTGATTTGGCGCGGCACAGATAGTTTCGATTTTGACGGGGGCGGCGATAAAAAAGCCCAAGACACAGCCAAGGCTGTTAGCCGGATTTTGGCGCAGTTTCCACCGCAGCCTTAAGCCTGCTGTATTAAGTGCTATTGATAGGTCTGATGGCGGTTAATCCTTGATGATTTAAACCATAATGACTTAAACGATAGTCAATAAAAATGGGCGATTAACGCCCATTTTTATTGCCGAAGGAAGGTTAAATCCTAAGCGTGAATCTTAGTTAGGGTTAAGAAAATAACCCAGATGACAGATAACGGTCGCCCCTATCACACACAATTGCGACTACAACGGAACCCGGATTCTGCCTCGCAATCTCGAGTGCCGCAAATACCGCGCCGCCAGAACTCACACCAGCACAAATACCTTCTTCACGGGCCAAGGTTCTCGCCATGGCTTTCGCGTCTTGCTCCTCAATATCCATCACGGCATCGACACGGGCAGCATCGAAAATACCCGGTAGATATTCCTGTGGCCAGCGGCGAATCCCCGGAATCGAACTGCCATCGGCGGGTTGTAGCCCGACAATGGTGACATCGGGATTACGACTCTTTAGGTATTTCGACACCCCCATAATAGTGCCAGTGGTACCCATGCTGGAGACAAAGTGAGTGATCTTACCTTGGCTCTGCTGCCAAATTTCGGGGCCTGTGGTCTGGAAATGGGCGTTGGCGTTATCTTGATTATTGAACTGATCCAGCACCTTACCTTTGCCTTGTGCCTGAAGCTCTAAGGCTAAATCCCGCGCGGCTTCCATATTGTCCACCAGCAGCAGCTCGGCGCCATAGGCCTGCATGGCATCCTTACGCTCTTGGGTGGAGTTCGACGGCATGATCAGGATCATCTTGTAGCCTTTAATCGCCGCAGCCATGGCTAAGGCGATGCCCGTATTGCCACTCGTAGCTTCAATGAGGGTATCCCCTGGGGCAATCTCTTGGCGAAGCTCCGCCTGAATAATCATATTCAGCGCCGCGCGATCCTTTACCGAACCCGCGGGATTATTCCCCTCCAGCTTTAACAATACCGTTGAGCTACCACAATCAAGTCGCTGCAAACGTACCAGCGGAGTTTGCCCAATACAGGCTTCAATAGTCGGAAAGTCAGACACTCGGATGATCCTTTTAATAAAAGCGATTCAGCATAGGGTTATTTTAAGGGGGTTAGCCACAACAAACACGATGAATCTCACCCGAGGCATACAATTATTCGCTCATAGTTATTCAAAAAAGTTCTATTTATGTGGCTTTTTATAAATAAAATCTTCTATTACTCTATTCCTATACACTGACACAGTTGCCAGATTAAGGAGTACAAAATGCCAGTAAAATTGACTAAGGCCCTGCTGGGAACCCTATTGCTGGGAACCACCCTCAATGTGGCAGCCGCCGATCAGACACTCTTAAATTCCTCGTACGATATCGCGCGGGAATTATTCAATGCCTATAACCCTGTTTTTGCTAAACATTGGCAAGAACAAACCGGCAAGACCGTTGAAATCAAACAATCCCATGCGGGTTCTTCCGCCCAGGCTCGCTCGATTCTTCAGGGCTTACCCGCCGATGTCGTGACCTTTAACCAAGTCACCGATGTGCAAATTCTGCATGACCGCGGCAAGTTGATCCCGGAAAACTGGCAACAACTGCTGCCTAATGCCAGCTCACCTTACTACTCTACCATCGCGTTTTTAGTGCGTAAGGGCAATCCAAAGCAAATCAGCGACTGGAATGATTTAGCCAAAGATGACGTTAAGTTGGTGTTCCCGAACCCAAAAACCTCGGGTAATGCGCGTTACACTTACTTAGCGGCCTTAGGTTATGCCCAGAAAAACTATGGTAAAGATAATCAAGCCTCATTAGATGAGTTTTTGAAGAAGTTCCTTGGTAACGTTGCCGTATTTGATACGGGCGGCCGTGGTGCAACCACGTCGTTTGTTGAACGTGGCATCGGCGATGTGCTGATCACCTTCGAATCTGAAGTGAACAATATTCGTCAGCAATATGGTGCCGATGATTACCAAGTTGTTGTGCCAAAAACCTCGATTCTGGCAGAATTCCCCGTTGCCGTAGTTGAGAAAAATGCTAAGCGTAACGGCACGCAAGAACTCGCGACCGAGTATTTAAACTACCTTTACAGTGAAGAAGCACAACGTTTGTTAGCCGGATTTAACTATCGTGTTCACAACGAGAAAGTTGTTGCCGAATTTACCAAGCAGTTTCCTGCGGTTGAGTTAATGACCGTTGAGCAGATCATAGGTAACTGGGACAACGCGATGAAGACCCAATTTGCCAATGGCGCCAAACTGGATCAGTTATTAAAACGTTGATCATCCGCTTGGGTAGCTAAATCACCAAATCCACAACCCGGGCAATGTCCCGGGTTTTGTGGTTATATCGCAATAAAGATAAACATCAGCAGTCTTTATCGCGATTGAGCAATAATGTGCTAATGGCATAATAATATTGGATTAACTCCATTAACCTTATCGGGTGGTTATTCAGTGATATTTAATAATGGGCGCTTACGCCACAAGCGGGTTTTGCCGGGGTTTAGTATCAGCCTAGGTGTGTCTTTGCTGTTTGTCAGCTTGATTCTCTTACTCCCCACCACAGGCCTGATTATGCAAACCAGCCAGATGAGCTGGGCAGAGTATTGGGGGGTGATTGCCGATCCCCGCGTGCTGGCAAGTTATAAAGTCACTATTTTATCTGCACTGGCCGCATCCCTGTTTAACTGTCTTTTTGGCCTGTTACTCGCCTGGGTGTTGGTGCGTTATGAGTTTCCGGGTAAGCGCATCCTCGATGCCTTAGTCGATTTACCCTTTGCCTTACCCACCGCCGTCGCGGGTATCACCTTAGCAACCCTGTACGCCGAGAATGGCCAGATTGGTAGCCTATTAGCCGAAATCGGTATCAAAGTGGCCTACACGCCATTGGGGATTGTGGTTGCGATGATCTTCACCAGCATTCCCTTCGTGGTGCGAACCGTTCAGCCCGTACTGGAAGAGTTGTCCCACGATGAAGAAGAAGCCGGCATGACCTTAGGCGCAACCGATGGCGCCGTGTTTTGGCGGGTGATTTTACCTTCCCTCTCGCCAGCCTTAGTGGTCGGTACTGCGCTGTCTTTTACCCGCAGTCTAGGTGAGTTTGGCGCGGTGATTTTTATCGCAGGCAATATGCCCTACATCAGTGAAATCACCTCCCTGATGATTTTCGTTCGCCTACAGGAATTTGATTTTGCAGGCGCCAGCGCCATTGCCTCCGTCGTACTGCTAACCTCGTTGTTGCTGCTACTGCTGATTAACCTGTGGCAGGCGCGTTATTTACGCCGCATTCACGGCCGATAAGGAGCCACCATGAACTCATTTAAACCGTTAAGAGTCGGTGAAGCGCCCCTTATCAAATGGAGCCTAATCACCCTAGCCGTGTTTTTGGCCATGGTGTTGCTGCTGCTGCCCTTAGTCAGTATTTTCCAGCAGGCCTTCGTCGGTGGTTGGGAGCGTTATATCGAGCATCTGAGCCAACCCGACTCACTCCACGCCATCGGACTGACCCTGATGGTCGCAGCGCTAACCGTACCGATTAACTTAGTGTTTGGGGTACTGCTCGCCTGGAGCGTAACGCGCTTTGAGTTTCCGGGGCGTAAGTTACTCATCACCTTGATTGATATTCCCTTTGCCGTATCACCCGTGGTCGCAGGCTTGCTCTATCTACTGCTTTACGGCAACAGTGGCTGGCTCGGCGCTTGGCTATTTGAGCACGATTTACAGATCATGTTTGCCTGGCCGGGGATTCTGTTAGTCACCATTTTCGTTACCTGCCCCTTTGTTGCCCGAGAATTAATCCCCTTGATGCAGCAACAAGGCGCATCGGAGGAAGAGGCCGCGGTTATTCTTGGCGCTTCATGGTGGCAACTGTTTCGCCGCGTGACTCTGCCCAATATCAAGTGGGCACTGATTTATGGGGTGATCCTCACCAACGCCAGAGCCGTAGGTGAGTTTGGTGCCGTTGCCGTAGTATCTGGCAATATCCGTGGCGAAACCAACACCTTACCTTTGCATGTGCAATTACTTTACGAAGATTATCAGGCCGAAGCCGCCTTCGCGAGCGCGTCACTGCTTGCCTTAATCGCCCTATGTACCTTACTGCTAAAAGCCTTAGTAGAGTGGCGCCAACAACGCAGCTTATCCGCCAATGACAACCAAGAGCAGAGCCAATCATTATGAGTATTCGTTTAACTAATATTTCCAAAAAATTTGGCCAATTTCAGGCGCTTTCGCCACTCAATCTGGATATTCAAGAAGGCGAGATGATTGGTCTTCTCGGCCCTTCCGGCTCGGGTAAAACCACCCTATTACGGATTATTGCCGGCCTTGAAGGCGCGGATAGCGGCCAAATCCATTTCGGTAATCGCGATGTAACCCAAGTGCATGTGCGCGACCGCAGAGTCGGGTTTGTGTTTCAAAACTACGCCCTGTTCCGCCATATGACGGTCGCCGACAATGTCGCCTTTGGACTCGAAGTCATTCCGAAAAATCAGCGACCTTCTAAGGCCGAAATCCAAAAGCGCGTCAGCCATTTACTCGAAATGGTGCAACTTGGCCATTTAGCCCAGCGCTACCCTGAGCAGCTTTCAGGCGGACAAAAACAGCGTATCGCCTTGGCCCGCGCCTTAGCGACTCAGCCCGAAGTACTGTTACTCGACGAACCCTTTGGCGCCCTCGATGCCAAGGTGCGTAAAGAACTGCGCCGCTGGTTGCGCAGCCTTCACGATGAGCTGAAATTCACTAGCGTGTTTGTGACCCACGATCAGGACGAAGCCTTAGAGCTTTCCGATAGAGTGGTGGTGATGAGCAACGGCCATATTGAACAGGTTAATACGCCCATTGAGTTGTATGCCCAACCCAATAGCCGCTTTGTGTTTGATTTCTTAGGTAACGTCAATCGGTTTGAAGCGAGCTGGCAACAGAATCGTTGGACCAATGGTGACGCCTTCTTAGTGCCGCCAGAGCAAGCGCCACTGCAACAAAACGGCGCGCTCTATGTGCGTAGCCATGAGCTGGCACTGGCGGATAAACCCAACAGCCAAGCCCATATTCCCTTTACCATAGTGGCAATAACACCAGTTGGTGCAGAAGTGCGCGTCGAACTGGCGCCTATCGGCTGGCAGAGTGAAGAACTGTGGGAAGCCACCTTTACCCACCATCATCTGCAAGAATTAGGACTGCAAAAAGGCAGTGTGGTCTACGCCACCCCAAGAACGGCTTATTTCTTTGGAGAACAAGGTGATGGCTCGCCTATTCGTCAAAGCTGGCCCTTCCTGCCGCCGGGCAGCTTGGCCTTCGATATTTAATCGCAGCCTGCATTCACCGCTGCATATAACAAAAAAGCGCTGACAGTCTTGTCAGCGCTTTTTTATTCACTCTTGGACAGCTTAAAACCAAATCCAAGCAAAGTCGTTAGCGCAAAATTCAGCTAGTGCCCATCGAAGAACAGATAGTTTAACCAGCCCTGCATCCGCAGTAGCACTTTACGCATCACGGCGACATGGTGGAAATGTTCTGTGTACACAGCCACTTGTCCCGCAACACCCGCAGGGAATTGGCGGCGTATCGCATCGTCTTCAATATCGATTAACACGATAACCCGCCCTGTTTGGAATAGCTGATTGGACGATTGCAGCGTGCCATTCATCTGGATCTCGCCTTCGGCCATCGCGGGGAGTACTTTAGCGACTTTGCCCTTGAACACTTGTCCAGGCGCCGCATCTAATACCACTTCCGCCTCATCCCCTTCCTGTAATCGCAGCAGGGAGTTTTGCCAGAATGCGCCAGCAAAATAACGCTGCTCGTCGGGGATAAAACTCATCACCGGCCGTAAAGGTAAAGGCACCGCCATTGCACCTGGGCGCAGCGCCATTTGAGTCACAATACCATCGGCGGGTGCCCGCACGACGGTTTGCTCGAGATTATAGAGCGCACTTTCAAGATCCCCCTGCAGCCCCGCCACCTTAGAATTTACCCCATCCACATTTGACTCATAGGCAAGACGTGCGCGTAACTCTTCGGCCTGCGCAGCCGTTAGCTGAGCCTCTGAGGCTAAAAACAGTTGGCGTCTGTTATCTAATTCCAGTGCAGTAAAGGGAGAGTTCGCCCCACCTTTACGGTGGCCTTGCTCATAACGGTCATAGGCTGATTTATTACGTTCCCTATCGGCAGCCACTCTGGCCACATTCGCCTTGGCTGATTCCCAAGCGGCCGCAAGTTGTGGCACTTCCTGCTCCGCCGCTAACAGTGCGGCTCGTTTGCGTTTGACCACGGCTTCAAAGGGCGCAGGATCGATACGGAATAACACATCCCCTTGTTTCATCGGCGTATTAGGCTTAGCTTCCACCGAAATCACTAATCCTTTTACCGCTGGCGTAATCGGGATTGTGACATAGTATTCCCGCGCAAAACGCGAATAGGGGTGGTTGTAGTTCATGATAAGTAACAGCGCACCGATGAGGATCACGCCCCCGAGTACGGCGGTCGGCACTGTCCATTTGTTCATCGGGATCTTAAAGACTTTAAAAATCACAATGCTGAACGAGGCATAGGTCAATATCAGTAGTAAATCCATGTTACACCTCGGCTTTTGGGCTAGTTTCTGTCACGCTAGCTTCCGTTGTTATCGCATCCATTGGCTTGTTTACCGCTGGTACGGCTGACGATTCGAGCTGCTCAAGCTTTGCCTGTAAGGCCAATACGGTTTCCCTTAACGCTTTAACATCTTCTTCCAATGCCTGCTCGCGCTTCATTACAGTGCTAAAGCCCCATCCCCTGTCTTCCCGGTACAAGGTCGCCCAAATCCACAGAAACGGCCAAAGGGCATGCAAGGTAAACAAACTGACCCAACCCGCGATATGCAACGCATCCTGCTGGGGATGATTGCGCTTTTTCGCAATTTCATAGGGGATGTCGTGAATCGCAATCACGCCATAAAAAATCACCACAATGACAAAAAACAAAATGCCTAAGGCAAAATAGTCCAAAAACATGCTCAGCTCCCACTCCCTTCCCGATCTTAATTTCGGTAAAACCACCCATACCAAAATCGTGCTTTGTCCCGCCGTGTCGTTCAATTTGCGACACAATATAGATCTACACCAGAATGACAAATTCGCAACAAAACCATCCAAATAGCTTGATCAAAAACACAATTGTTTATTTCGATGAAACAAATGGCATTCAAGGAAGGATGTAACTGGCAATAGAGACCTATCGCCAAGATGACGTCATGAGTTATCTAACAATAAAACGATGGACTTGGTGTCACCCGTCTTTGTCTCAACTGTGGGATTTATCGTGGATGAGTATAACTTCGCGCAGTTATAAATGAGGTTCACAAAGCAAATATTGTATTGAGATGACTATCGCTAAAACACGATATAGCTTTGAATATTTCAAAATAAAGTTGACAAGTATAACCTATATAGCTGAGCCACAAATAGCAAACAGACAGTGAGTAATGGAGGCTATTCAAATCATTCAATGGCTGCATTTTTATATATAAATTTCAAATAAAATGTCACCACCAAATATTTTTACAGTGCCAAAATTTCCCTCAAGCTCAAATCCACCGTCAACTACCTGAAAAAAATCGATGTTGCCATAATCAGTTGAGCCATCTGGATCAATTGATGACATTACAACTGGTTTTGGCTTTAAACCAAATACGGAAATGATATTACTGAATTGAAGCGTTGCTTTTCGGTAACATGTATATTCATTTAGTTTGGGTTCGACATAATATTTTGACTCTGGCCAGATGCTAACTTCTAGTTCAAAGCACAAGCGATTATTCTCACAACTCCAATCTAAAACAAAAGAATCGGTGAGATCGATACCTTTCAATGCTTCCATTTGACGCCTATCCATAATCAGTCAGGCCCTTAGCTAAGGTGAGCAACTTGTTGCGAGTCTACCAGTACTGGTTAATGGTATTACTCATGCTCAATCCAATGTTTGCACAAGGCGCCAATCTCATCCGCATCATACTGCCGATTTCTCCATGCTTTTTCGAGCTCAATTTTTAGCAGATATCCCTTCACATAAAATTCTGCCTCATCGTATACCCTGAACCACTTAGGATTAAAACTTTTATATTCTAATAGGCCGTTAATCATCTTGATGCTTGCTTTGGCTTTATCTTCAGATATTAATGAAAGATCGTATCTTCCAATCTTTCCTTCTCGTTTCGACCATTCATTGCATAGTCTATTATCGATATTCTCAGCAAGCGTAGAGTAGCTTATTAGAAATAGAAAAATTACGGTTAACTTCATAAACACCTTTAAGATTTTATTAGAAAAGATGCGCGTTTTAAAACCTATTCCTCCCCCCAAAGAGTGAAGAATAAAATACAACGAGCTTACTATACCTAATCTCACAATCCCCGAACGCTTAATTTATGCTGAGTTAGCATCGTTCTTGCCACTGACTCTCGACTAAATTGAACTCATAGTGGCTGTCATGGGGGGCGATATTGGCCTTTAGCTTAAAGTTTTGGCCGCCTGCGGCAATCCAGCACTGAGAGAACCATTCGATAAGCGCGTTTGTCGCGATATGCCAAGGGTCAAGGTCCCCATCCTTTTCGATATATTCCTCTTCAAACTCATCGGGATAGACATGGTCTATGTCGAGCAAATTTGGATTGACTGGGGACGGATATGCGGCCTTGCCATCGATATCAATAAAAAACACCCGCACCGGGAATTGGGATGAAAAACTATCGACAAAGACTTCAAACGCCAGCGTGGCAACCTCTTGGGGATAATCATGCTCAATCAGTTGCTTAAGAATGGGCTGTAACTCATCGGTGAGATTGTCTAAGTAACCACCGACTTTTTCTGTAAACTCTTGCTCGAAACTCATCTCTTCCCTGCTTATCATGCTGTACGGCTCAAACGGCGAATATTACTCACACTAAAAACTTGCCATTAAAACTGAAAAATAATCCATATCGACCAGCAAGTTAACATCAACTGTGATGATATCCAACTTTCCCCAACCCAAAGCCAACACTAAAATCTAAAGCCGCTTATCGTGGATAAGGCTCAGCCGCCCCATACGCCACCAGAACGCGATCAGTGATAGCGAAATAAGTTGCTACTCATGGGCATTGACTGTGCGCCCCGCGGCCCATTGTCTTAGGGCATTAATCTTATCGCCCATCACTATGGATAAAGGTTTAGTTTTGGTCAGCTCTTCTAGCAACATGTCTTGGTCGAGCATTCGCGCTAAACTGCGGGCGCTGTACATGGCGGCGATAACTGCTTGCTCGATTTCAGCTCCCGAAAACCCTTGGCTGTGGCGCGAAAGCTGCGCAAGGTCGAGCCGAGTCACATCAATACCACGGCGCTGGCAATGGATCAGGAAAATCGCCTGACGTATGGCCTCGTCGGGTAAATCGACAAAGAAGATTTCATCCATTCGCCCCTTGCGCATCAGCTCTGGCGGCAGAGCTTGAATATCGTTAGCGGTAGCGACCACAAAGACCTCGGACTTACGCTCCGCCATCCAGGTTAACAGTGTGCCAAGAATGCGGGTCGAAGTGCCCTCATCACTGCTACTGCCGCTTAAGCCTTTCTCTATTTCATCAATCCAAAGGATACAGGGCGACATCATATCGGCCAGCTCGAGGGCGTTGCGCAGGTTCTTTTCGGTTTCGCCTATGTATTTGTTATATAAGGCGCCCATATCGAGTCTGAGCAAAGGCCGTTGCCACACACCCGCTACCGCCTTGGCCGCAAGACTCTTACCGCTGCCCTGCACTCCGAGTAATAACACGCCCTTGGGCGCATCGGGTTGTACAGTAGCCTTGGCATCGGTGGTTATCTGCACTGCGGGCGCGCGCTGCTTTAACCATTTTTTGAGATTATGTAAGCCAGCAATCTGCGAAAAATCACTGGTGTCGTATTCAAATTGCAGCACACCGTTAAGATCGAGCAATTGGAATTTGGCTTTATTGATAAGGTCCACATCCGAATGGGTAATGGCGCCATCATCCACAATCGCCTTGTGGATCAAACGTCTGGCATCATCTAAGGTTACACCGCGAAGGTTTTCCGCCAGTTTAACCACGGCTTTATCATCCACAGTAAGCGGCATGCCTTGGCCGCGCACTTTATCCACCTCTAAATAAATCAAGTTCTCAAGCTGGGAGGTACTCGGCAGGGTCAGCTGAAAATAGGCGCAATAACGTTTAATTTCGGGCGGGATCTCAAAGGCATGGCTCACCAGTACCAACGTATGTTGCAGCGCATCGTATTCGAGGGCGATTTCTTTAAGCAAACGGACATTCTTGGGCGCATCAACCACAAAGGGATGAAAATCACAGAGCACATAGATGCCCTGCTGGGTCGTCGATTTAATCTGCCCTAGGATATCGCCAGGTTCAGTATTAAATTTCTGCGCAGCCATGGGTTTATCCACCCGCGTCAGCCCTTGGGTAATACTCCAAGTAAATAAGGGCTGATAGAGCACATTCGCCACCCGCTTAAGCATGTCTACAACACGGTATTCCTCATAGGTTTCAATCACTACGATAGGCGTTTTAGAGCGTAGTACAGCGGTCAAATCGCGAATGTCTTGCATCTTAGGTTTCCATAATCCGTTATGAAACGAAAAGTTAACATAAAACACCGCCACAAACAGGATTTTTACCACACCCAAGCACTAATAGCTTGATCGAAAACACAGTTGTTAATTTCAGTCTCATGCTTTAGCGCCAATCGGGGTAGACTATGGCCCAAGAACGTCCAAAGGCGTCAATTATCCCAATATAAAAAGGTACCCACACCATGATAGGAACTCCCTACACAGAGGGCGCTCGACGCGCCATGTTGCTTGGCTGCGGTGAGCTAGGTAAAGAAGTCGCCATCGAGCTCCAACGCTTAGGTGTTGAAGTGATTGGCGTCGATCGTTACCCCAATGCCCCTGCCATGCAAATTGCCCATCGCTCCCATGTGATCAATATGCTCGATGCTAAAGCGCTTCGCGCCATTATCGAGCTAGAAAAGCCCCACTTAGTGATCCCCGAAATTGAAGCTATTGCCACTCAAACCTTAGTTGAGATGGAAGCCGAAGGCCTCAATGTCGTGCCGACAGCGCGCGCAACTCAGCTAACCATGGACAGAGAAGGCATTCGTCGCCTCGCCGCCGAAACCTTAGGTCTACCGACCTCGCCCTATTTCTTCTGCGACACTGAAACCGAGTTTAATCAAGCCATTGGCAAGATTGGCGTGCCCTGTGTGGTCAAACCCGTGATGAGTTCATCGGGCAAAGGCCAAAGTGTTATCCGTGATCTGGCCCAAAGCGCCAAAGCATGGCAATACGCCCAAGAAGGCGGCCGCGCGGGCGGTGGCCGTGTGATTGTCGAAGGCTTTATCCCCTTCGATTACGAAATTACCCTGCTGACCATTAGCGCAGTCAATGGCATCCACTTCTGCGCACCAATTGGCCACAGACAAGAAGACGGCGACTACCGCGAGTCATGGCAACCTCAAGCCATGTCGGCCGACGTGCTAGCAAAATCCCAAGCAATCGCCAGCAAAGTGGTTGAAGCCCTCGGCGGTTACGGCTTATTTGGGGTCGAGCTGTTTGTTAAGGGGAGTGATGTGTACTTCTCTGAAGTCTCGCCTCGTCCGCACGATACCGGCTTAGTCACCTTAATTAGCCAAGATTTGTCCGAGTTTGCACTGCATGTCAGGGCGATTCTTGGTCTACCTATTCCGAATATCCACCAACATGGCCCAAGCGCCTCGGCGGTAGTATTGGTGGAAGGCAAATCGAAAAACATTCGCTATCAAGGTCTTGCCGATGCCTTGGCGGCGGAGAATACTCAGCTCAGATTATTTGCTAAGCCTGAAATCGATGGTCGCCGCCGTTTAGGGGTTGCCCTCGCCCGCGATAAAGATATCGAAAGCGCAGTCAACAAAGCGCTGGATAGTGCATCTAAGGTAAAAGTGATTTTCTAGGCTTGAATGCTTAACGACTTGTCGCCAACACCTTGGCGATAATCACTGCGCCCAGCCTGTTGCTGGGCGCGTTATTAAGGCATTTTAGCCGAGTTAACCGCCATCTCTTATTCACTCCAATTGATTTCGCGTCTAATGCAAAAGCCTGATGCAATCCAAGGTGGTTTTGAGGCATAGTAGTCCTATATTTGGCATGCCCCACGCTAGGCTTTTACTCTTATCCCATGGATTTACGCAGTCGTTATTCCACTCTTTTTCACTCTAAGCGCTTTCACTCTAGGCGATCTCACTCTAGTCGCTTTCAGTCCAAGCACTTTGAGCCCAAGCGCTCAAAATCCTTGCAAGCGAGACATCGCACCCTTTCACTTTTGCTCAGGTTATCCCAGCTGCTGGCGTTATCCTTTGGCTTAGTTTTCCTTAGTGCCTGTCAGCCTGCGAATCAAGATACTCCGAGCATCAAAACAGCCACCACCGCCCCGCGTGAATTAACCCAAGAGGTGTATGTGTGGCAGCGGCAATGGCGCGATGCCAATCAAAACGCCTTGGTCGAAAGCCAAAACGCCTTTAATGGCGTGCGCATTCTGGCACTGCAGGCCCATCCTAAACCCAATGGCGCGGATATTTGGTTTGAAGTGCAGGTCAACCATGCTTGGTTACAAGCCGATCCTCGCCCTAAAGTGGCGGTGATAAGATTAGATGGACAACTGACGCGCCTCAATAATCGCGAAGTCATCCAAAAAATCCTCGCACTCGTTCAAGACTGGCAAGCAAAGGGCACCAATCTTGCGGGAATTGAAATCGATCACGATAGCGCCAGCAGTAAACTCGCGGCCTATAACGTCTTTTTACGCGAGTTAAAAAGCCAATTACCTCACACGTTTAAACTCAGCATTACCTCATTGCCCGCTTGGTTGAGCAGCCCAGAGTTTCCGCCGTTGTTTGACAATATCGATGAGCTGGTACTGCAAATTCACAGTGTCAGCGACCCACGTTTAGGGCTGTTCGACGCCACACAAGGCTGGCAATGGGTCGAGCAGCTGTCACGGTTAGCCAAGGTGCCATTTCTCATCGCCCTGCCATCCTACGGCTCGGCGGTGTATAGCACGGCATCGGGTTATCGAGTGGAGAGTGAAGTGCCGATGCGAATGCCTTTGGCAGACACGGCATCTTCGCAGCATCTTGCGCGCCAAGAGCTGATGGCCGATCCACTGGAGTTGCAGTCCTTCGTAAAAAAACTGTACACCTTTGCCGACCCAAGGCTTAAGGGAATGATTTGGTTTCGATTACCCCTCGAAGGGGATAAACGGGTTTGGCCACTCTCGACCCTGATTGCGGTCGCCCAGCAGCAACCACTCGCCCCGCACATTGAGCTAGAAATCTTAAGCCAAGCCAATACCGATTCGGCCCAACATGAGGCGCCGGGAAGCCGCTTATTTCAACTTGTGTTAGTCAATAAGGGCAATCTTGCGGGCAAGTTACCGAGCCAGTTGTCCCTAGCGGCGCAGGCGTGCAGCGGGTATGATGCGCAAAACGGTTATCAAGCCAAATTAACCCAAGGAACATTAGTGTGGCAGTTACCGCAAGCCACCTCAACGGAGCGCGCAGCCGCGCCAGCCTCCTCGCAGTTTGCGCCGAATTTAATCTCAGCGGTCGAGCTAAGCCCAAACGGACGCAGAGTCATAGGCTGGGCACGTTGTGAGTCATTACATTTACAGGGAATTTATGCGCCATAAGCCACATTCATTGCCAGCGAATCCTCTCCCTCGCTGGAAAACCAAATTCAAACAAACCAGCCTGATTGGCTTAAGTCTCTTCTCCCCTGCGCTATTAGCCTGCGGCCCAGACTTTCCGCTGCAATTAACCCAAGACAGGCAATACAACTTAAGCTATTTACCGCAAACCAGCTTTAGCCAGCAAATCAATGGGCTTGCTAAGCCGTTAGCTTGGCAATTTCAAGATGAGCCTGCGGCACAGGAATACCTCTGGGATGAGGTGCATAGTCGCTATCTATCCCAGACTCGCGCCTATGAAAACAGCGAGTTATCCGAGGCGCAGCTCGCGCTGGTCAATAGTCTGCGTGATGCGCAAAGCTTGGCAGAAGCCGAGCAAATCGCCGCGCAGTTAAAAGAGAGCTTAGCGCCTGCCTTAACCTGGTACAGCCTTGGCGCCATGGCGTTTGATGCCAAAGAGTACGATAAAGCCAGCGATTACTTTAAAAAAGTCATCGCCCTACCTGAGACTGAGCGCGCGGGTCGCAGCCTGTGGGCGCTGTATAGCTTGTCTCGTATCGAGCTAATTAAGAGCAAAACCGCCAGCGATAATAGCCACTTTGTCCAAGCTAATGCTTACTTGCAGCAGCTACAAACTGAGGTGACTCAGGGCGCCGCCGATCCGCTGCGCTTGAGTTTGGCAGGCCTTGGCGAGCAGGCTTATATTCTGCTGCATCAAGGCCAAGCTCAAATCCAAGTGGCTCGTGGGGAATATGAGCCGCCGAAAATTGATGTGGCCTTAAATCCCGCGACGCTGGATAAGATTATCGAGCTGTATGCCACTCAATCGGCCGAGGGTGACAGCAGCGGTTATGATTCGCTGTTGATGTTAAGCCGCAGCTTAATGGCGAAAGATATCACTGAGATTAAGCCTTTATTGCAGCAACCAAGTGTGCAGCAGTTGCTTATCGCCTACTGGCAGAGCAGTGCCAATGACTTAGCCTTTGATGGACAGCTTACAGAAATGGGTCAACAGGTCGCTAAAACGCTGACCGTCTTCCCAACCGACGGCCTGATGCTGAGCCAAGGCGATAAGTTAGCCGCGATTTATTATCAGTTGGGCGACTATGCCAGTGCCGAGCGCCTCATTGCCCTCGCAAAACCCAGCGGCCTGACTTGGTGGCTCACGGCAAAATTAATGATGCAAAAGGGCGATCAAGCCCAAGCCGCCAAGGCCTATGCCGAAGCGGTGCGCCATTTCCCAACGGATATGAACGCTACTGCCGCAACTGGCAGCCAACAGGATGCCCAGCAGCAGGCCATTGAAGCCGATGCCGAGCAAGCCACCTATTGCCGCATTCGCGCCGAGCAGGGCGTGCTATCCCTTGAGCGGGGCGAATATATCGATGCCCTAAGCCAACTGTTCGCCAGTGGTGATGAGTATTGGCAGGATATTGCCTATGTGGCCGAGCGCGTGCTCACCACCGCCGAGCTTAAGCTGTTTATCGACGAGCATGTGCCAGTAATGAACTTCGAGTATCCCAAGAACAGCGATTGGTACGACAGTGTCGAGCCACTCAACAATCGCCTGCGTTACTTATTAGGTCGTCGCTTACTGCGTGAAGGCGCGATTGCCGAGGCTCCAGCTTATTTCAGTAATCCCACACTCAATGCCAATGTGCAGGAGTATGGCAAGGCACTGACCACAGCCAAGAGTAGCAAGGGCATTGAGAGCGCCCGCGCCTATTGGTCTGCCGCCGAACTCGCGCGTCATCAAGGCATGGAAATCTTAGGCTTTGAATTAGCGCCGGATTATTCGATTTATGCTGGGATGTTCGACCTAAGAGATTGGTATGCAGCGGATAAGCTCAGCGATAAAGAGCAGCAACGCATCAGCGCCAGCCAAGCGATTCCCGACAAACGTTTCCACTATCGCTACCAAGCAGCAGAACTTGCAAGCAAGGCCGCCGATCTCGTGCCCCACAACAGCCAAGCCTATGCGGCGTTATTATGCCAAGCCACAGGTTGGGTGTTATATCGCGATGATGAACTCGCCCAACGCTACTATAAAAAATACGTCGCCAACGGCCCCTTTGTGCCTTGGGCGGAGAATTTTGGTACGCAGTGTGAAACCCCAGACTTTGACCGCGCCGTCGAACGGGAAAAAGCCAACCAAATCGCCGAGTGGAATGCGATTTACCACAAACTGAAAAAGCCCGTGGCCGTTAGCTTTGCCATCATCGCCGCCCTACTCGGCGCTTACGCGTGGCGCAGAAGAAAGCGTAAACAGTAAAAACACACAGCGCCTTTCTTATAACCAAAGAAAGGCGCTAAAGCTAACTGCCTGATAATTTGTCATTAGGTATGCAGGAGGAATTGTCACTGTTTCCCCAGTGACACGCCGCCTCTTTATTTAACAAGAGTTGTCCCTATAGGCTCGACGGCGGCATCTGCAACACATGGAAGTGTAAATGCCGCGATCACATGGATGTGAAAGAGCGGCCATGCCGCCAACGGTCACAGTTGCAACAATGGCAATCACAACAATCCCTCTAGCTGTTCGTTTAGTTAATTTGCTGGTTTAAGATACAAAAATAATAGATGGCAAGAAAAAAGGCCTGTCCCCGCGGTTTTTAATTTTATTAGATTTTTGAAATGTCGATCTCCCGATACTCTAATGCGAAACAGTTATCTGGTGAGATAACAGCTTCTCGCAAAATCATTTTAGGTTCATGACTTTTTCTTTTTGAATTTATAGTGTTAGCTATATTTGCTATAAGTTTTCTCTTATCGTCAGGGAAATCGCACCCTAGCGTAATACTGCTAATCCTAGCGTTGATTTTTGTGCGGTCGGTATTTGGGTACTCAAAACTCTCAAAGTTGATCTTTTCTTTAACATTAGTGAATATTCGAACTTCATCTTCGTAAGACCAGTCGTTGTTTTTAGTTATAAGGTACTGATTAAAAACATATAAATCTTTTTCTAAATTTCTTTTAGACTCATCCGAATAACTCACTTTTTCAATACCAACCCCACTGGGGAATTCGCCGCCAAACCAATACTCGACCATTATGCCTTGGTGGTCTTGGGCGTAGTGGGACCACATCAACATAGAATTATTGTTGTTCGATAGTGAGCAAATACGATAGTTAGTATCTATGAGGTTATTCGAATCAAGCTTGCTTAATGCTGGTAGTTCAATGGGGTCATTTAACTGTTTTTTTGACGCTAAATAGAAATACTGGTTTGTAAGTGCATCAATACTATTGACATTAAAAGGAGAGTACTTAAAAAGTCGGCCTGATTTTGCTGTAAAGGTATGCCATTTGAACTGGTTGACTAAATCAGTATTATACCTACGTCGCAAATCGTTATATTCTTCTGCTGCGATTTCTACGTCGGGCAATCTTTCTGCACAGCCAATGTAATTGCCAATGATAATGTGATTGTAGTCTTTTAATGAGTGCATCAACTCTATAGCAAGCTTGTAGTATTCAAAAGCATGACTAAGTTCTTTTTTGCGCTCATGACACACGCCAATGCAATTGTAAGATGACATGGTCGGTTGGTTACTAGCATGAAACTTGGTGACATTTTCTATTACGAAATCAAACTCATTGCACTCTATACCTAAGTTGTATAAACGTAGGAAATCGTCACTACTCATATCTCCGTTAGATAGTTTGACTTTCATCTCTGCGAACTGTGTATCGAAGTATGCATTATTCCACTTAGTTTTTAATGACTGTAACTCGCTACTCAAATGCTCATATATTTGGTGTTTCATTAGGTCTGGGGAATCGAATGACTTAGTCACTTCTTGATATATTCCCCAAATATCAATTTGCTCGTCGAAGTGTGTCTGCTCTAAGAATAGCTGCTCAAGTTCCTCAATTTTGTGCTTACATCTAAGGGCTTGGTATAGAACTTTAGATTCCCCGCGCAAGATGTCTGCCTTGCCATTAATAAACTCCAAAACTTGCTTGTTTACTGGTTGTTTTAGGTGTGACAACGCTAGTAAATAATACAGGCTTCCGTTTATATCGTGTCGGTAAAATGCATCGTCTGTTGGTGCTTCTTCGTAGTAACTAACTACGTCTTCATATTCTCCAGCATGATAGGCTTTTTGTATTAGTACCTGCCTCAGAGGGTTAGATCCTACTTTCTCTGATTCCTTAACATAAGCTTGGTAAATTGCTTTGTAGTCGTCACCCAAGAACTTATCGATCTGCCAGTAAAAAAGCTTGCTTAGCGCAAACTCCTTACTGATTAAGTTGCGATTGAAATACTCCTCGATGATTTCAATACTTACGGTCTTCATTGATTCTATTAGGGCTAAACAATCCTCAACTTCATCAAGATAGAAATGCACAAAAACAAGCATGTCACTCTTGCAAGTAACGTTACTGTCTTGAATTAATGATTTAATAAACTGCCAGTCATGAAGTGTAAAGCATGAGAAGTGTGGGCTGCGGTGGTGCAGGGTATCTATTCTGTGGCCTAAGTGCTTAAATTGATTGTTTTCATAATAGAGTTTTAACGATTTGATGCATGAATTCGTATTGTGATCCGTTATGAAAAGCCCCCAATGGGCGTCAGCGTTGTTTGGGTTTAGTTTTATAGCGTGTCGATAGAAGCAGGCTGGTATGTGTTGTTCATTGAATGAGTTGTAAATCTTATTGGCGGTATCCCCAAGATAACAGTAGACGGACGATTCATCACCGTGTCGTGAAGTTACTTCAGCAATAACATCATCTAAGCATTCTTGCTTTAGATATTGAATAAAGTAATAAAAGCCTAGATACCATTTATTTTCATCTGACTGCCAACAGTTATCTAGAAAAGTTAGCTTTGAAAATTTTCGGTTTTTAATCCAATTGATTATTTGTTTATCATCAATGTTGCTCATGTCGTCCATTTTTAAATCGCTTTTATTATCAAGATCATGAAGAGCTAAAGGGTTAGATATTTCCTTTTGCCCTACCAGAATTTATCCAAACGTCCAACATTCACCAGAAATCGTAACGCGGAACAGCCCCAAAACATGCGGTGTATTTCTTTATTAAAACCTACATGCCACGCCAATGCTAAGCAGGTGAGCCATGGAGGTTTGCGAGACGACCGTCCGCCCCATGGACGGGGCGGTCGAGCATCCACGGATGGACTCGCTGCGTGTCGGTGAGCGAATACCATGGCTCACTCACCTATAACTCAGCACTTAAAGAGTTAAATTCCCAAGATTTATCCCTTTAGCGTCACTATCTACTCCATGTATTACACTCTTCAGCACACAACGGAGTGACTTTGGAATAAACGCATTATCTCTTATCAAAAGCCCCCAAAACCCATAATCCTTATGGATTTACCCAATTCACTCTATCGCCAGCTAGATAAGCGCTGAGATTTGCCGTCGCGATATTAAGTAAGTTCTGCCGCGCTTCTTTGGTCGCCCAAGCATTGTGGGGGCTGATACTGATATTGGGCGCTGTTAGTAGCGGATTATCCGCACTCGGTGGTTCGGTCGAGAGTACATCGACGCCAGCAAAGACTTTGCCCTGCGTTAATGCGGCCGCCAGCGCGGCCTCATCGATTAAGCCGCCGCGTGCGGTGTTGATCAGTAGCACCTGCGGCTTCATTAATTCGAGGGTTTGAGCATTAATCAGCTCGGTGGTCTCAGGGGTGAGAGGACAGTGGAGCGAGAGAATATCGGACTCCTTAAATACCGTATCACGGGATGTCCAACTCACGCCTTGGGGTAAATCGCTAGGTTCGGTGCGGGTATTCACTAATACCTTCATGCCGAAGGCTAAGGCAAGTTTAGCCACCTGCTGACCAATATCCCCATAACCAATCAAGCCTAAGGTTTTGCCTTTAAGGGATTGCAGCGGCATTAAGGTAAAACAAAAGTCACTGCAATTACTCCACTGCCCTGCGGCAACGGCTTGATGGTGCGCCGCAACGGCTTGCGTGTGATGCAAAATATGGGCAAACACCATTTGTGCGACGGCATCGGGGCCATAGGCGGGCACGTTGGTGACCACTATGCCTAACTCTTTTGCGGCGGCAAGATCCACCACGTTAGTGCCCGTGGCGAGCACGCCGATATATTTAAGCTTAGGCAGTTGGGCTAAGGTGTTGGCATCGAGGGGCGTCTTGTTGGTGAGCACTATCTCGGCATCCTGAGCGCGGGGGATAATCTCCGCCGAGGGCGTGCGGGCAAAACAGCTAAATTCCCCTAATGCGCTGACTGCTTGCCAGGTTAAATCCCCAGGGTTTAAGGTTTCACCATCGAGTACGACTATTTTCATCTTTACCTCTTAACTGCGTTTGCACCTTGCCCGAAAGCTGAGAAATTAAAAACTGAGTTTGACCCCAAGATTGGCTTGCACTTGCCACATGACATCCGATGTTACATGCCATAGGCATTGGTCTTCATTACAAAAAAGTGAGCTGTCACTGTCGATAAAGGTGGCGTAGCCACGCAAATCCGCAAACAGGGCGAAGTTTTGCGTCATGCGGTATTCGGCGCCACCACCAATGCCCATGGAGAAACGGGTTTCCGTTGACCAATCATCGGGCATCATCCGAGTCACCCCGACACTGGCGGTAATGTAGGGCTGAAAATCGCCACTTGGGAAGAATAAGGTGCCGCCAAGGTGGATATAGTCCACATCTAAGGAGGCGACTAAGTCTGGGGTAAACAGGCCGCCGCTTTTCAGCTCGGAGGATTGTCGACTGTAGAGCAGGTAAATATTGCCGGGATCGTTAGTGCCAATCCCTAACATGATGCCGTAATGACTCGCCTCTTCGATACCCACACTCTGCTTATTATCGGTTTCGGCCTTGTTCGCATCGAGTTCATTGATATCGAACGAGCTACCACCAAAGCTGTAACCACCGTAGGGGGCGACAAACAGCTCAGGTTCTGCATAGGTTGGTAATGCGAGGGCGAGGGGTAACAAACCAGCAATCACAGTAAATCGGTTAACGTATTTCATCTTAATCCCTTATCTGTCGTTATTATTCCTTGCGTCGACAACGTTAACGGAAGCGTTAGCGCATGCCGCGCTCCGATTTCACCCTGTCGTACGCAGCTTGGATGTCCTGCGCTTTACGATTGGCAATTTCCATCATCTCGGGTGGTAATCCCTTAGCGATTAACTTATCGGGATGGTGTTCATTCATCAACTTGCGATAAGCCCGTTTCACCTCTTGATCCGTCGCCTCGGCATTAATGCCGAGCAAATGATAGGCGTCAGTAATCGAGGTTTTGTTGCCATTAGAAGTCTGGTGGAAACGGTATTCCGCTTGCCAACGTTTAAGTAATTCATCGAGTTGCCCACGACCATAACCTAACTCTTGGGCCACCGTCATCAGGATTGCATGCTCAGCGGGATCGAGCTCACCGTCCGATAAGGCAGTTTGAATTTGGATCTCGATAAACATTTGCACCAGTTCTTGGCGACCTTGGGTCACGGCGCGAAAGGCTTGCAGACTGCTACGTAGGTCAAAGTCTGGCTCTTTACCCTCACGGAACGCCTGCTGCGCCTCTTTACGGGCTTCACCCGTTAAGCGCATCTGGTCCATCAACATAGTCGCGATACGAATATCGGTCTCAGTCACTCGACCCGACGCCTTGGCCACATGGCCCATTACGGCGAAGGTGGTGTTAAAGAATATCCCCTGTCGATTCTTGGCCTGACCTAAGATCTGGCTAAAACTGGCGCCACCACCGGCGCGTTTGTCGTAGAGATGCCCAAGCCATAAGCCCAGTAGCGCACCGAAAATACGGCCAAACATAAACCCGATAACAAATCCAAAAAACTTACCCCAAAGGCGCATCTTAATTCCCAATTTGATAATTTATTCAGTCACTCAATCGACATAGCGAGTGAAACCGTTCACTCAAGGCGCTAAACGTTAGGCGATACGCCATTACGCCAGCGCTGACTCTAATGCTTGCAGACGTGGAATCGTCCCAACATCACACCAGAGTCCATTAAAGTGTGCTCCGGTGATCAGGCCATCGGCCATTTTAGCCCGCAGCAAAGGCCCAAGGGCAAAGGCACCATCTGGCGTGCCGTCAAATAATGATGGGCGATATAAGCCCATGCCAGAGAAAGTGTATTTTTGCTCACCCTGCTCACGCACAAGGCCCTGTTCCAAGGCAAAGTCGCCGTTAGGATGTTGCTCTGGATTTGGCACCAACCATAAATGCGCTTGAGCAGTATCCGCTAAGGGAGCAATCGTCGGCAAGGCATCGATAAACACATCGCCATTGAGCACTAAAAACGCTGCATCCGAGTCGCCGTCTGTCAGCAAAGATATGGCCTGCTTAATTCCGCCACCGGTCTCGAGGGCCGATGCTTCGGCGCTATATTGGATCTTGACCCCAAAGGCGTGGCCATCGCCTAAGGTTTCGACCAGCTTGTGCCCAAGCCAAGCGTGATTTATTACGATATCCACGATACCCGCCGCGGCCAACTTCTCAATATGGTACACAATCAGTGGTTTACCTAAGACGGGCACTAAAGGTTTGGGCAGGGTATCGGTCAAAGGGCGTAAACGCTCCCCCCTGCCTGCTGCGAGGATCATGGCCTTCATTGCTTGTCTCCCTGCAGAGAATTCTTTCCCTTAGCCGCAAACGCAGGCACAACACACGACTGCACCCAAGCGGAAAATGGCGCCAACTCAGGATAAAGGCTGGCAATATCCACAATGTACGACAAGGTTAACGGAATATCGGCCATATAGGCTGGCTTGTTATCCCGATAATGTAACCGCGCAAAAATCCCCGCCGCCTTGATATGGCGCTGCAACCCCATTAAATCAAACCAGGTTTGATACTGGATAAAAGATGTCTGCGCCGGGATTTGCCCCAACTCAAGCACTTGCTGATAATGCTGCTTCATTAATTCCTGCACCATGGTTTGCGGCCAACGCACATAGCAATCCCGCAGTAATGACACGGCATCGTAGGTCACAGGCCCTAGTACCGCATCTTGAAAATCAATCACGCACAGCTCGCCCTCTTTGAGCATCAAGTTGCGGCTGTGGTAATCGCGGTGCATGCCCACCTTAGGCTGCGCGAGGGCATTTTCCACCAATAGGTCAAAACTCTGCTCTACCAGTGAGCGTTCCTCATGGCTAAGTTCAAGCTGTAAATGTCTCTCTAACAGCCACTCGGTAAAAATCCCCAGCTCACGGCGCACAAACGCCTCATCATATAAAGGCAATGGCTGCGTGCTGCCAGTGACAGGGTCAAGGCTTTCAACCACTGAGGCCACCTGAGGCAATAATGCCAAGGCGCGGCGATAGTAGTCAGCCACATTCGCATCGGTCAGCACAGACAACAACTGAGTATCCCCGAGATCGCTCAGTAGCATAAAGCCTTGCTCGGCATCGGAGGCGATGACTTTTGGAACTGTCAGTCCCGCCGCTGCATAGGCTCTGGCGAGGGCAATAAAAGGTGCGATAGGCACTAAGGTGGGTGGTGAATCGGCAACAATGTAGCTTGCATCGCGGTCCGTGACCCGGAAATAGCGCCTAAAACTGGCGTCACCGGAAATCAGAATCGGGGTCACATCATAGGAAAAATAACGGTTCAGCCACTGATTAAGGGAAATAAATCTCGAGTCGGATAAAGTCATTTCATGGCTCTTATAGAAAAATTGCTTTATTATAGCTGGCATATAATTTGGAAACAGCTAAGAAATTGAGAGATTTATTTGCTGCGTTGCACTTGTAGTTTGCAACTTTCCCCGTCGATACTTGTCCAGACAAAGAAATCATTATTATTGACCTAAGATGCAGATCCGTTACTTTCTGGCCTTGAGCCTGTTACCGCAAGTTGTCCTGGCAGACGAATCTCCCACAGCCTCAGCGTCACAATGCGTCATTGAACCGCCAGTACCTCGTATCGTATCTGAGCCCGGCCTGAGCGCCGCCGATCAAGAGAAAATTCGTATCGTGTCGGACCGCTCCAACGCCGAAATGGGCAAACAAGCCATTTTTACCGGTGATGTGGTCTTCAGTCAGGGCGACAGACACATTGCCGCCGATGAAGCGATTCTCGACCAAGCGACCGAGCAGTTCGATGCCAATGGCAACCTCGTTTTCCAAGACAGTATTTTTACCGTTACCGCCGATTCGCTGCAGGCACAGATGCGCAGCAACCGCGCAACCCTAAAGGGTGCCCAGTATTGGCTACATGGTCAGCAGGTTCACGGCGATGCCGAAAAGCTGCAAATCACCATGAACAACAACCTGATCTTAACCAACACTAACTTCACCACTTGTCCGCCAGACAATGTTTCTTGGCTGCTCGAAGCAGAAAAAATCAAGATCAACAGCGAAGAAGAATGGGGCGAGATTTGGAATGCCAAGCTGAGAGTCGCCGATATTCCGGTGTTCTACATTCCGTATATGACGGTGCCAGTTTCCGATAAACGTAAAACTGGCTTCCTCTACCCAAGTTTTAGCACCAGCACCACCAACGGTTTTGAAGTTTCCGCGCCCTATTATTGGAATATCGCGCCGGAATATGACCTCACCTTTACACCTAACTATATGTCTAGCCGTGGTTTATTCACCAAGACAGAGTTTCGTTATCTCGCGGGTGAGGCCCAAAATGGCCGCTTGAATTTAGAGTATTTGGGCAACGATCAGATGATCAGCGGTAGCCCAAATCGTTACCTCTATAACTGGCAACATCAAGGCGCTATCGATAAAAACTGGCGGGTACTCGCCAACTTTACCGAAGTGTCTGATAACAACTATTTCAACGACTTAAAGTCAGATGTGAACCGCGCCACCGATAACCAATTATCGCGGATTGGTGAAGTCAGCTACTTTGAACGTAACTGGGATATCAGCACGCGGGTGCAAGACATTAAAGTACTGGGTGAGGACGAAAAACCTTATCAAGTGATGCCACAGGTGAACTTTAACTACCGCGCCGCCGACTTTTGGAACAACTTGGACTTTGGCTTTAACTCGGAGCTGACCAATTTCGCCCATCAAGACAGCGACATGAATACCGCTACTCGTTTGCATATGGCACCTAGCCTGACGCTTCCTATTCATGGTCCATCTGGCTCATTGACCAGCCAAGTAAAGTTGATGCAAACCAACTATTGGCAGGAACAAAATAACAGTGCCTTCGATGGCTTAGACGATACAGTGAGCCGCACGATTCCACAGGTGCGGATCAATGGTCAGATTAACTTCGAGCGCTTTACCGAACTGTTCGATCAAAACTACCGTCAGACGCTCGAACCTCAGTTCCAGTATTTGTACGTGGGTTATGAAGATCAGCGTGGCATCGGTATTTACGATACTGCCCAGTTACAGGACGACTACTTTGGTCTGTTCCGTGACCGCCGCTTCTCAGGTCTTGACCGTATCGCCGATGCAAACCAAGTCACCCTAGGTGTGACCACGCGTTTCTTCGACGATCACAACCAAGAGGCGACTAAGTTCAGCCTAGGTCAGATCCTCTATCTACAGGACAGTAAACTGGGTTACGAAGATAACCTCTTCGAGCAAAATCAATCGACCTCAGTATTGGCCGCCGAATTAGATACCCGCTTAAGCCATGACTGGTATTTAGGTGCCGCGATTCAATACGACACCAACTCAAGCGATAACAAGAAGACCGAAGTCACCTTAGACTTCCGCCCCGAAGCCAATAAACTCTTGCAGCTCAGTTATCGTTATGTGCCGGATCTATTGAACTCCAACACCAACGATCTGGTGAATATTTCCCAAGCGGGTGTGCGTGGCGCATGGCCGATTAACGACAGTCTGTATTTTGTCGGTAACTGGTACTACGACCTCAACGAGAGCCGCAGCATAGAAACCTATACAGGTTTCCAGTATGAATCATGCTGTTATGCAATCCGTCTCAGCTATCACTACCGAATTAAGACCAATTACGATGACAACATTGGTTCGGCCGTTATCGATGAGCGCGAGCAATTTGAAAGCGGTGTTTACCTGAATTTAGTCATCAAAGGACTCGGTGGTTCTGGCCCATTAGGCGTATCGGATATGCTCAATGATGGTCTGTTTAACTACAGAAAACCGCTTTATCTGAGGAATTAGCAAAGATTTGTGGTAGATTGCTGAACCTCAACAAGGACTGAGAGTCCAAACAGGTTAATGAAAGCCGTGCGCTCCTCCCCAAAAAAAGTCTCGGAACGCACGCTTTTAGAGTTACTAACAAAAGAACATTTAGGCAACTCACTGTAATTTCGATATAAATGGTAAAGTTAACTTAAATAAGCCGTCGAATTTGACCTTAGAACGTGCCAAGGATTTTGTGGATGAAACCCAGTAAACATCTGATTTTTGCTTTATTTGCACTCGCCATCAGCCAGCCTACTATGGCCGCTCCCCAGCCAATCGACCGTGTTGCCGTTCAAATCAACGACGGCATTGTGCTCGAAAGTGAAATCACCAACATGATTGACACTGTAAAAGCCAATGCGAGAGCCGCGAATCAATCGTTGCCATCCGACAGTGCACTGCGTACTCAGGTTATCGAGCGACTCATCCTCACTCGTTTGCAGTTGCAGATGGCGGATCGTATAGGTCTGCATATCGGTGACTTACAGTTAGACCAAGCAATTGAAAACATTGCCCGCGAACAAAAAATGACCGTGGCGCAAATGCAGCAAAAAATCGAGAGCGAAGGGTTAAGCTTCAGCCAATACCGTGAGCAACTGCGTGAAGAAATCACCCTAGGTGAAATCCAACGTATCCAAGTTCAACGCCGTATCCAAGTGTCACCACAGGAAATTACCGGCCTAGTAAAACTGATCCAAGAGCAAGGCATGAAGGACGTCGAATACCAAATCGGCCATATCCTGATTGACGTACCTAACAACCCAAGCAGTGAACAACTGGAAGCCTCGAGCAAGCGCGCGAACGCCGTACTCGAGCGTTTAAAGAGTGGTGAAGATTTCCGCCGCACCGCCATCGCCTCTTCATCGGGTCCTAAGGCACTGGAAGGCGGTATCTGGGATTACATGAACATCAACGAGATGCCAACGCTGTTTGCGGAAGTCATCAACGGCGCCAAGAAAGGCGATATTATCGGCCCAATCAAGAGTGGCGCAGGTTTCCACATCATCAAGATCATGGATGCCCGTGGTTTACAAACCAAAGAAATTGAAGAAGTTCGAGCGCGCCATATCCTGCTCAAGCCATCGCCAATTCTGTCGGAAGACCGTGCTAAGGCCATGTTAGAGCAGTTCTTAAAGCAAATTCGCTCTGGCGAAGCCAAGTTTGAAGATTTAGCGCGTCAATACTCTGAAGATCCAGGTTCAGCAGCCAAAGGTGGTGAGCTAGGTTGGGCTGAGCCAAGCATTTATGTGCCAGAGTTTGCGCAAACGCTGAATAGCTTAAGCCAAGATCAAATCAGTGAGCCTTTCCGTACGACCCACGGCTGGCATATCACGCAACTGGAAGAGCGCAGAAAAACCGATGCCACGGATCAATTTAATACTAACCGTGCGCACCAACTGATCTTCCGTCGCAAATTTAATGAAGAACTGCAAAACTGGCTAGACGAAATGCGTGCCGACGCATACATTGAAGTCTTTCAGCCTGAGTCAAACCGAGGTTAAGGTAAATTGACCACTAAACGTATTGCCGTTACCCCCGGAGAACCAGCGGGTATCGGCCCCGATTTAGTCGTGCAACTCGCTCAGCAGGCTTGGCCTGCTGAGTTAGTCGTTTGTGCGGATCCCGAATTATTAGCCAGCCGAGCTAAACGACTCGGCCTGAATGTCACGTTTCGCCCTTACTTGCCTGAGCAACCGCCTAAACCGCAGGAAGCAGGCACGCTTACCATTGCGCCTTTCAAACTGGTAACAGACGCCGTTTGTGGCCAGCTCGACGATCAGAACAGTGCTTACGTGGTTGAAACCCTGCGTTATGCGGGTGAAAAAAACATGAGCGGCGAATTTGATGCCGTTGTCACAGGCCCTGTCCACAAAGGAATCATCAACCAAGCGGGGATTTCCTTTAGCGGCCATACCGAGTTTTTTGCCCATCAGGCTAACTGCCCCGATGTGGTCATGATGTTAGCAACCCAAGGTTTACAGGTGGCACTGGTGACCACCCATATTCCTCTGGCCTATGTGGCAAAAGCCATTACGCGCCAGCGTTTGCATCATATTATCAAGATTTTACACGCTGACCTTATCAGCAAGTTTGCCATTGCTTCCCCTAAAATTTATGTCTGTGGCTTAAACCCACACGCGGGTGAAGACGGCCATCTTGGCCGGGAAGAAATCGATGTAATTATTCCGGCGCTGAATGAACTGCGTGAAGAATATCAAATGAACATTGTCGGCCCTCTGCCCGCCGATACCCTGTTCCAACCTAAATATTTACAGGACGCGGATGTCGTGTTGGCCATGTACCATGACCAAGGCTTACCCGTTCTAAAGTCACAGGGATTTGGCAAATCGGTAAACATTACCTTAGGTTTACCTTATATCCGTACCTCGGTTGACCATGGTACGGCGCTCGATCTTGCGGGAACTGGCAAAGCCGATATTGGCAGTTTTGTCTGCGCCTTGAATAAAGCCATTGAGTTATCCTCAAAAAACTAAACGATTAGATATTAATGAGTAGCAAAGTACATTTAGGCCACACGGCCAGAAAGCGTTTCGGACAAAACTTCTTAACCGACGACAATGTGATTAACCGCATTGTGGGTGCTATCGCCCCCGATAATGACCATGTGATGGTCGAAATCGGCCCCGGCCTTGGCGCCTTAACCGAACCTGTCGCCACAGCGATAGATAACCTGACAGTGGTTGAGTTAGACCGCGATCTTGTTGAGCGCTTGCAGAATCACCCTGTACTTAAGGATAAGCTCACGATTCACCAAGGCGATGCGCTGCAGTTCGACTTTAGCCAGTTGGTGGTACCGGGTAAAAAACTCAAAGTGTTTGGTAACTTACCCTATAACATTTCAACCCCTTTGATGTTCCATCTGTTCGAATTTGCCGAGCAGATTGAAACCATGCACTTTATGCTGCAAAAAGAAGTGGTGCTGCGTTTATCGGCAAGCCCTGGCAACAAGGCCTATGGCCGCTTAACTGTGATGGCACAGTACTTCTGCCAAGTGGTTCCCGTACTCGAAGTACCGCCCCATAGCTTTGCGCCACCGCCTAAGGTCGATTCCGCCGTGGTACGTCTACTGCCCTATGCCGAAAAACCATTCCCTTGTAAGGATGTGAATGTACTGCGCCAGCTGTGTACCACGGCCTTTAACATGCGCCGTAAAACACTGCGTAATAACCTCAAGCAAGTATTGAGCGATGAAGAGTTTGAGCAACTAGGCATAGACCCTAACCTGCGCCCTGAGCAAATAAGCGTTGAACAATATGTCGCCATGGCGAATATGGTGTGTGATAAGCAGGCTTAAGCAATATCAGTTTGATGGGCACTTTAGGGTGCCCTATCTTATTAAAGGGAGCAGCATGAGCGCATTGGATGACTCAATCCGAGTCGAAGTCAAAACCGAATACATTGAACAACAGTCCTCGCCCGAGGATCAGAAATACCTCTTTAGCTACACTATCACCATAGTTAACCTCGGTGAGCAAGCCGCCAAACTCGAAACCCGCCACTGGATTATTACCGACGCCAACGGCAAAATCAGTGAAGTGCAAGGCGCAGGCGTCGTCGGCGAAACCCCAACGATCCCCCCCAATACCGCCTATCAATATACCAGCGGTACCGTACTCGATACGCCCCTTGGCATTATGTATGGTACTTATGGTATGGTCAGCGAATCTGGCGAACGTTTTAAGGCAACGATTAAGCCCTTCCGTTTAGCACTCCCCGGTTTATTACACTGATTTATAAATAGAAAGGATATTGTGGCCCATTATTTTGTTGGTGATGTCCAAGGCTGTTTTGCCGAATTAAAACGATTACTTGCTGAGGTCGACTTTAACCCATCCCGCGATGAACTCTGGGCGGTGGGCGATTTGGTCGCCAGAGGTCCCGATTCATTAGCCACGCTGCGCTATTTTCAATCCCTAGGGGATGCGGGTAAAACCGTCCTCGGTAATCACGATCTGCATCTGCTCGCTCTCCATGGCAAACTCAAGCGGGATAAACCCAGCGATAACCTCGCGCCACTGTTAAATGCGCCTGATATTGCCAGTTTAATCGATTGGTTAAGGCAGCAACCCTTAATGCGGGAGTTGCCAGAGCACAAGGTCATCATGACCCACGCTGGTGTGCCGCCACAGTGGTCATTAGACGTCTTAAGGCAAGAGTCGCAACTTGTCAGCCAAGCCCTCAAGCAGAGTGATTACCTCGAGGCACTGATAAGCCAAATGTACAGCGATACTGCGGAGCGTTGGGATCCAAGCGCCATAGGCTTAAACCGCCTGCGCTTTTGTATCAATGCCCTGACCCGCATGCGTTATCTGTATGTCGATGGTCATTTAGATTTTGACTGCAAACAACCGCCAGAGGACTGTAACAATCCACAGCTACGCCCTTGGTTTGAATTTACCTCTGCGTTACGCCAGAGTCACACTTTGGTGTTTGGACATTGGGCGGCATTGATGGGTAAAGTGAACGATCCCAAATTAAAAGCGCTAGACACAGGCTGTTGCTGGGGCGAATATCTAACCCTATGGCATCTTGAAAAAGACCAAAAAATTACCCAAAAAAAGTTAAAAAAGGGTTAAACTAAGCCCGAGAGTGGTCGATATACGACAGTACCCTATGCCCTGAATTTAATAATCTTTTCATTCGGAATAATATAATAATAACCGGAGTATCCTATGAAAGTTAATGTAGCCACCCGAGTCATTGGCGGGTTTAGTGTTGTTACACTTTTACTTGTGTTGTTAGGATTTACCTCGTACCTGACGAACATTAGCCTTAAAGATAGTTCGGCTATGATGCAAGAGTTAAGCTTGCCAGCCCTGAAGGCCACCACTCATTTAACCGAATCCTTGAGCGAACAACAGCGCCAAGTGCTCATTGCCTTTCATGCGCCAAAATCCTCTAACATTCCCGATATCCGTAAAGTCTTTAGCGACCACGGTAGCCAGTTTAAAAATGAGATCAGTAACCTAACGCGACTGGTTCAAGGGCAAGCGAACCTTTCATCGTTGATCTCACAACTGGATGGCAGTTTCTCGACCTTCGAGCGTGACAGCCTCGCCATGCTCAATGAGCGCGAAGCAACCCTCAGCAAGCAAGAACAACTCATCGGATTAAAGAAAAAGCTGGAGAATGCCGCCGATGATGCCTCATCGGGATTACTCGATATTATCGACCTAGAAAATAGCCAAAACCCCGATGCTCAGAGTCTTGCGGCATCGGCAAGCGCTATCGATACCAGCATGGGCAATATCATTACCACCATTACCGATTTAGTCACCAATGACGAAATGAGTAAGCATGAGCTTATCTCTAAAGAACTCGACTACATCCTGAGCGAGAGCAAAAACAAGCTTGAGTACGTCAACCGCCATGCGCAGGATATTGTGGATGCGGACACCTTAAAATCTGTCAACGAAGACATTAAAAAAGTCCTTGGGCTGCTCGAAGGCTCTGACTCTATGGTGCAACTTAAGGCGAGCCAATTAACCCACGCTCAGGCGGCGGCAAATCAACTGGCCATCATTGAGAAAGACGTCAAAGTTATTGACCGCAATATGGAAGATGTAAGTAATAACATTGAGTCGGCAGCCGCAGAAATGAGCCAAGCCACCATAGCCAAAATTGATTCGGCCAGTATCCGTACCATTATAGTGGTGCTAATCGCTATCGTTGCCGCCGTCATCATCAGTTTTGCCGTGGTTGCGCCATTGAAGCGTTCACTCTACCAAGTTAACAATGCACTTAACGTGTTAGCCTCTGGCAATTTAACTCATAAACTGGATGACTCTGGCCACGATGAATTTGCTGAACTGGCGAAAAACTGTAACCGTTTAGTCGACAGTTTACGCAGCCTAATCGTTGGTATCTTGGACCGCTCTAACCAGCTCGCTGCTGCAGCAGAGCAAACCTCGGCAATCACGGCGCAAACCACGACGGGCATTCAAGAGCAAAAGAACCAAGTTGACCAAGTTGCGACTGCGACCACAGAGTTAAGCTCCAGCGCACAACAAGTGTCGATGAGCGCCGACGATGCACTCGCGCAAATCAAGCAGGCCGATCAAGAAGCCAAACACATGCGTACTATCGCCGAAGAGAATAAGCGCACCATTTTAGCCCTCGCTGACGAAGTCGCTAAAGCTGGCCAAGTGATCAACAAAGTGCAATCGGACAGCGCCTCAATCGGCTCGATCCTCGATGTTATTCGTGGCATTGCCGAGCAGACTAACCTGCTGGCATTAAACGCAGCCATTGAAGCGGCGCGCGCCGGAGAACAGGGCCGTGGTTTCGCAGTCGTTGCCGACGAAGTACGCAGCCTTGCATCGAGAACTCAAGTGTCGACCCGCGAGATCCAACAAATGATCGAAGTGCTGCAACAGGGCGCCCAGCAAGCCGTGGCTGCAATGGATATGGGTCGTGCCCAAGCCAATGCCTGCGTCGACAAAACCGAACAAGCTAACCTCGCTCTAGAGACCATCAGTCAGTCGGTCCACAAGGCCTATGATGCGGGCACGCACATTGCCCATGCTGCGCAGGAGCAGAATCTGGTAAGTCAGCAAGTGTCTGAGAAACTTGAGCATATCGCGGCCATTTCGGAAGAAACCGCCATCGGCGCCGACCAAACCGCGCAATCGAGCCATCAGGTGGCTAAGCTTGCCGAAGAGCTACAAGCTTCTGTCGGTGAATTTAGAGTGTAAGCAAACACTCAGGCATCAATAGGGTCGCGATTGCGGCCCTTTTCTTTGGTTTGCGCTTTCGCGGCGAAAATAATAGCTCAAGCAATATACTCAGTTTCGACACTCATCAGCATCATACTCAAGTACCCTGCTCAATATTCGGTAAAAACGGCCTAAACGACGTGCATAAAAAATGCCGAACTCAGTTCGGCATTTTTAACTATCATTTTTTCCTTGTGTAAACGCACATTAAAAAATGATGGGACAGATGATTACTCTTCTTCACCGCCAGCAGCAGCGCCTAAACGCTCTTTGACTGCCGCTGTGATAGGGCTAGCACCGTGACCATTCGCTTCAGCCCAAGCTTGAATCGTCATGCCATCGGCTTCTGGTACGCTCAGTTCGTTAACTGATAAACGCTTAGCCACAAACTCACCGGCATCATTCGCATTCGCGGCATAGGCAGTACGCAACAAGCTTTGACCATCACAGCTAATCCCGCTGTACACTTGACGTAACTTAACACGGCTTTCTTTTAGTTTTTTACGTAAACGGTTTTTATCGTTCGCTTTTACGTAATCACAAATACTCGCGACAAGTGGATCAGCTTCGGCTTTTGCCGTGGTTGGCACAGAAACATAGCTAAATCCGATTAGTGCAGCCAAAGCTACAGGCATAAGACGCATCCGATACTCCTTAATACTTTCTTATAGTTTTATTATGTTTTGTATGTTTTGCGTCTATCTCTAGCGGATATTGGCCTCCTAGGAATCATCAGTAAAGAAGCCGTAAAAAACCGCTATCTCAACTAAGTCAGGCCTATCGGATCTAATACCTTAGACATATTGACAATCCATACGCACAGGGTACACAACAGAACAACGTAATTTAACATTTTTTTGTCAAATTGATAAAGCGATATTCCACCCCATCGCCATTTATACCGGTTACCGATTCGGTTTCTTGCCATTTATCGCTATCCCAAGCAGGGAAAAAGGTATCGCCTTCAACATCTAAGCTAATTTGCGTCAGGTAGAGTGTATCGGCTTGAGGTAGTAATTGCTGATACAATTGCCCACCACCGATAACGACTAACTCTTCACAATCACCCGCCGCCAGTTTAGCGTCTTCAAATGAGGTCACGCAGGTCACACCGTCAATCTGCAAATCCGCTTGGCGGGAAATCACAATATTGTGGCGCCCAGGCAGAGGGCGACCGATGGACTCAAAGGTTTTACGTCCCATGACTACAGGTTTGCCTAAGGTCATGGCTTTAAAGTGGCGTAAATCTTCGGGCAGATGCCATGGCATTTTGTTGTCTTTTCCGATGACTCGATTGTTTGCCATCGCGGCTATCATAGCAATGCGCATGAGCACTCCTTTGGTATTGTTTTTATTGAATAACAGGGCGGGTTCTAAAATACAGCAGACTCGGTAAGGCAAGGCCCACCGACAGTGCACCTAAGATAAACACCGTTTTTAAGCCGTTACTGATCACTTGTCCGGTTAGCTCTTGACTGACCTGCGACTGCGCCGTTAATTGCACTAAGGCAATCACAGTATTAAAGGCATAGGTGCCTGGGATCATCGGGATAATCGCCGCAACGGCATACATCAACGGCGGCGCGAGATGGCGCTTAGCAAAACCGATAGTGATAGTGCCGACTAGAGCCGCGGCGGCAAAGGTCGCCCATTCGATAGGCAAGCCAAATTGCAGCATTAACGTGCGCGAGCTGTGCCCTATGGCGCCTGCAAGCGCGCAGTAGGGTAAGAAACGTTTCGGCACGTTAAACACCATGGCAAAACCCACTGCGGGAATCGCCGAGAAAAAGGCATCGTGCAACAGCGTCCACAGTAAGGCGATCATAGGAAGATCCCCCCAATCTGCATCGCAATGGTGATGCCGATAACGGATGACACTGTGAGCAAGGTGGCATGACCCCAACGGGAAATGCCCACGTTCATATGGCCTTTGACCATATCAGAAATCGCATTGATCATCGGGAAACCCGGCACCAGCATCAACACACTGGCCGCCATGGCCGCCTGCGGGGTTTCACTCAAGTGAAATACATAACCCGTCTGCGCCAGCATGCTAGTGACAAATGCCGTCACCGCAAAATTGACCAGCAAATTAAAATGCCGCTTGGCAATCGCAAGGCGCACCGACATCCCGACCGCGGAGGCAAAAAAGGTGATAACTGATGCGGCAACATCGCCATTAAACAGGTGGCAAAAACTGGCGCAGGACAGGCCTATCATCAAGATCACGAGATAGGGCGGATAGGTCTTAGGTTCAATCCGCGCTAAGCGTTTACGCACTTCGTTGGGGCCATAGAGACCTTTTTCCGCCAACAAACAGATGCGTTGCAACTCGCAGACTATTGTCATATTGATGCCATGCTCGCGGATCCGACGCGTCGTCGTGATACAGCGACCATGCACTAAACTGGTTAACACGAGGGAATTAGAGGAGATGGAAAGCTCAACACTTGCCAATCCTAAGGCCTGACCTAGGCGCTGGCTGATTTCTTCAACTAAATCAGATTCAGCACCGTAGGCCAGTAGCAGTTGTGCGACACGCACAACCTGCCGAGTAATATCATTTTGAGTATCTGCGTACACGGGACTCTCAAAACTTAGGTTGGGATATTATCTTTGGTAGATCACTTCTACATCGTAGTCGTCATCATCAAAGTCATCGTCGAATTCATCGTCATAGTCTTCATTGATCGCATCAATGTTGGCTTGATGATAATTGTCCCACTTGAACTCAACCTCTGCATCTGGGTTCGCATCTTTATCTTCCGGAGGAAGACTTTGGATGAAGTCCAGCAGCTTGGTCGCTAATTCTTTAGTGCCATCGCGGCTATAGGCAGAAATAGTGTAAACGTCACCTTCCCAACCTAATTCTTTAACTACGCGAGCGACCTTCTCTTTCAGCTCGTCTTCGAGCAGCAGATCGGCCTTATTAAAGACTAACCAACGTGGCTTACTTGCCAATTTTGGCGAATATTTTTCAAGCTCACCGACGATCGCACGGGCAGAATCCACCGGATCTGTGCCATCAATTGGCTCGATATCGATGATATGCAACAGAATACGGCAACGTTCTAAATGCTTTAAGAAGCGAATACCTAGACCCGCACCTTCTGCCGCGCCTTCGATCAAACCAGGAATATCGGCGATCACAAAGCTTTGACCAGGGCGAGGGTTAACCACACCTAGGTTAGGTACTAATGTCGTGAAGGGGTAATCGGCAACCTTTGGCGTTGCACGTGATACCGCGCGAATAAAGGTCGATTTACCCGCGTTAGGCATACCGAGCAAGCCAACATCGGCTAACAGCAGCAGCTCTAATTTCAGGCTACGGACTTCACCCGGAGTACCTAAGGTCTTTTGACGTGGCGCACGGTTAGTACTGCTCTTAAAACGCGTATTGCCTAAACCGTGGAATCCGCCTTTAGCCACTAATAGCTTTTGGCCATGGGTGGTTAAATCGCCGAGGACTTCCTCGGTCTCATCGTCAATAGCACGCGTACCGACAGGCACTTTTAAAATCAAATCTTTACCGCTATGGCCGGTACAGTCACGGCCACGGCCGTTTTCACCGCGCTCAGCCATGTGAAAACGTTCAAATCGGTATTCAATCAGGGTGTTGTGGTTTTCATCGGCCTGCAGATAGACACTGCCACCATCACCACCATCACCACCATCAGGACCACCATCGGGGATATATTTTTCGCGTCTGAAACTCACGCAACCGCTACCGCCGTCGCCTGCTTCGACCCTAATTACTGCCTCATCGACAAACTTCATACTTACTCCTGGCATCACTGAATGAAGGAATTATACCGTTTAACTTCATCGGTCGCCAAAAAACTCGAGATACTTGCTCCCAATCTTACCAGCCAACGCCCTCAATTTGATAAAGATTTACCAAACTCACCAGAAACGCAGGTAAATAGAAGCATAAAAAACAGAAAGCCCCACCAATGGCGGGGCTTTACAGTATAAGCTAGACTCGAAAATTAAGCTTCGATGCTAATAAACTTACGGTTATTAGGACCTTTAACTTCGAATTTTACTTTACCGTCAGTCAGAGCAAACAGAGTGTGGTCGCGACCAACACCCACGTTTACACCAGCGTGGAATTTAGTACCACGTTGACGAACGATAATGTTACCAGCTAGAACTGATTCACCGCCAAAGCGCTTAACACCAAGACGTTTACTTTCTGAATCACGGCCGTTACGAGTAGAACCGCCAGCTTTTTTATGTGCCATGAGTTAGACTCCTATTATGCGTTGATAGCAGTAATTTTAACTTCGGTGAACCACTGACGGTGGCCCATCTTCTTGTCGTGGTGCTTACGACGACGGAACTTAACGATAGTTACTTTCTCGCCACGACCATGACTTACTACTTCAGCAACGACTTTACCGCCAGCTACTAAAGGAGCACCAACGTGCACTTTTTCACCGTCAGCGATCAGTAATACTTGATCGAATTCAACAGTTGAACCAGTAGCAACTTCTAATTTTTCTAAACGAACTGTGTGGCCAGGGGCTACACGGTGTTGTTTACCACCACTTTGAAAAACAGCGTACATAGCTATTTTACTCCGATATTCCTAACACGCTGGCTCACACTATGGGAGGCAGGGTGCTACAAAAACTTTATTGACAATGGGCGCGGAGTTTACGCGAAGAATCCTTATCTGGCAAGCCCTAATTAGGAAAGAATAAAAAAAGGCCGGAATAACTCGCACATTAGTAGTGTGAGTACTGTCATATGTCGGAATTTTAGGTAAAATTCATTCTATATAACACGTGAGCCTAAAATAGAGGCCGGGTACGTAATGGCCCCACAACCAGAGTCTATTATGGATTTAAACGCTATTCGTCAACTGGCTGACACTGATATGCAAGCAGTCAATCAGCTGATCTATAAACAGCTGGAGTCAGATGTCGCCCTGATTAACCAGTTAGGTTTTTACATTATTAATGGTGGTGGTAAACGTCTTCGTCCTTTACTGTCCGTCCTCGCAGCGCGCGCCGTCGACTATCAAGGTGAAGCCCACCTTAAGCTTGCCGCGATTATTGAATTTATTCATACCGCTTCATTACTGCACGATGATGTGGTCGATGAATCGACCCTCAGACGCGGCCGCGAAACCGCCAACGCGCTCTTTGGTAACAGCGCCAGTGTATTAGTAGGTGACTTCCTTTATACCCGCTCATTCCAAATGATGACCGAACTCGATAGCATGCGAGTACTGCGTGTATTAGCCGATACCACTAACGTATTGGCTGAAGGTGAAGTATTGCAGCTAATGAACTGTAACGACCCTAATACCACTGAAGAAAGCTATATGCGGGTGATCTATTGCAAGACCGCTAAGCTATTCGAAGCCGCCACGTTACTGGCCGCGGTATTAGCCGGCGCCACACCCGAGCAAGAAGCCGCATTAGGCGACTATGGTAAGTATTTAGGTACTGCCTTCCAGCTGACCGACGATTTACTCGACTACACCGCAGACAGTGAAGAGTTAGGTAAAAACATCGGTGATGATCTCGCCGAAGGTAAGCCGACCTTACCGCTGATCTATGCTATTGCCCATGGCACAGAAGAAGAGCAGCAACTGATTCGCCAAGCGATTGAGCAAGGTGATGGCACACACGCCATTGAGAAAATTGTTGCCGCTCTGCATCACTGCGGCGCACTCACTTACACTCAGCAAAAAGCCATTGAAGAATCCAACAAGGCGATTGCAGCGTTGGCGGTATTACCCGACAGTGACTTCAAAACCGCATTAATTTCGCTGGCAAAAATCTCCGTTGATCGTAACCACTAATTGGCAGCGATAAATCAATAAAAAGGCCTTGCTTAGCAAGGCCTTTTTATTTTTAACATTCTTTATCAAAGTGAACTTAAACCTGCCATTGGATCGGCGCTTCCCCCCGCGCCATCAGCAGTTGATTCACTTTAGAGAAATGCCCACAACCGAAGAAGCCGCGATAAGCCGACAGTGGTGACGGGTGGGGGCCCGACAGAATTTGATGCTGTGGCGCACTAATCACCGCCCCTTTTTTGATGGCATGACTGCCCCAGAGTACGAAAATAATCGGCCGCTCCTGCGCATTAAGCAGCTTTAACGCCTCAGTGGTAAAGGTTTCCCAGCCTGCATTGGCATGTGAGTGGGCTTGCCCTTGTTCCACCGTCAGCACGGTATTGAGCATCAAAATCCCCTGCTCCGCCCATTGGGTTAAATCACCATGGTTCGGGATTTGGAAACCGGGAATATCGTCCACTAACTCTTTGTACATATTGGCCAGCGATGGCGGCGGTTTAATGCCTCGCTTAACCGAGAAACACAAACCGTGGGCTTGGTCCGGACCATGGTAGGGATCTTGACCAATAAGCACTACACGCACTTGCTCCAATGGGGTTGTTTTAAAGGCGTTGTACACATCCTCTTTAGGAGGATAGATCACCTTACCCAATTCACGCTCTTGATTCACAAATGCTATCAACTGCTGGTAATAGGGTTGAGAACGTTGATGGTCAATAAATGCCTGCCAAGTCGCCAAAATCTGTTTCTCTTACTTAAGTTACGATGCCGTTAGCTTAAAAGTGATAGCGCGACATGACAAGCCAACTCCGGTTTTTATTCCCGAGTCTTGAGATATCACAAGCATATTAAGGTCTAAACCCGCTCCGTCCCTTTGGTTAAGGCAATCGATTGCTATCGAGAAACGCCCCGAATCGCAAAAGTTAACTCGAGCAAAGTTGAGTGCTGAGCCACGTTGAGCCTCGGCGCTTTGATTCGCAAATGACTCTGATAAGCCATCAGCTAGCGTGATAGGGGCGTTTGTATAAACAATCCGTATTAATCGCGACCACGGTGGCCATGACCACGATCGTCATCCCTATCTTTGCGGCGCTCATGTTTGTCGTAATGTTTGTGGTGATGCTTATCTTGTTTATAGGAGCGATAACGGGGGACGTACTCATCGCGATACCAGACATCCTGAACAAAATAGACTGGACGACCGCAGGCACCGTAGGAGGCACAATAGCGGCCCCATTTTTTTGCATGACCAGGCGGCACATGCAGATAGATAGGTTCATACACGACCCGAGACTGCTCTATCACGATAGGCTGTTCGTAAATCACCTGTGGACGAGGAAAATTACCAATATTGATCTGACCGTAAAAGTTTGGATCGCCGATGTTAATCGACACTCCGACATCAGCCGCAATGGCCGAAGATGAAGCTGCAGCGAGTAGTAAGGCTGACAGAGTAAGTTTAATTGCTTTCATGGCGGTTCTCCTGTTGATGGAAGCAGTATGCGAGTGGCTAACTGAACAGAAGATGAATCTTCACAGGAGGCTAAATCAGATATTATTTCCCCCGCACCGCCATGCAGACCTTGTATTTCGGCAGGCTATTTACATCCCAAATCGGCAAGAATTTAAATCACGATGACAGAACAGACCTGCATATTCTGCCTTGATATGATGAAGTAAAACCCATTGATACCAATTACAATATCGCCCAATCAACCATCAAACTAACCGCAATTTAGCGATGGATGACCTACTAAGTATTGGGCTCACTACAACAGATTTAGATCCCAATACTTAAGCGTAAGCGGTTCCTTCCTGCAGAATTTAGGATAGAATCGCCCACCAATAAATTATTTTGAGTAAGCGCTATGACTGATACCAGCAACACCACGATTTTTGAACTTGCCGATCAATTTATTGCCTTAGCCAATCAGCTAAGCCAGCAGGAAGGTGATGTCGGTAAAGTCGGCACGGCCCTGCGTTTTGCCGCAGCGCGTTTTAACGCCTTTGAAGCCGCGATCAAATCTGCCGATTTAGGCGCAGAAAAAGACAATGCGCTCGACTGGTTTAGCGCCGAATACCGTGAAATGCTAAGCGACAATCTAGACGACCATATCGCGAATCCACCCGTTATGCAGGAAGAAGCGGTGGCGGCGGATGACTCGGTACAAATCTTTAAAGGCTGATGATGCGCTATAGGCCAAGCATCGCCTGCTAAAATCCCATAAAAAACGCCATCTTATGATGGCGTTTTTTTATCTCTTCGCACTTATTTCTTCACACTCATCAATGTGCATTGTGATACGTCAGAGAGTGTACACCACGCGTATCGCGAGCAGGATCAGTACCACACCAGAAAGTTTATCGATAAGTCCCGCTTTTTCCCGTAACTTAGGCAATACACTCGAATGGGACAACAGTAAGGCAATCAAGGTGTACCACAGCCCATCAACCACCAAAGGCGTTAGCACGATAAGTGCTTGACCCGTCAAGCTATCGGCCACCATCACAAACTGGCTAAACAGCGCTAAAAAGAACAACATAATCTTAGGATTGAACAGGGAAATCGCGATACCATCGCGCGCTGCTGTGAGTGTATCCGTCGCCTCCCCCGCCGCAAGCTTTGCCTGCATACCACCGTTTGAGCGCAATGCTTGGATCCCCATCCATGCGAGATAGAGCGCGCCTAAAATCGCTATCCCATTAAAAATCAACGGCGCTTTTTTCAGTACAACGGCTAGGCCGAGTAACGTCACTAACGCATAAATGCCAATACCAATCGAGTGTGCCCAAGCGCAAACGATCCCCTTGCCGCGACCACCGCCCAAGGTATGACGCACAACCATGGCCAAACTCGGCCCGGGAGACATAGCGCCCAAGCAACAAATCGCCAATAGTCCTAACCAAGTACTAAAGCTCATTTTTAACCCTTTAAAGCATAAAAAGGCCCTCAATAGGGCCTTCACAGGAGTGGCAGTTTAACACTGGCCAAATAATACGGTCACTCTCATTTAGCCGCCTTAGGATGATAAAAAGCGCGGATATCTTGCACCAGTTGCGCAAGCGACGCGGGCTCCACATACATCATATGACCCGCTTTGTAGTAGTGCATAGTGACACGGCTATTATCTATACCATTATCGGCAAAGGTATTTTCGGTCGCAAAGAAGGGCGTCGCAAAATCGAAATAACCGTTACCGACAAATATTCGCAGATCTTTATTCTCACGCTGCGCCTGCCCTAAATAGGGCGCCACATTCACATAATGCATTTGCTTACCGCTGATATTCCAGTTCCAGCCACGATTAGCATCGGTGGAGAGCACGTTGAAGGGGCGTGATAATTTAACCCCTAAATCCTCATACAGATACTGATGGATTGCCGCCGTATAAGCGCCATCGATACCATATCCTGACGGGTCGTTATCGGTCGAGTCACCGCCACTGTCGTAATCTTTGCCGGTATAACGACTGTCTAACCGCCCGACGGTCAAATCCTGATCCCTGAGCAATTCTTTGGTGTAGCGACTCGCACTCACCCGCAAATTTACTCGGTCAAGATAAGACTCACTCAGGCCCGTAAAACGCGCCAACTGTTTGCGTACGCTCTGATAATCGCTTTGCGCTAAACGGCTGCCCTGTAATAAGGCTAAGGCGTAATCCTTAATAGCGAATTGACGCGCCTGTTCGACAAACACTTCGAGCCCTAAGGCCTTGTCGGCATCACTAACTTTATTGTGATAAAAAGCAGTTGCCGCCATGGTCGGTAAAAAACCAATGTAGGGTTGGTTATTACCGGGTTGATAACGAGCGTGGCTAAAGTCGAGAATCGATGAAATCAGCATCACGCCATTGACCGAGATATCGGTCCAACCGCCTTGGAGTTCATCCACTAATGCTGCGGCTCGCGTCGTACCATAACTTTCACCGGCAAGATATTTAGGCGAATTCCAACGCTTATGTTCAATCAACCAACGGCGCATAAATTCGGCAATGGATTGGGCATCTTCTTTCACGCCCCAAAAATCAGCGCCTTTCTTCTCACCAAGCGCGCGGCTAAAACCGGTACCCACAGGGTCGATAAATACTAAATCAGACTCATCGAGTAATGAGTAATCGTTGGCTTCAATCCGATAAGGCGCCGCACCATCATCTTTGGCATCACCGGGCACAATCACACGTTTTGGCCCAAAGAGTCCCATGTGCAACCAGAGCGAAGCTGAACCTGGGCCTCCGTTAAAAATAAACGTGACAGGGCGTTTACTGCTGTCCTGCACATCATCCCGTAAATACGTAATAGAGAAGATACTCGCCTGAGGCTCACCCTTATCATCCTCTAAAATGGTTTCTCCACTAATGGCTTGATAACTGATCTTCTGATTTTGAATCGTCATTCTGTGCTTAGTCGTCACCACCTCTGGCACTAGCTTATCCACTTTAGCTTCGCTTTTTTGCGCGGGCTCGGCATGACCGACTATGGAGACAGTGAATAACAAGGGCAGCAGCACACTTGCCCATTTCAGTTTTGAGGGCGTTTGCTTCTCTGTTAGCGCTCGCATCAATTATTCTTCCCTTCTGTAGTGGTTATTTTGTGATCTTTTTATTGGTGCACCAGCTTACAAATACTGTGCACTCGGCGCAAAAGCACAATTGCAACCGAATGCGTCAAAGGTTTAATCGGCTTTTAAAGCATAAATTCACGCAGATTTAAGCTGTTAGCCGCTAAGATAGAATGGATTATCGGAAACTCATGTAGGCATCTATGGGCACTATCACTCTTATCAGTCTGGTCATTCTCGCATTACTCGTGAGCGCGATTGGCCTGCTAATCTGGCAACGCAGCAAAGGTAAGCGCATTCCACTCGCGGTAATTTTTGTATTGGGATTTTTCGCCGTAGGTCTAGGCGGAATTATCGGTTTTGTACATAAAGGCGAAGATTATCAAGCCTATCAAAAGCTGCAGTGGCATACGCTGGCCCCTGAAAAAATCGCGCCGCTGGTCGCCGATGGCTACACAGTGTTTGTGGATATCACCTCAGACTGGTGCAGCATTTGCCAAACCAACAAGGCTGAAGTCACCCATAGAGAGCAAGTGGTGAATGCGCTGATGGCCGACAAGGTTATTTTGATGCAGGGAAATTGGAGCGAAGCCGATTCCACCATTGCGGGTTATATGAAGCATGAAGGCGTACCGGGTACACCTTACAATAAGGTCTATGGTCCAAGGACGCCAAACGGCATAGTGCTGCCTTCAACGCTCACCATAGAGGCCGTGCTTAATGGCTTAGCTCAGGCAAAAGCACTGTAAGCTGTTTATTTGGCTTAAACTTCAAAAACAAAGCTTTAAGACACAAACACTCGCGCAATAAAAAAGGCTGCATCGCAGCCTTTTTGCACACTTCAAATCAGTAGAAAGTAATTTCCCGGAAAGGTGGGCAGAAAATCACTCCATACTCTTAACACAGCCATCTCACCCCAAAACGCTATTTAACTCGGTCATTCACTCACACCGTACTGCAATAAACATCCCTGCGTTGCCGTGAATCCCCAGTATTAAGGGCGAGCCTGCTTTATTCAGGTCAACTTAGCCAAAGATATTTATGAAACATTTTTATAACAATTTACTCTTTTACGCCAGCACTAAATACAACTTTCGATCGATTAAAATATAAGCTTTTTATTATCAACAAGTTAATGGTCAGACCTCTAAACATATCTCTAAACCATTCAATTCGAGCGTTACCGAGTAATTCACGATATATCGCGACACGACTCAAGGGGTTATACTCTGGGCACTCATTCGTATTAAGGAATCAACGGAATGAACTCAACACAACCCGCCGCAATGCCCTTGGATAAACATTTTCTGCCAGAGAATCAGCTACTGCTCAATGCCGTGGGTGAAGGCATTTATGGGTTTGATTTAAATGGTAATGCCGTCTTCATTAATCCCGCCGCTGAGCGCATGACGGGCTGGAAGAATGAAGAATTACTCGGCAAAAATATCCATAATTGCCATCATCATAGCCACGCGGATGGCAGTCATTATCCCCAAGAAGATTGTCCTATCTACAACACCTTGAAGGATGGGATTGCAAGGGAAATCACCCACGATGTGTTTTGGCGCAAAGATGGCAGCAGCTTTCCAGTACATTACAGCTCGACGCCCGTCTATCGGGACAACAAGCTTATCGGCGTAGTCGCGATATTTCGTGACATCAGTATTCAGAAACAAACCGAGCAGTCGCTACGTCAAGCTTTAGCGCAGGTTCAAGCCCTGTCGGAGCAACTGGCCAGCGAGAATCATTATCTCCAAGCCGAGTTAGCCGATAAGACCGGCGATGTGGATATTTCGGGCAGTAGCGCGGTGATCCGTCATATGATCCAGCAGCTGCATATGGTGGCCAATACCGACAGTACCGTATTGATTTGTGGCGAAAATGGCACAGGCAAAGAACTGGTTGCCCGTAACTTACATCAACTGAGTCGCCGTAAAGATAAGCCCATGATCAGCGTTAACTGCGCGGCGTTTTCAGCCTCGCTGTTAGAGAGTGAGTTGTTTGGTCATGAGAAAGGTGCCTTTACTGGTGCGACTCAGCTGCGCAAGGGCCGCTTCGAACTCGCCCATCAAGGGACGCTGTTTCTCGATGAGGTGGCCGAATTAAGTTTGGAGGCGCAATCTAAGTTACTTCGGGTGATCCAAGAGCAATCCTTCGAACGACTCGGCGGCAGTGAAACCATTAAGGTCGATATTCGCTTAGTCGCCGCCAGTCACCATGATTTACTCAAGCGCGTTGAACAGGGCTTATTCAGGATGGATCTCTATTACCGCTTGAACGTCTTCCCCATCCAAGTGCCGCCGCTGAGGGCAAGACTTGAGGACATGCCCGAGCTTGTCAGCCACATTTTGCATTCCCTAAACCGCAAACTCGGTAAGAAACTGCGCGGCGTGAGCCAAAAAGGTCTGCAAAAACTGATGGCCTACAGCTGGCCGGGTAATGTGCGTGAATTGCAAAATATCCTCGAGCGGGAGGCCATTTTATCTCAAACGGATATTTTACATATCCATGCCATGCCCACGCATCACCTGCAGACTCAAACCGCGGCCTCACCATTACAAACCTTGGCCGAGGCGGAAGCACAACACATAGAGCAAACATTAAAGCAGCTCAATTGGCGTATTTCGGGCCCCAACGGTGCGGCCAATGTGCTCGGCGTCCCGCCAAGTACACTTAGATCGCGGATGAAGAAGCTCGGGATTACACGTCAAACCCTCGCGGAAGAATAACTTTAAAAACGCGATATATCGCCAATTAGCGATATATCGCGACACCCGCCAAATTGCCATCCAATTTAACCATTAAAAATCAATACGTTAAACTTGGCCTAACGCTTGCTATAGGGAGCCGAATCTTATTTAAGCCGTTAGGACAGCATATGCCCAAAAGTGACATCCAACACAGAGAGAACGCCAAGCGCCCCTCTGCTGAGCAATTTATCCCCGTAAAAAATATCCAGGCGGACGATAAACCAGCCCCCGTGAATGGTCAGATTCATTTTCGAGAGCAGAAGGGTTATTTTCAGCGTCTAAGAACCACAATGAATAGCCTGTTAGTACTGCTGTTTTTTGCTCTGCCCTTTATTTCCTTTGATGGTCGGCAAGCGATATTGCTGGATGTGAGTCAGCAGCAGTTCTTCTTTTTTGGCCTCACGCTCTGGCCACAGGATTTCACCTTGCTCGCTTGGGTGTTTATTGCCGCCGCCTTTGGGTTGTTTTTCATTACTGTGTTTTGGGGGCGTGTCTGGTGTGGCTATCTTTGCCCGCAAACCGCGTGGACTTTTATGTTTGTTTGGCTCGAGAGCCGAATTGAGGGCAACAGCAACAAACGCAAATTGCTCGATAAGGCGCCATGGTCAGCCAATAAACTCGGTAAAAGAAGTCTCAAACACGGCCTGTGGGGATTAGCCGCCTTAATTACTGGCTGTGGATTCATCGGTTATTTCATCCCCGCCCGCGAACTCTATTTGGATATTTTTACCGGCAACGCCGGCTTTTGGACAACCTGCTGGGTATGGTTTTTCGCGATTTGTACTTACTTAAATGCTGGCTGGATGCGCGAGCAAATGTGCTTACACTGCTGCCCCTATGCGCGTTTTCAGGCAGTCATGTTCGATGCCAACACTAAAACCGTCACCTATGATGCCGCACGCGGCGAAGCGCGCGGCCCACGTAAGCGCAAACAACAGACTGAACTCGGTGATTGTGTTGACTGTAACTTATGTGTCGAAGTCTGCCCGACGGGGATTGATATTCGCCAAGGGCTCCAATACGAGTGCATTAACTGCGGTGCCTGTGTCGATGCCTGTAATGAAACCATGCAAAAATTCGACTACAAACAAAACCTAATTAGCTATGTCAGCGAGAATGAATTAAAGGGCATCACCCATTCCAACTGGCGCTCGCCACGCTTTTTAGGTTACGGCGCAGCCGTTGTCATTATGTTGGTTGTAATAGGTTTAGATCTCTCCAGTCGCAGTGAAATTCAGCTTAACGTCATTCGCGACAGACAGAGCCTGTATCGCGAAACCGCCGATAACAAAGTTGAAAATACCTACCAGCTGAAGATCCGTAACAAGACTCAGCAAACCAAGCAATATCAACTCGCGGTCAACAGCGAAATGCCCTTCAGCTTAATTGCCGACTCGGTCATTACCCTTGCTCCGGGCGAGCAATCGGATTATCCCGTGACAGTATTAGCCGATAAGGATGCAATCCCAACGGGGCGCAAAATTATCGAATTCTCGGTAACGGATGTGAGCAAACCTGAACAAAGCGTTAGCCAAGAAACCGGCTTCTTTAGCCCTTAGCGCGTCATGCGGCAGTGTGCTCGCCGATAAGCGAGCACACTCCATCACTGTTAGTCACTTGCGCGAATCTTGCCCATTGAATAACAGAGGTTGCAGGGCTTTTTACTCAGCTTGTTTCCTTAAATCCGCTAAATAGCCTCAACTCGCGCCGCACAAACATGAAATATGCCAATGCAAAACCATAGCCTTCTAACCACTTCTCTTGCGCTTACGGCGACAGCCTCAAAAGAGGCTCGGCTGTCATTGCGGTAAACCAATGTCGATTTATTATTGACGGAGCGCCATATAGATCGAATACAATAAATATACGAAACATATATAAAGTATATTTATGGGCATAGTTAAAATTTCCGAAGAACTGCATGATGAGCTGAGAAAAGCCAGTTCGGTCATGTCACGCTCAATCAACTCGCAGGCAGAATTCTGGATAAGGATCGGGATGCTGGCAGAATTGCATCCACAACTCTCCTTTAATCAGTTAGTCGCCGATTTGATGAAATCTGCAGATGTGAACCTAGCCAACGTGAGCCAGGTAAAGGAAATGGCCGATGAATAATCAAGTGAAGATAAAATCTGCCGAAGAAATTGCACTGATGCGCCGCGCCGGGCAATTACTCGCTCAAGTATTTCAAATCCTTGATACCTATGTCCGCCCAGGCATCAGCACCATGGATATCAACGATACGGTCGAAGCCTTTATCGTCAATGAGCTAAAATCGCGTCCCGCGAGTAAGGGTCAGTATGGCTATCAATATGTGTTGAATTCATCCATTAACGAGGTGGTCTGCCATGGTGTGCCCTCAGCGACTGAGGTCATCAAAAGCACAGATATCATTAACTTAGATATTACCCTCGAGAAAGACGGCTATATTGCCGACTCCAGTAAAATGTATGCGATGCCACAGGCGCCCGCCACTGCCCAAAAGCTGGCCGATGTGACCTATCTTGCCATGTGGCAGGGGATAAAACAGGTAAAACCTGGGGCCACATTAGGCGATATTGGCCATGCGATTCAACAATATGCGCAATCCTTTGGTTATAGCATCGTCAGGGATTACTGCGGCCATGGGATAGGTCAAGAAATGCATGAAGAGCCGCAAGTCCTTCACTATGGAAAACCGAATCAAGGCCTTAAGCTCAAAGCGGGCATGGTGTTTACCATTGAGCCCATGGTGAATCAGGGCACTGAAAAGATAAAGCTCAAAAAAGATGGTTGGACGGTTGTTACCCGCGATAAAAAACTCTCGGCGCAATCAGAACATACGATACTTGTCACCCCTATGGGATACGAAGTGCTCACCCTACGCCATGATGAGCAATCTCCCCGTTAATTTCGACGCTAACCCTCGCTTTTTCATCTCAAATTCAGGTGTGCTGTAGTAAATTTGCACTGCAGTTCACCGCCCTTCATTAGAGTAAAAATTCTATTTTTACAATTGGATAGCCGTGCAAATTGCTACAATAATTTAACGATAAACGTTGACCTGACAGGTTGAATCCTTCTAATCTAAACACTCGTTTGATTTTAAAATAATAACAACGATAAACCTATTTGAGGTAGTTAGGCATGGCATACGATCAAGAGTCACAACTCGAACTTGGCAAATACTCATCACTCATAGACTTAATCGAACGCACTAGCCAACGCTTTGGTGATAAAACGGCATATGCTTGTTTGGGGAAAACCAGCAGCTTCAATGATATAGAACGCGATTCACGCTATTTTGCGGCCTATTTGCAGAATAACACTAACCTAAAACCCGGCGATCGGATCGCGATTCAATTACCCAATATTACCCAATTCGTTATCGCCGCCTATGGTGCGTTGCGGGCGGGACTTATCCTAGTCAACACTAACCCGCTCTACACGGAGCGAGAGCTTATTCATCAGTTTAATGACTCAGGTGCGAAGGCCTTAGTAGTGCTGTCAGATCTGTTGCCAACCCTTGCTAAAGTGGTTGCGACCACACCAATTGAATTGGTGATTTCCACTCACCCGTTAGATCTTATCGATCCGCAGGTGCAGCCCAAAACGGGGCTTAAAAATGTCGAATTCTGTCATGTGCTAAAACAAGGGTCCGAGCTACCCTTTAACCGTGTAGCCCCTGCCGCAGGTGACTTAGCGGCGCTGCAATATACCGGTGGCACAACGGGCCTCTCCAAGGGTGCCATGCTGACCCACGGTAATATGCTCGCCAATGCGGCGCAGGTAAAATCCCGCATCGGCAGCGTTATCAGCGAAGGGGAAGATATTTTTGTCGCGCCACTGCCGATTTACCATATCTACGCCTTTATGGTGAACTTAGTACTGTATTTTGAATGTGGTGGTTGCTCGGTATTGATCCCCAATCCCCGTGATATTAGTGGCTTAATCAAGACACTGGCGAAATATCCTTTTACCGGCTTTGCAGGGCTTAACACCCTCTTTGTCGCTTTGTGCCATCAGCCAGAGTTTAAGGCGCTAGATTTCAGTCATTTAAAAATCACTATTTCGGGTGGTACGGCACTCACCGCGGCCGCAGCCAATATCTGGCAACAAACTACGGGCAATACCATCAGTGAAGGTTATGGATTATCCGAAACTTCACCGGTGATTTCACTCAATGCTCCCGGATATCAGAAGATTGGCACTATCGGTAAGCCTGTTCTCGGCACTGAGGTCAAACTGTTAGATGAAAACGGCAATGAAGTTGCGCAAGGGGAAGCTGGCGAACTCGCCGCCCGAGGCCCGCAAGTGATGCTGGGTTATTGGAATAATCCCCAAGAAACGGCCAATGTAATGACTGCCGATGGTTTCTTTAAAACCGGGGATATTGCGATTTTGAACGAGGAAGGATTCCATCAAATCGTTGATCGCAAAAAGGATATGATTATTGTCTCCGGCTTTAACGTCTATCCGAATGAGGTCGAAAACGTGCTCGCCAGCCATCCGAATATCATTGAATGTGCCGTGGTTGGTGTAAAGGATGAACACTCAGGAGAAGCGGTCAAAGCCTTTGTTGTGCTAAAAGATGACAGCCAAGATCATGATCAAATGAAAACCTCCATTATCAACTTCTGCCGCGAGCAACTCACCGCCTACAAGCTGCCGAAGTTGATTGAATTTATGCCGCAGCTACCTAAGAGTACCGTGGGTAAAATTCTGCGCCGAGAACTGAAACATCAGGCTTAAACATAGCTAAACATCAGTGATGTGCGAGCAGTCTTAAATCCAAAACAAAACCCCAAAGCAACACTCTGGGGTTTTGTTTGCATTACATTCCCATCCAAACCTTACTCGCTAAGCGCACTCACGTCATCCGTCAGAAGCTGCAAACTGGCAAATTCACGATATAAGGCGTTGGTTTGTAAAAGGGTTTGATGCTTACCACTGGCGACGATACGCCCCTTATCGAACACGATAATTCGGTCCGCATTGATCACTGTGGCGAGGCGATGGGCGATGATAAGCGTGGTTTTCCCCTTCATCAATTCATCGAGTGCCTGCTTCACTTTTTGCTCGCTTAAGGCATCGAGCGCACTGGTCGCCTCATCGAGCAGCAAGATAGGCCTGTCGGCTAAAATCGCCCTCGCAATGGCGATACGCTGCTTTTGACCACCGGATAAGCGCACGCCACGCTCACCCAAGTAGGTTTGATAACCTTCACTAAACTCACTGATAAACTCATGGGCACGGGCTGCAATACAGGCATCAATCACCTCCTGTTCGCTGGCATCGACGCGGCCATAGCGCACATTTTCCAGCACACTAGTAGCAAAAATCACTGAGTCCTGCGGCACAAGCGCAAACTGCGCCCGCAAATCCTTTGGTGAAAGCTCAGCAATATCAATCCCATCCAAATGAATGCTGCCCAAAGACGGCACATAAAACCGCTGCAATAACTGAAATAGCGTGCTCTTGCCGGCCCCACTTGGCCCGACCAAGGCCACCCGCTCGCCCGCGGTTATCGTTAGATCTAAGTCGCTGAGCACTAACTGAGTTTGCTCGGGATAATGAAAATTCAGCTCTTGTAGTTGCAGCTCGCCACGCACTTTCGTGGGCAGTGTTTTAGGCACCACTGGCGCAGGAATATCGACCTCAGTTTCAGCCAACTCGATTAAACGTTCGGCGGCGCCCGAGGCGCGTTGGATCTCACCGACAACTTCACTGATAGTGGCAACGGCGCCAGCCACCATCACGGCATAAAACATAAAGGCCGACAGTTCGCCGCCCGTCATTTTACCCGACATCACGTCGTGGGCGCCGACCCAAGTCACAGATGCAATGGCGGCGATACTTAAAAACATCACGGAGGAAATCAACATGGCGCGGTAACGAATGCGACCACTGGCGGCGGTCATCACATCTTCAACACGACCATTAAACAAACTGCGGTCCTTATCCTCATGCCCATAGGCTTGCACTGTGTGAATTTCATGTAAGGTTTCATCCACATAGGCCCCCAAATCCGCCACCCGGTCTTGACTCTCCCGCGCTAAGGTTCGCACTTTTCGGCCAAAGAAACCGACAGGCCCCAGCACCAAAGGCACGGCCAGTAAGACGAGCAGCGTCATCTTCACGCTGGTGATCCCCATCATCGCCAGCCCACCGATCACAGTCACGCCGGAGCGCAGCGCCATCGAGAGACTCGAGCCGACCACGGTTTGCAGCAGAGTCGAGTCGGCGGTAAAGCGCGAAATCACCTCACCGGTACGCACCTTGGCGTAGAAGGCTGGAGACAACTTCAGCAGTTGATTGTAAACCGTCAGCCTTATATCGGCGCTGACCCGCTCGCCGAGCCAAGTCATCAAATAAAAACGACAAAACACCGCAGTGCCACTCACGGCGGTGATGAGCAGTACCAACAAAATAATTTCATTGAGACGCTGGGCGTTATCCTTAATAAAACCTTCGTCCACCATCAGCCGCACGCCCTGCCCGAGGGATAGCCAGGCCAAGGAGCCAATCAAAAGAAATACAATCGCCGCAACCACCCGCAGGCGATAGGGCTTAAGAAATTGCCAAATCCAGGGCAATACCGCCCGTTGGCGAATCGAGGTATTAGCAGCGTTGTGAGGCATAGTGGACTCTGATAATGATCGTGGGGGAAGTGTACTCAATTCTGTAGGCTCAGTTAGCGGTTTGTTCACTATTGATATCCTTAGTCTTTATGTGCCCATCAACCTTAGCACATGCGAGCATCAACAGAGCATACCCGAATGCCCTAAGGATAAACAAAGTGAGTTTAGCAAGGCGTCTCTGAAATCCGGCAATAACAAAGGATGAAGGTAAAAGTAAAAATGCCTTGAGGAATATAACAATAAACCCGCCTAGATAGCGGGTTTATGCTGGCGCCTTGAGTCGGTCAAGCTCAAGGCGCAGATTTTCAAAACACAAATGTTTAAGCTAAAGGCACTTAAGCTACCTGCATATCTTCGGGTGCTTTAGGCGTGCCATGGTGGCCATCACGCTTCCAGTTAACATCGAGTAATTCACTCCCTGTCAGACTAAAGGCTTGGCCAAAACCTTTCACATACAATCCCTGATGGGGCGCTAACTTATACAGATTAAAGTCCATCAGTGCCGCGAGGTTATCGGACATGTCGCCAAAGCGTTTTGATAACAGGCTGACTCCTTTGCTAAACGAGGGCGTATCGCGTTCAACCGCTTGAGCGATTGCATCGAAAGTGAGGCGTTTACGGGCGAATACCGACTTAGCTTCGGCTTCATCCTCCACCAGCATCACAGACACTTTGGTCGACTGTTTAAGGTTGTGGCCGTGGCGGGCTAAGTCACTCACTAAGATGTAAAACCCATCGTCAGCTAAGGCAAATGGCGCGTAACTGGCATTGGGTTGCCCATCCGTATCCACAGTTGCGAGTTGCAAAGTATGGCGCTGCTGTTTAAAGGCCTCAATTTCGGGTAACAGTTTGTCCCTTAAACGTTGTTCTTGCTCGGAGATTTCAGGCTTCATGTTGGATACCTTAATAAATTATGTCGGTGACTATTGAGTGGCAAAGGTGCCCGCTAGCGTTTTAAAACGGCGAACTTGCTCAGGAAAAAGCACTCTTTGCTTGTCTCGTCCTAAATAAACTTTAAATACCACCTCGCCTTGAGGGCCAAAAAAGTTAATCGAATGGCTCTCGCTGCCCCTAAAGGGTCTGCTGATTAAGGCGATTGCTCGCATGTTATCCAGCTTAAGATGACCATGAAGGCCATCACCTTTGCTGTAGAGGTTGTAGTAACCATGGGCAAATTTCCCTTGAGGGAAATCACCTTTAAATTCAAACACACTGCCCGAGAGCATCACTATCGTGGTCAGAGGTCCCCACTCGGGTAAGCTCTGCAGCAGCTCGTCGATTTGTGTTAAAGGTAAAAACACCCGCTGCGCTTGCGGCAGTGCTGCGACCACATCAAGCTCGGCAATACCTAATTCACTCGCCAGTTGTGCAGGCATTAAATCGGGCTGGCTGACAAAGCGCTGCCTTAACATTGACTGCGAGCCGGCATCGATTTTATGGCTCGAGTGAGCAATTTCGGTGTCGATTGTTTGTGTCATTTGCGTCTCCTAAAGCTGGGCCTAGAACATATAACGTGCTGACAACTTCATATTGCGGCCAGGTTGATACAGGGTCTGCCATGCCTGTTGGTATTTCTCGTCACCAATGTTTTCAATGGCGAAATCGACTCTCAGGCCAGACATAGCCCCCATAGCAGGCTCCCAGGCGAGGTAAACATCCCACAGGGTGTAGTCGTCATACTTAGCCACGCGATAACCCTCGGGTGTATTGGATTGGCTGGCGACATAGGTCACTCGGGTGCCGAGTTTCATATCGCCTTCCATAATGCCTTGGGAGAGATCGACGTTAAACTTATTGGCGGGCATACCTTCGATATAGTCACCAGTCTTTCGGTCTTCGCCGCGGGTCTGACCGTAATTCATCGTCAGCCGTGTTTGACCAATGCGATAACGGCCGCTGAGCTCAAAGCCCGTTAACTGCGCATCTTCCACGTTATTCCATGAGGTGGTTTGCTCAAATCCTGGGATCCCCATTAACGGATTGGAGACTTGCTGAACGATAAAATCGTCCACATCGTTACGGAAGATGTTTACGGTGAAAGCCAGCTCATCATCACCGGCTAAGTCGTTGAAACGAAAATCGGCTTTCAGTTCTTTATTGCGGGCGACTTCAGACTTTAAGTTGGGATTCGTCGCAAAGGTATTACACAGACCTTGGGGTAAAAACCCTGGGATCGGTGGAATGCAATAATGGGTTCCGGTAGAAAACATTTCCTCTACCGTCGGTGCACGGAAAGCCTGATCGTAACGGGCACTTAAGGTCAGCCACGGCTGAGCCTGCCAACTCAAGCCCAGCGAAGGCGATAACTCATTGTCATCCGCAGAAGCATTGAGGTTGTGACTCTCGTTTTTAAAGCTGTCGTAACGTAAGGCGGCGTCGAGATTGACGGTTTGCGACAATTGAATATCAGCACGGGTAAAGGCGCCCCACACAGTGGTCTCACCATCAATACCCCCTGGGCGTTGCCCCACTTGGCCTTTGTCGTCTCTAACGGTTTTAAGGGTATCGCGATAACCATCGACACCATAGGTCAACTTAGTGTTACCCAACTGCGAACTGTTGTTGAGATTAATCCCAATGGTGCGGTATTCGGTGCTATCGAATTGACCTTTGGTCACCCTGTCTTCGTCATAATCCGTGCTATTCCAATAGACTTGGACTTTTGTGTCCAAATACGGATTATTTGCCGGCGCCAAGCTGTAATTAAGGGTGACGTTTTGATCGTCCGTTTTACGGCGCACTAAAGGCACCGAACTGCTCACCGCGGCGGAAGGATTACTCGGCACGAGTTCATTAATCTTGCCAACTCTTGCCGATAACTCTAAGCGTGAAGCCTCATCGGCTTGCCATCCAAACTTAGCCAAACCGTTGCTCCCCAAAGAAGCACTGTTCGCTAAGGTTTCGTCATTCCCCGTATTGATATTATTGGAGTCGAAGTAAGATCCATTGATTAACCAATCAATAGTATCTTGTTGGCCATACACGGCGGCGCTGGTTTTAGTGCGATCGCCATTGGTGTCATAGCCTTGCTTTAGATAGCCACCGAAGGTTTCGTTAGGGGCTAAGAAGTCTTGAGCCGATTTAGTATTCTGCGCCACCACACCACCGATGGCACCACTGCCCCAGAGGCTACTGGCAGGACCGCGAATCACCTCTATCGATTTGAGTAATTCAGGATCCATAAAGTAAGAACCACGGTGACCTGAACTGGTATTCTGTCTTGCGCCATCAATGGTTTGTAATACGCGATCGCCGCTTAAGCCACGGATCTCAACCCCTTGAGACGTCGCTCTCGGTCCATTGGTTAAAGTGATGTTGGCCTCATTCTTTAATGCTTCAGCAACCGATGATGCCTGAGCCACATTGAGTTGTTCTTCACTCACAACGGCGACACTGCGACTCGTTTGGGAGACTTTTTCACTCAAGCGTGTCGCGCTTACTAATACTTCATCAAACTCAGTCTCGACTACTCCTGGCTTTTTTTCCTTTCGCTGAGCAGTCACACCTTCTTCAGCCGCTAACGTAAAACTTAGCGCCGTAGTCGTTAATGCGATCGCAACGGCGATAACTAACGGCTTCTTTTTCATGGTTACATCCTCAAATCATCAATGATATTAATCGATTAGAATTCAAATCGACCATTTGTGGTTGGTCCGTCAACCTAGGTCGAACTGCTGCATTTTTGAGCATCCATTTTCGTAATTGCTGGCACTCTAACTGAGATTAGAAAATTGATCAAATAGAAATCATTATCATTTGCGATCTCAATTGTATTTATGTATCTTAATTAGCATTGATTGATGAGAGACTGTTTTTTGAACTTGGAAGGCGTACTGTGACACCGAAACGATATCTGGTTTTTGGCGCATTAACCGTTGCAATCCAAACGGGTGTGATTGCATCGCAGCCTGCTATGCCATTACCAAGTATTCTCAATGAATCGACTCAAATGGCCGCATTCAATGAAGCAAATAAAGCGGTTACCTTAAGCTTTGCAGCACCTCGTGCAGCAGAAAAATCAGCAGCCATATCTGCGGTAAAAAGTACGCCAGCGAATACCGCTACCTTGGATAAAACCTCCACAAATGTGACTCATACCAGCTCGTCTAAAACCAGTCAGCCCCTAACGGCGCCCAAACCAGCTGAAACGCTAACAGCAGAAATGGCAAGACAAGCACCAGCCACAGCTAAGCCGCAAACGGTTCAATCTGATGTAAAGAACAAGCCTGTGCCAAACACATCTTCGAAAGCTGATGCGACAACGGCTATGCCGCTTATGGCCACTAATACTCAGCATCAAAAAGAAACTGAAGAGGTTTCAAAACCTTCTGATCGAGTGTTGTCGCAAATGGCAGAAATCAAGGCTCAAGATAAGGCCGCCATTAACAACACCAATATGACGTCCACCAGTACCAGCGAGAGCAGTGACGCCACTCCCGAGATTATTGAACTGGCGACGCCAACTTTTGCCAGTAAACCGCCGCAACCCACCTATCCACGCATGGCACGTAAAAAAGGGCTTGAAGGCACGGCGACGGTAGAAGTGATGTTTAACGAATTTGGACAACAGCTCGCCCTCACCTTAGTAAAAAGTTCGGGGGTGGGGCTGCTAGATCAAGCGGCATTAGAGGCGGTTGAGACTTGGGAATTTCAAGCTCCCACCAACAAACTGGCCAGCCATTACAAGGTGAGAGTACCTATTCGCTTCGCCTTAAATTGAACGTCCCTAACCGCAGCATTCCAGTTATCGCTGATAGCTTGATAACCCATTATTAGATAACGATTTTGACCTAAGAGGCTCAATTGCCCATGACTGACTTTTCTACCCTACAGGCTCAACTCGGCGCCCTGACTTGGCCGCTACTTATCTGCGCCTTTCTCGCGTTAATGATTTGTCTCGAACGTAGTGCCTTATTTTTACAGCAATCCTTTGCATCTATGTCCCCCAAAAAACAGGCTTGGGTGAAAACGCTACGTCAATCCGATGCCAAGGCCAGCAGTGATACTATTCAAGCGCTTATCAATAGTACGAGTCGTCAGCAGGACTTACTGACAAGAGGCGCCAATTTACTGCTAAAACAAGCTGATAAACCAAAGCAGCTCAGGGAAGAATTACTCAGTCTATGGATGAACAAACAGCAAAGGGACTTACAAGCAGGCCTCAAGTTACTGCAAGTGATTGGGATTATTAGCCCATTACTGGGTTTACTGGGGACGGTACTGGGGCTGATTGAAATGTTTGCCCAGTTAGGGCAATCCCAAGGTCCTGTCACCCCATCACAGCTCAGTGCAGGGCTTGGCTTGGCGATGAACACCACGGCAGCGGGCCTGATTATTGCGGTGCCGACCATTACCGCCGCCCATCTGTTTGGGATCTGGGCCCATAGTCAGTGCGTAAAAGTGAGTCATGTATTGAATCAACTCAATTTGTGGCTATCTGGGGTTGAACATATCGCCCTCGAGCAGAATCACTATCAGGCTTTTGCCGACGTTAATCGCGCTAAACCCGCATCTAACACTCAACTCGAGTCACAGCCATGATCAGTGCCGATAGAGCCTCATTACCTCAAGCGGGGATCTCGGCCTTAGAGCCCCTGCCGAGCATCGATCTTACTGCGTTGATTGACATTATTTTTATCGTCTTAGTGTTTCTGTTGCTCACCGCCAATAGCCGTTTGATGAGTTTACCCGTGGAAGTGCCGCAAAGCCCAAGCAGCGCGATCTCGGCCGTCGAACCGAAACAATCCATCGCCATCAATATTATGGCAAGCGCTCCCCACTGGGCGCTAAATGGTGATACCTATTCCGACTTAAGCGCCTTCAGCTTGGCATTTGAAGAACAGCTAAAACACCATCCTCAGGCCAGTATCATTATCGCCGCAGATAAAGCCGCGCCGGTAGAACCCTTAATGCAGCTGTTAGCGCTCTTGCAGGGCAATGCCATCAGCCAGACGCAGATTTTGATGGAACATTAATCACTTAGGTTAAAGCAGAACATTTTCCCTTGGCAGTCGATTTTACCTGCCTTGCACACAGATGAAGTAGGAGTTTACCCATGTTGTTTCAAGCCAATCGTCATGCCAATCAATCAATCAATAACTGGCGGCTATTTTTACAGGCGCTCACTCTCTCAACGCTCGCGGCCTTATTCTCGACCAATGCCTTATCACAGGAGATAAAACTGGTTAGTGCGGGCGCTGGAGTGACAGAGTTGGTGCTTGCCCTCGATGCAGCCCACGAGCTGGTTGCGGTGGACTCCACCAGCTATCTTCCCGAGCACTTGGCATCGGTTGCCAAATTGGGATATCACAGAATGCTGTCGGCCGAGGGCATTATAGCGTTGTCGCCAACTTTAGTTGTCGGCTCTGAGGTAATGGGCCCAGAAACCACCCTTAATGTGCTCAAACAGGCCAAGATTGAGGTAGTGAAGTTACCCTCAAGTGCCGATGAGAAACAGCTGATGACCAATATTGATACCCTCGCTCAGCTACTGAAACGCACAGACCAAGCGACACAGTTAAAACAAGATTTGTATCAAAGACTTGATGGGCTAAATAAACAGCAACAGCAATTGAGCCAACAGCAGGCCCAGCCGAAAATCCTGTTTATGTTATTACAGGAAGGACGCGGCGCCCGTGTCGGCGGTAAAGGCACTGCAGCCGATACCATTATCGCGCTCTCGGGGGCGAAAAATATTGCCGACTTTGAAGGTTACAAGAGTCTCTCTCAAGAGGGCATTCTCTCACTCCAGCCCGATGTGATTTTACTCTCTAAGCGCAGCGAGCAGAGCGATCCACAAACGGATGAACAAACCGCGCAAGCACTCTTAAAGGAAATGCCGTTACTCGCCCACACTCCCGCAGGCAAAAATGGTCATATCCAAACCCTTGCGCCGCAAGCCTTACTCGGCGGATTAGGCATTAGTGCTATCGGAGCGGCTGAAGACTTGGCCGCCACTTTGCTCAAGCAAGATCAATAATGTTAGGGCTGATGAGTATGTTACAACATCGCTGGCTATGGCCCACCATGGCAACGCTGCTACTCCTTAGCAGCTTGCTTTCCGTCAGTGTCGGGCCTGTGAATATCAGCCTTATCGACTCCCTCAGCGCGGTATTTAATTGGGCCACGGAACAAAACATTGGCAATCTCGCCCCCCACGAGCAACTGGTTGTCAGCAATGTCCGCTTGCCTCGCACCTTATTGGCTCTTGCCGTTGGGGCTATGCTAGCCCAATGCGGTGCGGTGATGCAGGGATTGTTTCGTAACCCTCTGGCGGATCCAGGGATTATTGGCGTGTCATCCGGCGCGGCATTAGGTGCGGCCATCTGCATAGTGCTATTCCCCCACGCCGAATCTGTCATGATTTCTGTCAGTGCTTTTACCTCTGGTTTAATCACTACTCTTATCGTCTATCGTCTTGCCAGCAGCGCTTTAGGCACATCGGTCGTGTTATTGCTCTTATCAGGTGTCGCCGTTGCCGCGCTCGCCGGAGCAGGGATTGGCGTGCTCACCTATTTAGCCAATGATATGGCGCTCAGGGACTTAACCCTATGGCAGATGGGCAGTATTGCTGGCGCACAATGGCAATATGTGGGCTTGTGTTTAGTGGTGTTGGCCCTGCTCAGTTGGCAATTTAATCGTGATGCTAAGGCGCTTAATGCCCTGCTGCTCGGTGAGGCCGAGGCTAGGCATTTAGGGATTGATGTTGATTCACTCAAGCTGAGACTCATCCTGCTCTGCGCCTTAGGGGTCGGCGTCAGTGTTGCGGCAACGGGCATTATCGGTTTTATTGGCTTAGTGGTACCCCATTTAGTGCGTATGTTGTTGGGGCCAGATCATCAACGCCTCCTCCCCATGAGCGCTCTGTTAGGTGCCGCCTTGTTGGCACTTGCCGATATCGGCGCGCGCGCCTTTTTACCCCCTGCGGAACTGCCTGTTGGCTTAGTGACAGCGCTCATTGGCGCACCATTCTTTATCTTTTTACTCCTGCAACAACGCAGCAAATTAATCTAAGCGAGAACTCCATGGCTATGAGCTTATCGGCTGCGCCCGTCGCTAAACAACATTTTGAACGTACCCAATTAAGCGTGGATAGACTCAGCTACGCTATCGGCGATAAGGCGGTGTTGAAGGACATTAGTGTGCAATTTCAACCGGGCAGTGTCACCGCTCTGTTAGGGCCGAATGGCGCGGGTAAGTCCACACTGTTAAAGGCACTGTGCCAAGAGATCCCCGCCGCGCGCGGCAGCATCCGGCTTGGACACTGCCCGCTTGTTGATTGGCCAAGGGCTGAGCTGGCAAAATCGCTCGCGGTGTTACCACAGCACGCGAGTTTAACCTTTCCCTTTAAGGTGAATGAAGTGGTCGCCATGGGCCTGTATCCCCTCACGCTGAGCCAACAGGCGGGACAGAATCTCGTGAACAAATGGCTCACCCAGGTAGAGATATTGCACTTGGCACAGCGTAGTTACCCCACCCTTTCGGGCGGCGAAAAACAAAGGGTGCAACTGGCGCGGGTATTAACTCAGTTGAGCCAATCCCCCTTCCCGCCGATTTTACTGCTCGATGAACCCACCTCGGCACTGGATCTGGCGCAGCAACACAAGGTATTAGCGCTGGCAAAAAATCTCGCCCACAAACACGCCTACACTGTGATTGTGGTACTACACGATCTCAATCAGGCCGCCCGTTACAGCGATAGAGTTATCGTCCTCAAGCAGGGGGAAATCGTTAGTGAAGGCTCGGCAAAGGAAGCTTTGTCGGCCGAGATAATTCGGCAAGTATGGGATTATGAACCTGAGTTTATTCCTGCACCACAGGGCGGTTATCCATTGATTTTTTAATCCGAAATCGAACTCGCTAAGCTTTTTAACTTAAGGTTAAGGGTATAATCGTGCCAATCGATATCGCCAGTACATTGAGCAGATGAAAACCACGATTTCCACAGAGACACAGCAAGACGCCTTAAGCATTGCCAAAGCCACGCAAAAACCGGGGCAAACGAAGGAACAGACCAAGCTTATCGCGCAGGGGATTGAAAAAGGCATTGCCGAATACAAAAAGCGCCAAAAAGCCAAGGCCCGTGAGCGCGATAAACTGAGAAAACAACAGATAAGGGCCAGAAACCAACAAGCGAGCGCGGCCGACGAGATGGACGATGGCGAAGATTTTTCGCTGCCGCAGACTCAATTTACTGCTGTTGCTTGGGCAGCAATCGCCTTGTTACTCCTCAGTTGGCTGGGCTTTGGGGTTTATATCTTCCTTTAACTGAGGATATTCGCGCGTAACCTATCAAGGTAGCTAGTCAGCTCCTGAGGCAGAAACGCTTGTGCCATTAGTGCCTTAGCATTGATATTGCCAGCCTTTAGCTGGACTCGCCCCGTCTCGGGTAAAAAGGCCAACTCGAGCCAGTTGGCTCTGTCGGGGTAGCCATCGAGTGTTAGACAAAGCGTATTGTCCTGCTCAATGGCTGACTGACAATCCCAGCATTGGCCGACAAGGTCGAGCAGCACTTGCCCGCTTTGCGTGTCGGTTAATCTCGGCGCATATACCCAATGGGACATGCGCATTTCATGGGGAATGGTCTCCAGCTTAAAGCGGCCCTGTAGAAAAAACTGCTCGGTTAACATAATCGGATCATCAAAGTAGTTATCGTGTATGAATAAATCGTTTATTAAAAAGATGAATCGGTAATGGGCTGATTAACTCTCTGGTTTATAAGTAGATTAACTCATTAAGCCTTCTAATCGATTCGCGAGCCGCTTAGCTAAACCCTTTTGCCAAGCCGCACTCTTTGGCTGACTGTAGAGCCTATCTTCCCACGCAAAAATCTTATTCATGCCATGGTATGCGAGCCAAGGTAAAGGCTCGCGCTCCCAGGGTGCTAATACCTGTTGAACTGGAGCATTAAACGCCCAAGGCATAGATGCAAGCTGTGTATCACGCCCTAATATTAAGTCCACCAGCGTACGGGCAAATAGGTTTGCCGCCCCGACACCTTCCCCGCCATAGCCGCCAATCAGGCCTAAACCGAGACTTTTATCAAAAATGGCATGGGGAGCAAAGCGCCTCGCCAAGGCTAACGTTCCGCCCCAACCATGGGTAATTTGTACGCCCTTAAGTTGAGGAAATAACGCCAATAATAATTGATAACGAAAGCCAAATTCGCCCTCGAAAGCACGCTGAGGTAGGCTTTGATTTACAAGAAATTTCCCATTAAACAGCTTAGGGTCAAAACCAAATTCTGTGCGTATTTTCGCGCCAAAGCCATAGCCGCCACGGGCACCAAATATCAGCCGATTATCAGGGCTACGCTGGCCATAAGTCACTATGCGGCTGGCATCACTAAAGGTCGCGCGATTGGCTAGGCCAATTGCATCCCATGTGGCATCCGTTAACGGCTCCGTGGCGATAAGTAGGCTCTGCACGGGTAAGGTAAATCGCCCAAGTCCACTAAGCTGACGCAGATAACCTTCCACTGCGGGCACCACAATCGCCGCACGAACTCGTCCCTTTGGTGTTTGCAATAGGGTTTGTGCATCACCAAGATGCGCCATGTGATTTACTGGAGTGTGCTCGTAGATCTTTACCCCTAAGCGTTGCACTAGGTCAGCCAAACCACAGACGAGTTTCGCCGGGTGTATTCGCGCGCAATGGGGAGTAAAAAGTGCTGCTTGGCCCTCGGCCATAGACACTTGCTTATCGAGCTCGGCCTTATCCATCCAACGAATATCTTCTTCACCAAAACCTTCTGCGCGCCACTGCGCTAATTCGGCTTTAATATTCGCTAATTGCTCGGGATAACGCGCCGCCACCCGCAAGTTACCGCCGTGGTGTAAATCACAGTCGATATGATGCTTGGCGCAAACGGTGGCCACTTCAGAAATGGTTGCTTGAATAATGGCTTTAGCGCTAAGGCGCTGCTCGCCCTCGAGCAGATTGAGATAGGCCACATCGCCACTAAAACTGCCCATCAACCAACCGCCATTTCGACCGGATGCACCTTGGCCTATGCATTCGGCCTCAAGGATAACCACTGACAGATTTGGCTGGTATTGTTTTAGATAATAGGCCGTCCAAAGCCCGGAATACCCCGCACCGATAATGGCAACATCGGCGCTTATATCCTGCTCTAAGGGCGGTAAAACGGCTCGTCGAATTAACTTAGCCTCAGTGTCGAACCAAAATCCGCGCTCTTTCACGCCAAGGTTTCACTCGAGGCATTAACACCAATAATTGCGGCAATTTCATCGACATGGGTATCAACCCAGGCGCTGCTGATGGGTCCCCAGGTAACGATACGATAATAACCCGCATTGTTACGACTGCCGTCCTGCACAAACTCGACTCGAATGCCAATATCTTCAAATGCGGCGATAGAATCTTGCAGCGTGCGCCTAGGCATTCCAGTTAACTTATTGAGAGATAAAAGGTTATGCCGTTCATCATCCATTAAATGCGCTAAATATAGCTTACGCAAAAATGCCTTATGCTGTTTCGACATCGATTGAGTGGCTGCGACTTCTAGGGGCATAACGGAGCGATCCAAAAATTAACCAAGAGACAATAAAACTACTTGATATTCAGTGAATAAGAAATAGCCTCAGCGCAAATTATTAGGCAGAGTTTACAGCGCTACACTCGCTAATATTGAACAATTTTGCATCATTGACTTGTGTTTATCCCCCCATCGCTGTTATTTCTAAAAGGAGTCAATCGATGGGAGCAAGCGATGAGCCACATTATTACTGCGGAGCAAGTGCTGCATTTCTGGTTTGAGGAAATCTCACCTAAATCTTGGTGGATAAAAGATCACGAGTTTGACGCCCTTATCCAGTCCCGATTTGAAGAGTTGCTTAAACAAGCGAAACGGGGCGAGCTTGCCGATTGGCGCGTCACCCCTCAGGGACGGTTAGCCGAAATCATAGTACTGGATCAATTCTCCCGAAATATCTATCGCGACACGCCCGCCACCTTTGAGGCCGATACTATCGCGCTCGTCCTTGCCCAGGAGGCTGTCGCCCAGCAGGTTGACCAAGCACTTAAGCCAAAACAAGTGCCCTTTTTATTTATGCCATACATGCATAGCGAGTCGGCCGTCATTCATCAGGTCGCCGAAAAGTTATTCAATCGAGAAGCGGCAATCGCCAATTTAGAATTTGAGCTTAGACACAAAGCCATCATTGATAGATTTGGCCGTTATCCTCATCGAAACAAGATATTAGGCAGAGAATCCACCGCCGATGAACTCGCCTTTTTAACCCAGCCGGGGTCCTCTTTCTAAGGGCTAGTTGCGCTTTTGCTAAATAAATTAAACAAGACTATAAATTAGCAAACTACACTTATTGCAGTAGGTCATGGAGCGGCCAAAACTGGTTGGTGACTCACTAAGAGGTATTGATGAGTGATGAGACAGGTTAACCTTGCTTCGGCTTACGCTAAATTTTGCCATATTCGCTACCCGCTGATGGGGCTAATCGCCCTATTTCATCCCCTTTCAAGCAAAGCCGATGAACTCAAAATAGGGGTCAGTGTGTCAATCCCTCCCTATGTGATTCAAGAGACCGATAGTGGCTTAGAGCTTGAATTACTCTACAAAGCCCTCGCCGTTAAGGGACATAATGCCAGTATCCATTATTTCCCCTTGGCGCGTACCTTTCATGAGCTTCGAAAGGGCAATCTCGACGGCATTATCAACATCAAAGAAGGCATGGTGGATAACGTATTCTACTCCGATGTCGCTATCCGCTATCAAAACTGTGCCATCAGCCTCGATGAACATCGATTCGCTATCAACAGTGTTCAAGACCTTGCCAATAAAAAGGTAGTCGCCTTTCAACGGGCCTCAGTGTTGCTCGGCGAGGAATTTAGCCTAATGGCAAAAGCCAACAGCGGTTATCAAGAACAGGCGAGGCAAATACAACAGGTCTATATGTTGATGAAACACAGGGCCGATGTGGTAGTGATGGATAAGAACATTTTTAAATACTATCTCAAGCAGGCATTTATCGAGGGGAAATTGACCGAGGCGGAAATCAAGCAAGTGGCTATTTGCAATCGCATTTTTCCGCCAACGGAATATAAATTTGCCTTTTTAAATGAACAAATTCGGGATGACTTTAATCTGGGATTGAAGCAGATCACCGAGGATGGAACCATCAACGCGCTACAGGAAAAATATCGACGTTTCGTGTCCCTCGACAACGATGCAGAGGCCTCAAATACCCTGCTCGAACACACAGTGTTAAAGCATGATCCGCTGTAGTTTTTACTTAACCACTAATACTGGGCATTTTGCCAGTCTCACCACATCTTGGCTCACATGGGGTTTTAAAAAGTCAGCCAAGCCGCTGCTACCGTGACTGGCGAGAACCACCATACCTACATCGGCTGCTTCAGCGAGGATTTCTTCGCTCGCATCGCCGTGGCGAACAATGCATTTGATATTCAGGCCAGGCTTTAATCCTTGCTGCATCTCCAGCTGTAGGCTCTGCATTTTTTCATCGACAAATTCCGCCAGCTTTTGCTCCAATGCCGCTGGAGTCTCCACGGCTACACCGTAAAAATGGGCGCTTCGTGCGGGGCTAACGACATGTAGCAAGCGGATATCCACCTGATAAAGATTCGCCATTTCAACCGCATATTTAAGAGCATGGGCGGCAGTCGCCGAAAAGTCCGTCGGGCATAACACTTCTTGAGTACGCATAATCTTATCCATCGCTGATTGTTGTTTCGCCCAATATTGGGGGCAAATCGCATTGCTGATAATCTGTATTTTATAGCAGTAAATCGGGACAAGCAGCTAGGGCGTAAAATTAATTATGCTTTAGCAATCAAAAACAAAGGGCGCCTTAGCGCCCTCTTGTACCTAGGTTAAACGCTATTTTACTACCAGTACTGGGCAATCGGCGCCATTGGCAACAGCCTCGGCGACATTGGTGTGTAAAAAGTGCGAGATCCCCGTCCTGCCATGGCTGGCAATTACCACCATGCCCACATCCTTACCGTTCGCCTCTTCGAGGATCTGATCGACGGGATCGCCACGGCGAATTAAGGTCGTGATTGGTAATTCGGTTTTGAGCCCCTCGAGTAAAGCCTGCATCTTAGTTGCGGCGGCTTCTTCCATACTCTTAGCGAGTTCTTCGGGCGTGATCGCTAAGATCATATAGTTTTCGTCACCCAAGGGTTGCTCAACAACGTGTAAAATCTTTAGCCCTACATGGTATAGATTTGCCATTTCAATAGCATAACGTAGCGCATGGGCCGCAGTTTCCGAAAAATCTGTGGGCCAGAGTATTTGACCTGAACGCATAATCTGTTCTCCTTAATGGCTAGTCATCGTGAAGCTCATCTTTGAGCCAAGTAATAGCATCCAGCTTATCGACAAAAAACTTAACCTCTGCCGGAGTAAACCAGTTTGCCAGTTTTGCCATCACCTCCTGTAGCGTCGTTTTACCAACTATGGCAATCCGCTCAAAGTGGCGAACATGCTTAACCCCTAGTTTTAGATCGTCCCAAGCGGCTTGAAGTTCCCAACCATCGAGCTTAGTAACATCGACTAAGGCATAAATATCGGGATCTTTTACCCCAGCTAACGCGGCTTCGAGCACGGGCACCATCACCTCATAGTCATGATGGGTTAAGGTGCCAATCGCTTTAAAGGCAACAAAAAAATCATCGTCACCATAACGCTCAATGCCAACTGAAATACCATGCTTTAACAAAGTCATACCTACTCCTTGTCTAACAAACTACCTTTTAAGTGTAGAAGTTAAGCCCATCACGGGCCGTGATCTTGCTCATAAATGCACCAGAACACTTGCGTATGCTCACGCTGTTCGCTAGGATAAACCGACTAATCAGTCGGTTTGTTTTTATCCACCACAAATCACGTCATCAGCTCAAGACTTGCATCCGAGGAATCACTATGAATATGGCAACAGACCCAGCAAAAATCTCGCCACTCACCGAGTTACTCCAACGCCAACGTGCAAGTTACTTGGCCGCTCCTAATCCCGATTACGCAATCCGTAAAGAACGCTTAATCCGCCTTAAAGCCGCCTTGCTAAAATTCCAACAGCCGCTCGTCGAGGCGCTGTCACAGGACTATGGCCACAGATCGGTCGACGACAGCTTGATTTCCGACATTATGCCCGTGGTCAACAACATCAATTACAGCCTAAAAAACCTGAAGAAATGGCTCAAGCCAAGCCGCCGCCATGCGGGCATCTTACTCGCCCCCGCCCAAGTGAAAGTGCATTATCAACCACTGGGGGTGATTGGGATAATCGTGCCTTGGAACTTCCCCGTCATGCTCTCCATCGGCCCCTTAGTCACGGCTATCGCCGCTGGCAACCATGCCATGCTCAAACTCTCTGAATTCACCCCAGCGACCAATAGCGTCATTAAGCAATTGCTTGCCGAAGTGTTTGAAGAATCCCATGTTGCCGTGGTCGAAGGGGAAGCCGATGTCGCGGCGCAGTTTTCAGCCCTGCCCTTCGATCATCTGCTGTTCACCGGTTCAACCACAGTCGGTCGCCATGTGATGCGCGCCGCCGCCAATAATCTCACACCTGTGACTCTCGAGCTGGGCGGTAAGTCGCCAGTGATTATCGCCCCCGATATGTCACTTGAGATAGCAGTAGAACGAATGATTTATGGTAAGTGTTTGAATGCTGGACAAATCTGTGTAGCACCTGACTATGTGCTTTGTTCTAAGGCGAAAGTGGCAGAGTTTATCCAAGCCTATCAGACGAAATTCCAGGCCATGTATGGCGCCATTACCCACAACAAAGATTACGGCAGCATCATTAACGCCCGCCAGTTTGAGCGCCTGCTAAGCGTGCTTGAGGATGCCAAGGCTAAAGGGGCTAAGGTGATCCCCGCCTCGAATGACGTGATTGATAGCCAGCATCGTAAACTCGCGACTCAGCTCATTACCGACACCACTGAAGATATGCTACTCATGCAAGAGGAAATCTTCGGCCCACTGCTGCCAGTGATTGGTTATGACAGCCTAGATGAGGCCATTAGCTACGTGAACCATCGCGCCCGCCCCTTAGCCCTGTATGTGATGAGCTTTGATGAAGCGAGCCAACAAAAAATCCTCAAGCAAACCCATTCCGGCGGTGTGTGCATCAACGAAACCGTGTTCCATGTAGCCGCCGATGATGCCCCCTTTGGCGGTATAGGTCCATCGGGGATGGGCCATTACCACGGCAAGGAAGGATTCCTCACCTTTAGCCACGCTAAAACCGTGCTCAGCCGAGGTCGCTTCAACACGGGTAAGTTTGTCCACCCTCCCTATGGTACTTTTATCCAACGCATGTTGATGAAGCTGTTTTTACGCTAATAGGGGCACTTAGGAGGGGTTATGCCGAGCTTATTACCAACAGATACAGACACTAAACCCATGACAGATAAACGTCAGGCCATTTTGGAGACCGCCTTACGCTTATTTGTCGACCAAGGGTTTCATGGCACCTCGACCGCATCGATAGCCAAGCAGGCGGGCGTCGCCACGGGCACCCTGTTCCATCATTTTCCGACCAAGGAAGCACTGATGGAAAGCCTGTTTCTTACCATCAAGCAAGAATTTGCCGATGCCTTGTTATTAAAGGTCGGTGAGGGGCAAGATCTTAAACACAATGCCGAAACGCTTTGGCAGAGTGCGATCGATTGGTCGATTGAAAATCCAGTCAAACAGTTGTTTTTCCAGCAGTATTCTATGTCGCCGCAGATAGCAGTGCATATTCGCGAGCAGGCGATGAACAGCATCTTAGGCTTTATCGCGCAATTGATAAAACAGGGGCAACTGATGGGATTGATTGCCCACTATCCCGTTGATTTAATGCTTGAAAACTGTCACGGCCAATACTTGGCCGCCACGCGCTTTTTTATCGATAATCCAGAATTAGGCAAAGATAAGCATTATCGCGATGCCAGCTTTGCGCTGTTTTGGAAGGCGTTACAGTCCGATTAACCATAAAAAAACCGAGCCAGACATGTCGCTGGCTCGGTGCTTGTTATCGCAATGGGAATTAACCTTGGCTCAACTCCTGCTGTCTTTCAGCGGGTGGTGTCACCTGAGCCTGACTCCAATAACCTTGCTTAATGCCCTTATCAATCAACTCGGCGACCGCGAGTTCGATGGCCTGCAGCACGCAAAATTGCACGGGTTCGTTAGTGGTAAAACCGACTTCTGCCTCGGCCAAACGATTCAAACTGGTATAGCGGAACAGGCCTGCACGCATTTCCTGCGAAAGTACCCTTTTACTCGTAGATACAGACATCATCACTTTACCCGTGTGCACATCGACCGCGCGCAGATAGATAGTGACTAAATCCTCACGGTACATTTCCGAGGCGCCGATGCCATAGTATTCCACCCCAGTGCCGCCAGTGCTGGTGTTGGTCTCGTAGCTGATAATGCCACCTTCTAATAGCAATCTCGCCGTCGATAACACCGGAATATCATCGCCCTTGGTGCCATTTTGTTTGTTGCTGATTTTGCGCTCGGTCAGTAGATTTTGCAGGCCCTCACGCTCGACGGGGGTAAACCATTTCGAGTCGAGCAAGGTTTGCATCAACATAGAGGTTGCCCCTTGCGTGACCGCCGTGGAGAAGGAACTCACGTTCGCCTGAGGCTTATACTGGCCCGTTTGGTCGCGAAATGAATACACGGCCACAGGGATAGGAAACTTAGGCCCAGGCTGACTCTGTAATCCCTTCATCACCTCACTCACGGGGTTCACCTGTGCGGGCGTGATATTTAAGTCAGGCTTTGGGATCAAGCTACAGGCTGACATACTCAGCAGCATCAGGGCGATAAAGATGAAACGAGTCATTAGTTTCCGCCTCCGAAGGTTGGCATTTCAATCACTGTCACTTCACCGGTTTCGATATTCGTGATGGTCAGCATCACTCCAGTGCCAGTGGAAGCCACTTCAATACGAAAATCACCGGTATCGTACACGCCATCGGTGATTTCCCCATCGGCCACGCCACGGGTGATAGAGTTGATGATGTTGCGTTCTAAGGATTCCTTAAAGCGGGTAACAAAGTCCTTCTCGGTCGAGCTGGCTTTGTTATCGTTTTGAGCCTGCGCTTTATTCAGCAGAAAGGCGCCATTGAGCGGATTACCGCCAAAGCTGGGATTCACAGGGGTATAGATTAATTCGGTTGCTTGGCTTGTGCATGCCATGCAGAGCACGGCAAGAGAAAGTAACGTCCTGTAAGTCATTATTATTATCCTAAAAGTCGTCCGTTGTTCCTGAAAAATCACCCGTAATGGCATTAGCTCGAACCTGAGCTAAGTAATCAATGGTCAGCAATATGGCCTGCTCTGCGCTTTCCTTAATCGGATTGGCGCGGCGACCAAAGTGCGTGGTATAGATGCGCGTACCGTTGACCTCCAAGGTTAAAACCGTGCCCGCCTGCGGAAACACGGTTTCATACAGGGTCACGTTAAAGCCTTGGGTAAAGGGCAATTCGCGCCAATAACTTGAATAGTAAAAGCCAAAATCTTTACCAAAACGGGTTAAGGTTCTGTCTATGACTAATCCACTGATTTCAATGTCATCATCGGCCAAAACACTGGGGGAACTGACAAACAGCAAGGGACACAAGATGCAGACGAACAACCGCTTTTTTAACGATCTCACTTTCCTCTCCCTGTTGATGAAAGCCACCCATTACGCGATATCCAAAGCCGAACCAAGGACAAGCCCTTAGTCAACATTTTCGCTTACGCAGGGTAACAGGACAGCCGATCTGTCGTCATTAGAGGGAGGGGCAAATTAGCCCGAAAAGCTAAGGTAAAAACCGCAAAATAGCCCATTTGGGTAATACATTCGGCTGAGGAGTGAAACCTCTTGATACACACTTAAAGGCGGTTTATTGCGGCAGCCACAAATGTACCGACAGACCACCGTCGCTGCGATTATGCATGCTAATGCTGCCATCGTGGGCTTCGATAATTTCGCGGCAAAGGGGCAGACCTAACCCCGTGCCCGATTGTTTAGTCGAGTAAAAGGGCAATAGGGCTTGCTCTAACACTTCCTCGGACATACCGCTGCCGCGATCCTCGATTTTGATACTAAAGCCCGCCCCATCCACCATGGTTTGGTAGCGAATCGAGAGCGTGACTTCATCGGGATTGGAACCTGATTCATGGGCATTTTTCAGTAAATTCAGCAGAACCTGCTCCATTTGCCCTTGGTCGAAATAGCCCATCTCTGCGGGTAACTCATTGGCTAAGGTAAAAGGATAATGTTGGGTTAAATGTTCGATAAGCTGCTGCCACGGCACGTCACGTCGCTGCGGTAAAGGCAGTTTAGCAAAGCGCGCATAATTGAAAATAAACTGGCTCAAGTGATTCGTTCGACTCTCTATGGTGTCGAATATCAGCTTAAGCTTGGGATTATCGAGATCTTTCGTCAGTAAACGCCCCGAGTTCACCATGGAGGCGATGGGCGCAACAGAGTTATTCAACTCATGGCTGATAATGCGGATCACCTTCTTCCATACCGCCACTTCCTGACGATTGAGCTCTCGGGTCATCTGCTTGAGCAAGATTAAGTTATGCTGTTGGTTATTCAGTAAAAACTGGCCACGGCTCAGATACCAAGTCTCAGTATCATCCTCACCCATGGTAAACAGGCCGCTCTTTTCTTGCTTAAGTGCCAAGGCAAGCGCTTCGGGTAAGTCTTGCAGCAGCTCATCGAGGCTTAAGCCTTCCATCTTGCCTTTGATATGAAAAAGATGCCGCGCCGCATCGTTGGCATACATGAGTTTTTGGTGATAGTTAAACAGCAGCATCACATTCGGAGAACTTTGAATCACCTTATCCAGCAGCAGTTCCCGCTGGTAAATATATTGCCGCTCTTGGCGCAGCTTAGCCGCCGAATCATTGAATAATTCCGCCAATGCTTTCAGCTGTCCCTCCCCATTTGCCGGAATGCTCACGCTAAAGTCATTGTCGTTAAAGTTGAGTAAACCAACCTCTAAGGCATTGAGACTGCGAGCTAAATGACGAGTAAACCAAGCAACCCCAAGCGCGCAGCTACCACAGGCCAGCAGCAATATCAGCAGCATATCAAATACTGCTGGCATCGACTGAGTGTGTTCCGACAGGCTAAATTCGGCGGGGATCACAGGTTCAACAGGCGCAACCATTGGTGGCGCCTCAATAGGATGGGGGGCGGGACTAAAAAGCCCATCCTTCAAACGATCGAGTTTATAGAGCTTAATCTGCACTTGCTCTTGCTTTAGTTGCTCTAACTTTTGCAACTCGTGTTTGATTTGCTCTGTCTTCAAGCGCTCCTGCAATGAGAGTGCCTTTTGAAATTGCTCAGTATCCTTAATCGTCGATTCGATTGCGGCCACCGCATCTTCGAGCTGCGCCAAATCCAGCTCTGGCACGGTAATATCGGGCAACGTATGGGGAGCATCCTCCACAAGAGAGGAAACTGACGAGCGATAACTCATGGCGCCTAGGGTGAGTAACACACCCAAAGCACAACAAGCTGTTGAATAAATGATTAATTTTGTTCGCAGTAGCACGTTAATTCCCGCCTAATCGCCACCCATTATGCAGCCAATCGTTACTTCTCTAAGCCAAATTTGTCCATGCGGCGATACAAGGCTTGGCGACTCAACCCTAAGGATTTCGCCACGCGCGCAATCACGCCCTTGTGTTGCCTTAAGGCCATTTCAATCTGCTCACGGCTCACATCCGTCGTCTCATTGCTCTCCTGCTCAATCGGTGGATTCGCCATGGATTGCGGTTCAAGTGGCGTGACTAAGGGCCGAGTCTGCCCAAGGGGCGCGACACTCATATGGCTAGCATGATGACTCATTTGATGGCTAGTTTGATGGTGGCCATGCGCGGGCGGTAAACCAAAATCGACTTCGGTTAACACTCGGCTTTTTGCCAACAGCGCCGCACGTTTGCAGGCGTTTTCCAACTCGCGCACATTGCCCGGCCAGCGGTGATTCAACAGGGCTTGCTGCGCTGGTTTACTCAGGCTAAAACCCTCGCCGACAAAATGCTTCACTAAGGGCAAGATATCGTCAATGCGTTGATTCAGCGGCGGTAAGGCCAATTCAATCACATTCAAACGATAGAATAAGTCCTCACGGAAACGCCCCTCGGCAATATCTTGGGCCAGGTCGGCGTTAGTCGCACTGATCACCCTCACCTTCACCTTTAAGGTTTTATGGCTGCCTAAGCGCTCGAATTCCCCGGTTTGTAATACCCGCAGCAATTTCACTTGGCCCGACAGAGGTAAATTGCCAATTTCGTCCAAAAACAGCGTGCCACCATCGGCCGCCTCAAAGCGACCAATACGCGCCTTATTGGCGCCCGTAAAAGCCCCCGCCTCGGCACCAAAGAGTTCAGCTTCGAGTAACTCCATCGGCAAGGCGCCCACATTTACCTTGATAAAAGGTTTGTTTTTTAAAGGGGAATTGGCGTGAATAATATCGGCAAGCTTGTCTTTACCCGCACCATTGGGGCCGGTTATCAACACTGACACATCGGAGCGCGCCAGTTGTAAGGCTAAGTCGATACAGCGCTGCATAGCGCCACTGCCAAACACGATTCCGCAGAGATCCGCATCGGCGATCGCCACCTGACGCTGGGAATTCACCCGTTCGAGCTGCTGGTTTGCACGGGCAAGTTTATGTAACGCAATTAAATTAGTGATACTGTTGAGTAACTTAGCATCATCCCACGGTTTGCCCATATAATCGGCGGCGCCCGCTTTAACTAACTCGACCGCAGTTTCTAGCTGGGTCCATGCCGTCATCAGGATGATCGGCAGATCTTGCTGACGCTCACGCAGGGCATAAAACAACTGTCGCCCTTCTTCACCCGAGGTGGTATCGCGGGTGAAGTTCATATCTTGGATAACCAAATCAACATCTTGGGTTGCCATTAGGCTAAGGGCATCTTCGGGCGTATGACAAGTCAACACCTGATAACCATTGATCTCCAGCATTAAGCCTAAGGCCTGACAGATGGCATGGTTATCGTCGACAATCAGAATAGTGTCCATGTGAGCATGTGCGTCCAGAGTAAAACTATTAACCTTAAAGTAACAAAAAGTGCAATAACATCCTAATGTTATTGCACTTAATGCCCTTCATCCTATTTAAACACTGCGGGTGGCTGTCGCAGGAGAAATCTTAGCGGCCTTGCGAGCTGGCAAGTACACCGCAAGGGTAGTTACCGCAAACAGCCCCGCCACAGTCAGCAATGGATAGACTATCTCCAACATCGGCAGGCTATAGAGACTCATCAATTGCTGGCCGAGCTGAATCGCTAACAGCACACCAATGCCACCGCCGAGCAAGCAGAGCAGATAGTTCTCTACGAGGAAGTAGCTGATAATATCCCGTTTTTTCGCCCCTAACGCGCGGCGAGTGCCGATTTGCTTAGTGCGGCGCTGGATATTAAACATCACCATGCCTGTCACCCCAAGGGATGTGATCAGCAGCAGTAACACCACCATCATGGTCAGTACGGTTGCCATTAACTCATGGTCACGGTACGCCTCGATACGGCGCTCTCCCATGGTCGTAAAACCTTCGACCACGCGGCTCGGATATTCCTTATGCAACAGCTCGGGAATGACTTCCTTGAGGCGGGCCATATCGCTCGACTTAGCTCTCACTAAATAGCGTTTATAGTCAGCGGGATAATTCACCGACAACACTGAGCTAAACTCTAGGTTTTTGTTATCCACCCACGCCGTTTGTAAGCGCTCCAACACCCCTATCACCACAAAGTGCTGCGTGCCCATATATACGCTCTTGCCGAGCGCAGTCTCATTTGGCCACACCTTATCGGCAAAGGCTTTAGTGACGATCATCTTGCCACCATCTTCCAGCAACTCTGTGGTGATCTCCTGGGGATAGAAGTTACGTCCTTCGACTAACTTCAGTCCTAGGGAGTTGATGAAATGCTCATCACTCATATACATGCCCGTATTGGGCGTAGATTTAGCGCGCTCCTCAGGCCCCAGCGTAAAGTTACTCGACCAACCGCCACCGCTCAGGGGAGCCATAGAGGTGGGCGCCACATCGATAACGCCCGGGATCGCACGGATGATCTCTAAATCTCGTTTATCCTGCGCGACTAAATCCGTTGATTTATCAAAATGATAAATACTGAAATCGAAGACTTCGCTTTCAACAACCCCCGAATCCCGCGCCATTAAATTCAGGCGCTCGGCGATGATAAAGCTGGCATTAGCGACGATAGCCACAGATAAAATGATCTGTAATAACAGCAACAAAGGGCCACTTTTACTGCGTAATAAACTGCTGAGAATAGGTTTGATATGTAACATATTGCCCCCGATTATTGGCTCTTAAGATAAACACTAGGGTTAGTCGTACACACACGCCACGCGGGGTAGATGCCAGCCACCACAGCCGCCAAAATCGCGATCAAAGGGGCTATCAACCACATGCTGGTATCGAGGTGAGTTAAAGATGCCTCCAACTGAAACTTCTTCGTCAGCAGCATCAGTGAGCCCCAGGCCCAAGCTAAGCCGAGTAAACCGCCGAATAATCCCATCAAGGACACTTCCACCATATGTTGGGCAAAGATCTGCCCTTGGCTGGCGCCGATGGCTCGGCGCACGCCGATCTCGGGAGCACGGCGTAAAAACTTAGACAGCAATAGACCTAACATATTGACTAAACAAACAATTAAGAAGAGTGCGCTCAGGCCCACCAGCACCTTGTTATCCTCAGGCACCACTTTATTGATGGCTAACCATTGGTCAACATCGGACAACTGCACATCAGCCTTAGGTGAGCTAAAGCGGCCTAATTTCTTTTGTTGTTCAATATATTGGCGTACCCACTGACGGTACTCAGCCACTTGCTCAGGCGTATCCAGTTGCACCCAATATTGCGTCCAATGCTTTTCCGAGGTTAAACGCTGTGCATAGTTGTTGATGCTTTCATAGTTCCAGCCGTTGGTATTACCCCAACTGGCGTACTCCTCAATCGGTGCCAAACTGTAGGGCACAAACAAGGTATCCACATTGCCAAAGGCACCGTTGTTAAGGTCGTAATAGTTTGGACTCGGCTCCCAAGGCTTAAGCACCCCAACCACTTGGTACGGTTTAGCATTGAAATAAATCGTCTTGCCGACACTATTTTGGCCCGCAAATAGGGTCTTATTTAGCTCATCGGTCAACACCACTTCGTAGCGAGCATCTTTATCGACACTGTCATCCCATGCCTGACCGTATTGAAACTCGAGGCCAAACAGTGGGAAAAAGTCGTTATTGGTTACCCTAACCCGAGATTGCAGCACGGGTAAAAAAGCCGGATCTTCGGTTTGCACCGCGCCGCCCGTGCGAAACATGGTGGTTTGCAGGCTCGGAATATCACTCTTGAGTAAGTTCATCCCGTCTTGATAGGTGATCTGTTGATCGAAGCGATCCCAGGCATCAGGCCCTTGGCTCCACAGCTGCACCGCAAACAATTGGCCCGACTTCTCCCCCGCTGGGTTAATCGACATCATTTTGTAGATATTGAGTGTAGTGATGGTGATACCGATGCCGATGGAAATCGCCATGATCATCAATGCCGACAACATGGGCGTTTTTTTGATGCTACGCCAAGCTAAATCTAAATAATAGAAGAACATAACCGCTCCTAGCCTTGGGCGTTAGCAACCAGTTTATCGACACTGCCGTGGCTTGCACTGCGGGCCGCATCGGGTTGATACATGGTAAAGTCGCAGACTTGACCATCGACTATTTGAATATTGCGCTGGGCACGGCGGGCCAGTTCAGGATCGTGGGTCACCATGATGATCGTGGTGCCAGATTGGTTAATATTCTCTAATAATTCCATCACTTGGCGGGCCATTAAGCTGTCGAGGTTACCCGTAGGTTCGTCGGCAAGCAGAAAACGCGGCTCCCCTGCTAAAGCGCGGGCAATCGCCACCCTTTGCTGCTGACCACCGGATAATTGGGTCGGTAAATGCTTCATCCGCGCACCTAAGCCCACTTGCTCTAACGCTTGCTCCACACGGCGTTTACGCTCCTTGGCACTGAAACCACGGTAGCGCAGCGGCACTTCAATGTTTTCCGCGAGGTTAAGATCGGGGATCAAGTTAAAGCCTTGGAAGATAAAGCCAATCTTCTCGTTGCGTACGGCGGCACTCTTGTTATCACTAAGGTTAGAGACATTAATCCCATCTAAAAAATAATCCCCATGGGTGAAGCCTTCGAGCAAGCCTGCGATATTTAAGAAGGTGGTTTTGCCTGATCCCGAAGGGCCAGTTACAGCCACAAACTCGCCTTCATTCACCTCAAGGTTGAAATCCCGCAGCGCGTGGGTTTCCACTAAGTCCGTTTTAAAAACCTTGCTGATATTCTTCATTGATAACATTTTAATTTCCTTGATTAATTTTTATCTTTGCGCGCAAACGGCTTATAAAACGCGCCAGTATTTTCTTTATCTTTAAGCGGTAACGGCTAACACAAAACCATTACCCCGCAAAACGGCCCATCACCAACCCACTCAAGGCATCGAACAACCCATTGAGACAAGCGAATATAAAGCTCACACTTTCCATCGAGACATCACCCACTTGGCGCGCCTCTTCTAAGGGATTCGTCCATTCCAAAATATTTAAACCGAGGAAAAACCAGCTATTGGCCTCACCTATGCCCAGCTCAACCGCCACGACCAGTAGGGCCAAGGCCAGAACACCAAACAATTTGGATGACATCAGCAGACCAAGATCGACGTTTTTAGTACGCATAATGAACTCCTTGTACACCTTAGCCGCAGACTTTTTAGCCAGAGCGGCGTTAATTACATCAATTTGATTAATAAGTAATTTTTGACTATCGGTCATCAATGCATTTTGACCTGTTCGGCATGGTTGAAGGGCTCAACACTGGAGATCACCCATTCGTCACCCGCTTTACCGCCTTCGATCACTTCCACCTGACTCATGCTGGTGCTGCCAAGCTTAATCTCGCGGCGGGTAGCAATATCGCCTTCGACTTGATACACCTCATCGCCGCCACCGCTGGTCATAAAGGTACCGCGTTTAACCATCAACACATTCGCCCTGTGTTCGAGTAAGACTCGGGCGGAGATCCGTTGGTTTTGGCGCAGCTTCAAGCTTTCGCTCTGGACAAACTGCACTCTGGCGGTCACTTCACGGTTACGCACTTCGGGGGAAATCGACGATAACTTGCCCATGAGTTTGACTTCACCGAAGCTCAGTTCGACCTCCATTCCGAGCCCTAACTCGTCGGCGTAGGATTCAGGCACCGCCAACTCGGCCTCATAGGCACTTAAATCGACCACAGTCAGGATGGGCTGATTGGCGCTCAGACGCGTTTTTTGCTCGGTCAACCAGTTACCAATAATGCCGCTCACCGGCGCCTTGATATTTAAGGCGTCGACCTGACGCTCAAGCTCTTTTACCGCCAGACTCTGACGCTCCATTTCCAAGGCCTTGTTTTTCACCTCAAAGGTTAAGGTTTCCTTGGTTAAGGCCACTTCCTGCTCCGCATGCTTAAACTTGAGTTTTGCCTTGTGCAGATCGTCCTTGCCCTTCTCATAGTCGATTTGGCTGATCAGTTTAGATTGGATCAATAAATCCCCGCGACGGCTCTCCCGATCGGCCGCTTCCAAATCGACTGAGGCCATGTCTAAAGTTTGATTGACTTGTAATTGGTTACGTCTGGCATCTAGCTTGGCACGCTCAAGGGCGCTCTCTAATCCCGCCAATAGCGATTTCGCCTGTTCTAATTGATTGGTTAATCTTGGACTATCCAGCTTTGCGACTACATCACCTTTGCTGACGCTATCCCCAGGGTTGCTCAGTAGCGTCACTGTGCCTTCTTCGGTGCTGTAGAGGATTGGCGCATTGGCAGCAACAATTTTACCCGTGGTGGCCACATCTCGAGTGAGCGTGCCAACGTACAAAGTTGCGGTAGTGAGCTCGCTGCGGCTGATGGACTGGCTGACTTTATCGCTACCAAAACTGGCCCACACTAAGGCGCTAACCAGTAAGGTGCAGCCGCCAATCATCAGAGGCAACTTGAGGCGTTTGGCGGTCGATGGCACAAGGACTTTATCTTGGCCGCTGGTATCTTTAATCATGGCGTTTCTCGCTTCCCTGTCGGAGGGCTGGATAGGCCCATCGCTACGGACACTATTAAAAATCGATATCCAGTAATAGCAACGCCTATGCCAATCTCGTTAAAGCATTTATTTTCATGAAGTTAAGTAATATTTAAGATAAAAGTGTCCGCGGACACCTAGGGCTTTATTAGAAAGTGTCCGCAGGTTTTCGCGAAAGTGTCCGCTGAAAAGCGGTTTGTGAACATAGGAGTAAGACGGAGTGCAGGCACTCAACATGCGTTAACACTTTTATTGGTGAAATGGCTGAGTTTCCCTTTACAGCTAAATCCTTGCCACATAAGATCCTGCCACCCTCGCAGCAGAAACATTCAACAAGATGAATCGCCCTATGACAACACTCACTATTACTCGTCCTGACGACTGGCACATTCACCTAAGAGACGGCGCACAATTAAAAGACACGGTTCGCGATATCAGCCGCTATATGGGCCGCGCTATCGTGATGCCTAACCTAGTTCCTCCCGCTATCGATACCGAAACCGCCTTGGCTTATTACGAACGTATCAAGGCGCAAGTGCCAGCGGGCTCGCAATTTGAACCCTTAATGGTGTTGTATCTCACCGACAAAACCAGCCCAGAAGAAATCCGTAAAGCCAAAGCCTCGGGCAAAATCGTTGCCGCTAAACTCTACCCAGCTGGCGCGACCACCAACTCGGATTCTGGCGTGACCGATTTGAAGAACATCTACCCCGCCCTCGAAGCGATGCAGGAAGTGGGCATGTTGTTCCTAGTGCATGGTGAAGTGACTGATTCATCGATTGATATTTTCGACCGCGAGCGCGTGTTTATTGAGAATATCCTCAGCAAGATCGTGGCCGATTTCCCTAAGCTCAAAATCGTTCTCGAGCATATCACCACTAAGGATGCGGTCGATTTCGTGACTCAAGCGTCTGACAATGTGGCCGCCACGATCACCGCACACCACTTGCTCTATAACCGCAACCATATGTTGGCTGGCGGTATTCGTCCGCACTTCTATTGCCTGCCGATTTTAAAGCGCAATACCCACCAGCAAGCGCTGTTAGGCGCCGCGGCCAGTGGCAATAAGAAGTTCTTCCTCGGTACCGACTCAGCGCCACACGCTAAAGATCGTAAAGAAGCCGCCTGTGGCTGCGCGGGTTCTTATACTGCCCATGCGGCCATTGAGCTGTACGCCGAAGCCTTTGAATCGGTCAATGCGCTGGATAAATTAGAAGCCTTTGCCAGCTTCAACGGCCCAGATTTTTACAATCTGCCCCGCAACAGCGATACCATCACCCTAGTGAAAAAATCTTGGGATGTGCCCGTCAGTTACCCACTTGGCGACAACAACGTTGTGCCAATTCGCGCTGGCGAACAAATCGATTGGCAGGTCGAATAAACGGGCCTTTTGACGCGATAAACGGCTATCTAAATCTGCCGTTTATCGAGATCTAAACCGTTAAGAGTCGCCTTAGGGCGACTTTTTTATAACCAGCAAATAACGTCATAAGCGATTATCTTTTAAGAGAAAAAACATGAATACACGGAAGTTACTTAAGCTGTTGTCCTCAAGCCTATTACTTGCCACTACACTGCCTTTAAGCACTTTTGCCGCCGATGAACTCTCAGGAATCTGGCAAGGCACGCTGGGTAAAAGCAGTGTAAGGGTCTGCTTTAACCAATACGGCAGTGGCAGTTACTACTATCAACGCTACCTAACCCCAATACAGCTCGAGCTGCAAAACGGTATTTGGAAAGAAGAAAACAATACTGGAAACTGGCAGTTCGATAGCGCTACGGCGCAGCAACTCAGCGGCCATTGGTTTAAAGATAATTCAGGCAAATCCTTACCCATAAAGCTTGAACGCCAACTCAGCCCGGATAACCAAGATGACTGCAGCGCCGATGCCTACAATCTGCCGCTTGAAACCAAACCTTCACTGAGCCGCGGAAAATGGCAAGCTTTTCAAACCATTGAATACCGTCCATTGACCTATGGCACCGAAGTCGGTATCGAGTTTAACGGCCCACAAAAAGGCATTCCCGCCATTAATCAGTGGCTTGAGAAAAAGCTCACCGATGATGCGCAGCTGGCACAGACCTTTGATACTCGCCGCAGAATGTTGTCGCAAATGGGCCATTTTGTGGCAGATGAAACCTATGCAGAACCGATTTTCCTTAATCAGCATTGGCTCAGCGTGCGCTTATATCGCTGGGCGGCAGGTTTTGGCGCCAATGGGATCAGCCAAGAGTTTGTTAGCTTCTCCCTCGCCGATGGTAAACCTTTCCATCCGTGGCAGTGGTTTATTGCCGATAAACCCTCGCAAACCTTGCCAGAAAGCATGAGTTATCAGCTCCCTCCTGCACTTAAAGAAAGGTTGTTTGCTAATGCGGTTCCAGATACCGAATGCCCAAGAGCCGACGGCTCTGGGTATTTTCAGCTCACCCTCGAGACGAATGGGGTTAAGTTTTGGGAAATGCCCCGTGGCGATGGTTGTGAGCTGGAGTTTACCTTAACCCCACAAGAAGCCATGCCCTTTGCCACACATTGGGGACAAACGCAGCTTAAGTCATTGGAATAATAAAATTTAATATAAATTCATCATTAATCGCGATGGCGGGAAAGCAGGCTGAGATAACGACATTTTGCGTTTGAAAGCCCTTTCTCGTAAACCTTAACGGGCTAGCGTCTCTTGTCAGATTTAGCCCCTATTTTGAAGGAAGATAGCTTGAGCCAGCAAATGTCCCAGATAGCAGAACAAACTGCCGAAGCCTTAGTGCAAGCCCAATTAGTCGCCTATAACCAACACGATCTTGCAAGCTTTGTCGCGCTCTTTAGCGACGATGTTTGTATTTACCGCCCACCCGCCACTGAGCCCGTGATCCGAGGCAAGGCCGCCTTTAGTGATTTCTATCAGAATGAACGCTTTAACTTGCCGCATCTGCACGCCGAGATCCTCAATCGTATGGTGGTCGGCAATAAGGTGGTCGATCACGAACGGATCAGCGGCATCCGCGAGGAGCCCTTTGAAGTCATGGTGGTCTTTGAAGTCGCTAATGGCCTTATCCAAGCGATGTGGAGCTTTGCCGCTAACTAGAGCGCGCGCTAAATGGTCATATCAAGCTGACTGGCGTAACAACAAGCATCTGCGGCAAAGACGCTCGCTAAAGCTGTGAAAAATGTTACGCCTATCCCATATTTCATTTCGGCGCCACCTTTTGGTGTGATATCAACGGATTCTGTGAAGCGCACGACTGTCCCTCAACCACAAAATACCTTAGGGTTATTAATAACAGCCTAAAGGGCGATGCACTCAACGCCCTCTTTACTTTGCCCAACAATAGGAATTGCTGATGTCTGATAACCAACAAGCCTTTTACGAACGTGCCACCGAGATGATTAAGCTCGCGAACCAGCAAAACCAAAACACCGAGATCCAAACCGGTGAGGTCAGCGCTTCCTTTATGTGGGCCGTCGCCCGCTACAACGCTTGGTTTGGCTCCACCAGCTTTGAATCCAAAGAACAAATGCAGGCCAAAAAACAGGAAATGATGGATTACTATATCGAACGCTACAAAGAGATGATTGACGCCAATCTCGAAGACTATATCGAAAACTTCGACCACTACCGCGCCACACAAAAGTAGTCAGTGAATAAACAATTGCTCTAATAGGATTGCTTTAGTTGGTTTAGGGCTCATAAGCCCAAGAGGGGCAAATAGGATTATTTGCCCCTCTACTATGACACTGTGGCGAACAGCTTCTTACTTATGCGCAGCAAGAACAAAGATGATACATCGCCGTTATTGAGTGCATGCGTTTGTCGTTTGGCAGTCGGCTGCGGCCTGACGCTTAAGCTGCTGTGCGTATTGCTCCGCCGCTGCTTTTGCCTTTCGAGCCTCAACCTTATGTTGCACATTCTCCACCAAGACCTTATCAAAGGTCTCCATCCCAAAATGGTCGGAAACATCCTGATAAATAAACCAAGATGCAAAGGCGACAATGCCATAGGTCATTAGACGTAACATGGTTTTCAAACCTCAACAATTGTATCAACAACTGCAATATAACTGAGGTTTTTCATAAAGAAAACTGTCAATTTAATGGCTTGAAATTGTCAAATTACTACCATTATTCAATAGGATACAGAAACACAAAAACCTTTAATTACATCAATTTAGCTATTTGAGACTAAAGCCAGCCTCTAGCCGTCAAAATTGGCTGTTAACCATTAAAAATGAGCGATTATTTGACATAGATTTTTAAGTGACAATAAATCATGTTCCGCTTAACTAATGTCAGAAAATCGACGATAAATTCATCAGTTGTGATTTTTGACACAGCAAGTCAAGCCTAGGCTATAGTGCAGTCTTAAGTTGTCGGAGGAAGCCTTTCTCGCCATAGCTGGATAGCACGACGAGTTAAGGGTTCAAATTCTCTGGATTGATCTCTGCCTCGATAAATCGAGCGGCTGTTTTCAGCAATCGGCACCGAATAATGAATGTCGTAGGCGAGTTGTGTTAAGTATGCTCGCCCCATATCACGATAGCGCGCCGATTCCACTTCTTTTAATTGGATCAAATAGTGATAACCAAATGCACTCATACTGCAGTTAGCATCCAGATAAAGTTCGCCCTTATGTTCAAACAAAAACCAGGCTCGATTCTCAGCATCCACTACTCTCATCTCAGCTCCTTCGGTCTGAGAGACTCACATCACTGTTAACCAACCTCAGGCCGTTAAAACGCTTGGAAGAAGACTCCAAAGGCGCTGAAAATCGCCACAAACCAAGACAATGAACGCAACGTGCCTTTGTTCAGCAGATACAAGATCTGATACGCCACCCGCGCAACGATATGCACAACCGCTAACCACTCAGCAGTCGCAGTGACTTTGCCCGTGGCGATAACTGTCACTACGGCTAAACCAAAAATCAGTAGAGATTCGAAGGCGTTTTGATGCCCAGCGAGTGCCCGCGCACCAAATCCGGTTAATTGCGCCTGTTGAGTACGCGGATGTTGATTATCATAACCGCCCGCTTTAGCCATTGCCCATGCGACGGGCCCTTTGGCTAAGTAAGGCAATAACATAGCGATAAACAAACAAGTCAGTAATGTATGCATGGAACTTCCTTATTATTTTGATGATAAATATCAATAAAACAGTACATTGCATTAAATTGAATAATATGTGATATGCGATTAACGCGCTTTATCCAAAGCATCACAGACCGCCTTTACACCGAGTAGCGCCCTTGGTGTTGCCCGGTGTAATAGATCGGCATTTAATTGATAAATATGCTGGTTTTTAACCGCGGGGATTTCGGTCCATTTGCTCCAATCAACCCCTTTGACATTGCCTTCCTCTTCGCTCTGTAAAATCACCTCGGGCAAGGTCATTAACACATTCTCTAAACTCACCTGCGGGTAATCACTCGCGGCATCGTAAAAAACGTTTTTGCCATGACACACACCGATAATCTGCTGGATCCAACTGTTTTTCGCGACCGTCATTAACGGCGTAGACCACAGCTGATAAAACACCTTTGGCTCGGATTTCGCGGCATTCTCACTGCGTAATTGCAGCAGCTCACTGCGATAATCGGCCGCCACTTGGCTCGCCTGCTCAGTGCGCCCCGTGAGCGCTCCTAACTCCTCAATTTCTTTGGCAACATCCTCAAGCATCTTTGGGGAACTGCTATAGAGTTTAAAACCTAAGCTTTTGAGTTGATTGATATCCTCAGCTTTATTACCCGTATCCCATACCACAATCAGATCGGGATTTAACTCTAATACCCGCTCAATCTGGATCCCATAATACCCCCCGATACTGGGGATTTTTTTCGCCGCTTCGGGATAATCCGCATAATCTGTCGCGGCCACAATCGACTCCCCCGCGCCAATGGCATAGAGCATTTCAACCGCATGGGGCGAAAGCGCAATAATACGTTTTGCAGGCTCGGCCAGCGCCGTTATGGGTAACAGCGCCAAGCTTAGGCCGAGGGCAATAAAGCGTCGCATTAACATGATATTCCTTATATTTAATCGATGAATTCTTCTGGCCAGCCGTACTGCTCAAGGTAGGTCTGCAGATTCTTAGGCCGATATTTAGGGTCTTGCTCCCAGCGGATTTTCACCGAGCGGTGCAGCAACACGGGCGCGACGTTAGGATCAATTGGGCGCAAATAGGATTGCTTAATTCGGTAAAAACTGCGGCGCGAGTCGTGTAAAGTCGCCAAAGGATTGGGATGCAAACTCGCCGCTAGGTGCGGCTCTAAGCTCAAATTAAACCGCTCGGCCTCGGCCATCATCCACGCGAGCGCATTATCCGACAATAGCGAGCCATCCTTATCCGGTAGATAGCTGCCGCCAATATTGCTATGGGCGCCGGCAAACCAGACCTGCTGCATATCCATATTGTCGCGCACTTGCCAAATCGTAGGTTCAAAGTCGCTGCGGTGTTCGTCTATTGCCAAGGCATGGCGGGCAACCCGCACATTACGGCCAATCTTAGTGTCGTAAAACTCGTCTTTATCTTCGAACAAGCCGAGAAACGAAATCGGGATCCCCATGGCGCCCACCGTATCCCACACGCCGACAAACTTAATCTCCCGCGATTCGTGGCTGTGCTGTTGTCTAAATTCGACGGATTTATCGCCACTTGGGGCAAAGGGCGCGCTGCTTTTTTTATAGTGGTCAAAGGCTTGTTGAATAAGCCTCGCATCGGGACGCTTGAGGATGCCGCAATTATTGATAAGGCCACATAAACAGCGCACTGTGTAAGCGCCTCGGCTAAAGCCAAAAAGATAGATCTCATCACCGGGGGAATAGTTCTGCACTAAATAGCGATAACCATCCATGATATTTTTGTGTAGTCCACGCCCCGTCGCGCCGCCAATGGCTTGATCGTAATAAGAACCAACGCCCCAGTCGTAAAACACCTGCTGGGGTTTTCCATCGGCCGCCATCGGGCTGATGGCCCGCGCCAGACGCAGCACATTAGTGGGAAAATCCACCTTAAGGTCTTTCTCTGGCCGATTCCAAGTTCCGTCTGCACAAATCACAATACGTTTATTCATCGCATCATCCTTGAGTTACCCATGCTACTCACGCTAACGGCTAAAGATAAAACGCTAACGGATTTTACCGAGGAACAACAGCCCTAATGGGGTTTAAAGGGCGGATCGCGGTGTAACCAATCCGCCTAAGCCGCGCTGTTTAATAGTCGAATCCCGGCTGCGCTTTAATGCCTGCTTCGAAGGCATGTTTAATCGGCTGCACTTCGCTAACCGTATCCGCCAGTTCGATAATCGCGCGGTGGCAAGCGCGGCCAGTGATAATCACATGCTGCATCGGCGGACGGTTTTTCAGCGCCGTGAGCACCCGCTCCACATCGAGGTAATGGTAACTCACCATATAGGTCAGCTCATCGAGCATTAGGCAATCAATGCTCTCGTCTTGGAGTAAGGCTTCGGCGGCTTCCCAAGCGACCAGAGCGGCGGCAGTGTCCTTTTCTCTGTCTTGGGTTTCCCAGGTAAATCCGGTGCCCATCACATGAAAGGCCACGCCCGCACCTTCAAGCAGATTACGCTCACCGCATTCCCATGTGCCCTTGATAAATTGCACTACCGCGGCTTTTTTACCGTGCCCCACCGCGCGGGCAACCGTACCAAAACCAGAGGTCGACTTGCCTTTGCCATTGCCGGTCAGCACCAGCAGAATGCCTTTTTCTTCTTGGGCGGCGGCAATTTTAGCGTCCACACCTGCCTTCACTTTTTGCTGGCGCGCCTTATGGCGTTCGGCTTTGATTTGAGCTTGTTCGGTATCGAGCTGTTTTTCGTTCTCTGCTGTCATGATCTTCTGTTTATCCTACTGCTAACACTTATGCATTTATAATGGACGCGAGTTTTTGCATATCGAGGTGCTCGGCTAATACATAGGCCAAACGGTCCAGCTGTTGTTCGCGAATTTCATTGATATCAATCGTTTGAGCATTCTCCAGCCCAGCCCAATGAAGGACGAGCTGGCAGGCCTCAGGGCTGTCGAATAGCCCATGTAAATAGCTGCCGAGCACTTGCCCGTCGTCACTTAAACAGCCATCGGCAAAGGGGTTAACCTGCTGGCTATTCTCAGCTTTCAACCATAGTGAGGCAGACTTTACCGCAGCGCTGAGATCAAGACATTGGTGTTCAAAGTAATGGGGAGCAAGATATTGGGACTCACCGCAGTGGATCTCATAGCCCTTCACCTCCACTTGTTGCCCTAGCAGCGCTAAATGGCCTGTGACCCTACGTAGCTGTTTTTCAGCCTTAAATTCGGTGGCAATGGGTAAATATCCCAGCCCTAGGCTCACGCCAAGTGTGTCTTCGATCCCCATGGGATCGGCAATGCGTTCACCCAACATTTGATAGCCGCCGCAAATCCCCAGCAGCTTACCGCCGTAGCGCAAATGCTTAGCAATCTGCTTATCCCAACCCTGCTCGCGCAAAAAAGCCAAGTCCGCTCGAACATTCTTACTGCCGGGTAAAATCAGCAGATCGGCGGCAATCTCCGGAGTCTGTGCCAAAGCCTGAGTCTGGAGCGACACATAATCAAAATCGATATCGGGGTGCAGCCTAAGTGGGTCAAAATCCGTGTGATTACTGGTGCGGGGATACACTAATACCCGCACCTTAAAACGGCTTTTGGTCTGCTTAGTGGGCGACTCTATAAGTGCATCCTCGGCGTCTAAATGCAAATCATGCAAATAGGGTAACACCCCCAACACGGGCTTTTGCGTATGATTCTCGAGCCAATCGAGACCAGACTGCAACAGGCTGATATCGCCACGAAAGCGATTGATCACAAAGCCTTTTACCCTAGCCTGCTCGGAGGGCGACAGCAGCGCCAAGGTGCCAACCAAATGGGCAAATACCCCGCCTTTATCGATGTCGGCAATGATGATCACCGGGCAGTCGACCGCCTCGGCAAAGCCCATATTGGCGATATCCCCTTCACGCAGATTGATTTCCGCTGGGCTTCCCGCCCCTTCAACCACAATCGTTTGGTATTGCTGGCCTAAACGCGCAAAGGATTCCAGCACGGCATTTAACGCCATGGCTTTATAATCCTTAGATTTTTCACCGAAAAAGGCCGAGGCCTCTAGGGTGGTTAAGGCTTTGCCGTGGACGATGATCTGCGCGCCCGTGTCCGAACTTGGCTTAAGCAGGATGGGATTAAAATCCGTGTGCGGCGCGAGAAAACAGGCTGCGGCTTGCAGTGCCTGCGCGCGGCCAATCTCACCACCATCAATGGTCACTGCGCTATTGAGCGCCATATTCTGCGGTTTAAAAGGCGCGACCTTCACGCCCTGCCTAGCGAGTAATCGACAAATCCCCGCCACCAGCGTACTTTTGCCCGCATCCGAGGTTGTCCCCTGCACCATAAGCACTTTTGCACCTGAATGCTGAGCTTCGCTTTGACTTGCAACACCTTGAAACTGGTTTTGCGACAAGGCCGAAGTGGAGTTGGAGGCGTTATTTGAATTCATGGGCAAGAACATCACTCAACAGAGGAAAATAAACTAACGGGGAAACGGTTCGCTCCCTCACTAAGAATGCGTCGATAACAGTTTGTCTTAGCTGGATTTAAGCACCAGTGGCAGACCCGCCACCACTAAGGTCACATTATCCGCCACCTCGGCAACGGCCTGATTTAACCAACCCGCTTCATCGACAAACTGACGACTCAATTCGCCCAAGGGCACAATGCCAGAGCCGACCTCATTGCTGATTAAAATCACCACGCCCTCAAGGGTGCTTAAGGTCTGGATAAAATCGGCGCGTTGTTGCCGCCAGTGTTCTAAAGGCTCATGGCGAGAGCGGGCAAAATCCAAGGCAAAGTCCGATTCCGTTGAAGCGGGCTCGGCCTCGGGGCTCTGTGCAAGTAATTGATTGGTGAGCCAAAGCGTTAAACAATCTACCAGAATCACTCGGCCGGGTTTGGCTAATTGTTTGAGCTTGGCGGTTAATGCCAGGGGTTCTTCGACGAGTTGCCAGTCGATATCATCCTTGGCACGTCCATCCTGATGTAAACGAATGCGACGGCTCATTTCGGCATCGAGCGCCTGTGCAGTCGCCAAATAGCAGGCATCGAATCCGAGGGCGGTATACTGGCGCACTAAGGCTTCGCCGTAGCGGCTCTTACCGCTACGCGCGCCGCCTAGCACTAAATGGATCACAGTATGCTACCCACAACGAGCAGCACGAAGTAACAGACGATTTCGCAGATCTGCTGCGCTGCGCCTAAGGTATCCCCCGTGTAGCCACCGATTTGGCGTCTAAAGATCACCACAATCAAACGACGTAGGCCTATCATCACCAGTAACAACGACAACGCGGCAATGCCCTTAAGCACTAACAGCACTAACACACCGCTGGCGATCAAAATAAACAGTTCATTAATACCTTGATGCTGCGCTAACGGCTTGGATTTACTGGATTCATCATCGCGCACATATTTCTCGGTAAAGATAAGGCTGGCGGCAACGACGCGGCTCACTGTGTGGGCGACTATCATCGCCGAGCCAGCAACCACAGGATCATAAAGCGCGAGTTCCACTAATAATTGCCACTTGAGCATCAGCACAAGCATCAAAGCCAAGGCGCCGTAGCTCCCTAGGCGAGAGTCTTTCATGATCCGCAGCTTGTCTTCCGCCGTCCAACCGCCACCGAAACCATCGAAGGTATCGGCTAAACCGTCCTCGTGAAAACCGCCCGTGAGCAGCACACCTGTGACCATCGACAGCAGTACGGACACGCCGGCGGGCAACCAGTTTTGGGTAAGCCAAAACACGATGGCACTGAGTAGCCCCACCAGCAGGCCCACTAACCCAAAGTAACGGCTGGCTTTATTGAGCTTGTCGGCATCGACCTCAACCCATTTGGGCATAGGAATGCGGGTAAAATAGCCCATAGCCACTAAAAACAAATCTATCTCTTTGTGCCAGCTTTCGCGTTCTGACATAAAGCATCCTTAGTGAATTAACACTTGCTGCAAGGTTTAAGATTAAAACGGTTAGCTAAAAGTTATTATTTTAAATAAGACACTTAGCAGGGCACATCATACAACAGCCTCAATCCCAGCATCACTAAAACTCGCCATTTGATTGTAAAAATTTACTGCGGCTTGAATTAACGGCAATGCCAAGGCAGCGCCCGTGCCTTCGCCTAATCTCAGCCCTAAAGATAACAAAGGTTTAGCCTTTAAATGTTCCAACATCCGCTGATGACCTTGCTCCTCGGAGCGGTGGGCAAAAATCAAATAATCCCGCACATGGGCATTGATACTCACGGCAACCAAAGCCGCTGCGGTTGCAATAAAACCATCCACCACGACCAGCATCTTACGCTCGGCGGCGGCGAGCATGGCCCCCGTCATCTGCACAATTTCAAAGCCGCCCAAACAGGCCAGCACTTGCTTAGGCCCTGTCATCGCACTTTGATGTAACAGCAGTGCGAGTTCGATAAGCATCTGTTTACGCTCTAAGGTTTCGCTACTGATCCCCGTGCCTCGGCCAACACAGTCGGCCACATCGAGTTGCATGATGGCCGCCATAATCGCCGCAGCGGAAGAGGTGTTACCTATCCCCATCTCGCCAAAGGCGACCAAGTTACAACCCGTTTGATGGTGGCGCTCGATCAACGCCTGCGCCATGGCAAAGCCCTTGTCCACACAGGCTAAACTCATCGCTGGCTCTAAATGAATTGCGCCAGTGCCCGCACCAAGGCGTTGGTCGATAATGCCTTCGCCCCCCTCAACCGGGGTTAAAATACCGCAATCAATCACTTCGAGATTGAAGCCTAATTGGCGACAAAACACATTGATAGCTGCGCCGCCATGGGCAAAATTTTGCACCATTTGCCGCGTGACTTCGCTCGGGGCTATCGACACGCCTTCGGCGGCAATCCCATGATCCCCAGCAAACACTAACATGGTTGGGTTAACTATCTGTAATTGCTGCGGCCCTTGAATGCGGGCAATTTGCAGCGCCAAAGGTTCTAACAACCCCAAAGCGCCCGGCGGCTTAGTCTTCAGATCGATCTTTTGTTGAATAAACTGATCCTGCGCTCGACTCGCAGGCTCGATTTGAAATAACAGGGCAGATTGAGACATTCACGCTCCAGTGGCAATTTAGGCTCCCTAAGTGGAGCCGCTACTCATAACTTATTGGCTAATACGCTCGCGACTATTCATTTACAACGATTCGTTCGCAACAATTTGTTCGCAACGATTTGTTCGCAAGGATGCGTTCGCCACTACATTCTAGAACAACCACTACGACGCATTCGGCAGCGATTTGCTATACGCACTAAGTACGAATTTGGCTCATCCGAGTTGGGCAATTTCTCTTTCAACAATCACTTATCGAACAATTGCTTATCAACATCAGCATGCAAACAACTAGTTCGATAGCTTGCGCCGACGTAAAATCAGCAAAAAGAAGAAGCTACCAATCGCGGCGGTGATAATCCCTACGGGTAATTCCTGATTGCCAAGCAAACATCGGGCGAGCACATCAATCCACACCATAAACAGGCCGCCCACTAGCGCCGTCAATAAGATGGGCTGACGACCGGGGAATAACAAACGTACTGTGTGCGGGATCATCAAGCCGACAAAACCAATGCCGCCACAGGTCGCCACTAAAATGGCGGTGATAAGCGAGCAGAGCAGCAGCATATTGAGACGCAGCTTAGGCACATTCACCCCTAAGGTGTGGGCCGTTTCATCCCCCGCCTGCAACGCCATGATTTGGCGCTTCCAACCGAGAATAATCAAAAAGCTCACCAGCACCACTAAGGACGGCAGCACCAACAGCGACCAACTGGCCTTAGCAAAACTGCCTAGACTCCAAAACAATACCGATGCGGTAGCCTGCGGGCTGGCAAAGTACAGCAGTAAACTGGTTAACGCGCCAAACATAAAGGAGGTTGCCACGCCAGAGAGCAACATCCGCTCTACCTGGCTCTTAAGGCCTAACCCAGCTAACGCCAGCACGATTAACACCGACAGACTGGCACCAATAAAGGCGCCGAAGGGCAAGCTCAACCAGAGCAGCCCCGCAAAGCTGCCCGAACCGCTAAAAATCCCCGAACTGGCTATTGCGCCCGCATTGCCAAACAGGCCAGAACCTGTGAATAGCGTCAGCATGACCACGGCACCAAACGAAGCGCCAGAGCTAATGCCGAACAGATAAGGATCGGCAAGGGGGTTACGGGTCACGGTTTGCAGCACGCTCCCCGCCAAGGACAGCCCAGCCCCCGCCACAAAGGCGAGTAAAATCCGTGGCAGTCGCAGCTCCATCACAATCCGTTCGGTCATGCTGGCCGTGCTGACTTCGACATCACTGGCAAAAAGGTGATTGAATTTATTGATAAACACATGCAGCACATCTAAAAAGCTAATGTTTGCCGCGCCAAAACTCGCGGCAGCGATGGGGGTGAGCAGGGCAAAGCCCGCCAAGCCTAAAATCAGCCATTGCTGGCGGGTGAGCGGCGTAAAAATGTGGCTAAAAAAATTCATGGTCACCAATTTGAGAGTGTCTATCATGGCGTGGGTTCAACGCTATGCTTGTGCAAGGCCGCGCTTGGTGCCCCGGAGGTATGACAGGTGCAGGCCATAGGAGGTAACGCTTGAGCCGAAACTGCATGGGAGTCACTCGCCGCGTCCGCAGTATCGCTCTTAGGCTTTTGATAACCATAAAAGTAATTAATCAAGGGGTTACCATGCTGTGGATGGGGCATGACTTGGGCGCAAACCCCAAACACTTCGGCGATACGTTCTTCGGTTAAGACCTCAGTCGGCGTGCCCATGGCACTCACCTGCCCCTTGTCCAGCAGCAGTAAGCTATCACACAGGGCGCTGGCCAAGTTGAGATCGTGAATAGAGGTAACCACACTGATCCCAAGGCTTCGCACTAGCTCTAAGATTTGAATTTGATAGCGGATATCGAGGTGGTTTGTCGGCTCATCTAAAATCAATAACTGCGGCTGCTGCACTATGGCGCGGGCGATCAGGGCGCGCTGTTTCTCACCGCCCGATAATCGATCGTATTGCTGATGCACTTTATGGCTCAGGCCGACCTTGTCCAGCGCCTTGGCAATCTTGTCACTGTCTTCGCTGGAATGGCTATCAAACATCCCCTTATGGGGCGTGAGTCCCATGGCAACCAATTGCTCTGTGGTCATATCGAAATATTGCGGCGTATCCTGCTGCACCACCGCCACTTTACAGGCAAACGCCTTGGGCGACAGCTCGCTAATGTCCTGCGAAAACAGGCTGATATGCCCTTTAGCAGGGCGAATAAAGCGGTATAAACAGCGCAGCAAACTGGATTTACCCGCGCCATTGGGGCCAATCAGCCCGAGCATTTCCCCCTTCTGCAGGGCAAAGCTTATCTCCGAGAGAATGGTTTTTCCCTCAATCGCCCAGCTCAATTGGCTCACTTGAAGTGCCATATTAGCGGAAGTCGCAGCGGGCGCTAAGGGCGCAAGACTCGATGTGGAAGGCATCACTAACGATTGCTCCCACATGGATATTGATTGGTGTTATTTGTGCCTGCCGCCGCTTGGGCCAACAGGGCGAAACTCATTAATATCATCTTCTGCTCCCTCGAGTTACCCGCTCGAGAACTAAGGCTGCACGCAGCGAAAACAGAAATAGGCAGGTATCCTGACTCGTAGGTAAGAAGCAAAACGCTTCGACTACTCACAGTTGCGGGTACAGTTCGGGCTACTGACGGGCAGCTCCCCGATTCCCTATTATGTTTGGGTTATCCGGCGCGCTTAAATACTGTTGCCTTTAAGCAATAGTACTCAATCGCACAAAATTCCTAACACCTATTTCTGCGACCTTTGAACTTAACGTACTGGGTTCGTTATCTGGCTCAAACGTCAGGGAAAAGCATTATCCTATATCTTGCTCATTAGGCAATGCTGTTTAAATCAGAAAATTTTCATCATACCCATGGCAGATGCGTTCAAGCTACTCACAGTGGCCCGAGGGCCAGTCCAACCGCCAGTATCTTTTACCTTGCTCATCCTCGAGGACATTAATCGTTACCACCGCCGCCACGGGTAAGGCTAGCTGACTGTAAAAACCTAAGGTTTTCACCGCCCCAAGCGCCCTTGACATCAAGTGGCGAATAACCCCGCCGTGGGTCACCACCCAGATATTGGCCGCGGGTGCATTGGCATTAAACTCCCCGTGGGCCTGTTCATCATCCATCGCCAGCAGGGCAAACTCTTTATCGAGGATCTGTGCTATCGCACCATCGATACGGGCTTCGAAACTTGCCATGGCTTCACCATTGGGCGGCGTCACCTCCCAGGGATTCTGCCAATAGGCCGCCATCCGCTCGCCATCGCGTTGATATAAGTCATCAAGCAGGCAACCATCCCAATCGCCGAAGGCTATTTCCTGTAACTCCTCCAGCAGGTTGACCTTCAGCGGCAAAGGCGCGGGCGCATCTAAACTCCTACCCACGGACGCACTCGAATGCAGCTCAGCCGCAAAGGCCTTGGCAAACTCGGCGCAGCGCCTTGAGGTCGAGCTATAAATGCCGTGGCACACAGTCGCCTGCGCCTCCACCGCCGCCGACATCTGCCGCCAGCCTTTGTCGCTCAGTGGCACATCCACTCGGCCCCGTAAAATCGCCCCGCCCTCGCATTCTCCATGGCGTAACAGTAATAACCTGAGCTGCTTCATCTGATCTTTCCTTTTATCGTTTTTATCTGGGTTATCTCGCCTATGCTATACCAACTTTAGCCTTGCCCTGACAATCCGATGTCGCGTATTATGGACGTCTATACGTATAAATGTCCAAAACATAACGAACGACATTCAATAATTAAATGCAATTTGTCACCCGATTGCGTACTTTGGACTCAACTTAGCTGTAGTAAAGGTAATCATTTTATGGCGATATCTCTCCATCGAGCCAGCCAAACACTGGCAGACATTCGCAACCAGTTGTCAAAGCGCATTCTGATTTTAGACGGCGCCATGGGCACTATGATCCAAGGCTACAAGCTGGAAGAAGCCGATTACCGTGGCGAGCGTTTCAAGGATTGGCATACCGACGTTAAGGGCAATAACGATCTTTTAGTACTCACGCAGCCGCACATCATCAAACAAATTCACACCGACTACCTATTAGCCGGTGCCGATATTATTGAAACCAACACCTTTAACGCCACCACTATCGCCATGGCCGACTACGACATGCAGTCGCTGTCCGCCGAAATTAACCGTGAAGGTGCGCGCCTCGCCCGTGAGGCCTGTGATGAAATCGAAAAGGCCACGGGGAAACCCCGTTATGTTGCCGGTGTGTTAGGGCCCACTAACCGTACTTGCTCTATCAGTCCCGATGTTAACGATCCCGGATATCGCAATATCCACTTCGATGAGTTAGTGACCGCTTACTGCGAATCGACCCGCGCCTTAATTGAGGGTGGCGCCGATATCATTATGGTCGAGACCATCTTCGATACCTTAAACGCTAAGGCCGCCTTATTTGCCATCGAAACCGTGTTCGATGAACTCTTTGGGCCAAATTCGCCAGCACGTTTGCCCGTGATGATCTCAGGCACTATTACCGATGCCTCGGGCCGAACCCTGACCGGACAAACCACCGAAGCCTTTTATAACTCCCTTCGCCATATCAAGCCCTTATCCATCGGCCTTAACTGCGCCCTCGGCCCTAAGGAGCTGCGCCCCTACGTCGAAGAACTGTCACGCATCGCCGAATGTTATGTCTCGGCGCACCCTAACGCGGGTCTGCCAAACGAGTTTGGCGGTTACGATGAAACCCCAGAAGATATGGCGAGCGTTATCCAAGAATGGGCCCGTGAAGGCATGCTCAACATTATCGGCGGCTGCTGTGGTAGCACGCCCGAGCATATTAAGGTCATTCGCGAAGCCGTGGAGCCGTTTGCGCCACGGGTATTACCCGAGATCCCCGTCGCCTGCCGTTTATCCGGTTTGGAACCGCTCACTATCGATGCCCAAACCCTATTTGTGAACGTGGGTGAACGTACCAACGTCACCGGCTCAGCTAAGTTTTTAAAGCTGATCAAAGAAGGCAAGTTCGAACAGGCGCTCGATGTCGCCCGTGAACAGGTAGAAAGCGGCGCGCAGATCATCGACATCAACATGGACGAAGGCATGCTCGATGGTGTGGAGGTGATGCATAAGTTTTTAAATCTTATCGCCTCTGAGCCGGATATCAGCCGTGTGCCGATTATGATCGACTCCTCTAAGTGGGAAGTGATTGAAGCAGGCCTCAAATGTATTCAAGGCAAGGGAATCGTCAACTCTATCTCCTTGAAGGAAGGCGAAGAGAAGTTTATCGAGCAGGCAACCCTAGTGAAACGCTACGGCGCCGCGGCGATTATTATGGCGTTCGACGAGCAAGGTCAGGCCGACACTAAGGCGCGTAAAGTCGAGATCTGTACCCGCGCCTACCGCGTGCTGGTCGATAAGGTCGGCTTTCCGCCCGAAGACATTATCTTCGACCCGAATATCTTCGCCATTGCCACGGGTATCGATGAGCACGATAACTATGCCGTCGATTTTATTGATGCCATTAAAGAAATTAAGGCCACCCTGCCCCACGCGATGATTTCGGGCGGTGTGTCGAACGTATCGTTCTCCTTCCGCGGTAACAACCCAGTGCGTGAGGCGATTCATGCGGTGTTCCTGTACCACGCGATTAAAGTCGGCATGGACATGGGTATCGTCAACGCGGGCCAGTTAGCGATTTACGATGATATCGACCCCGAGCTTAAGGATAAGGTCGAGAACGTCGTGCTCAACCTGCCTTGCCCAGTTGAAGGCTCAAACAATACCGAACAATTGCTTGAGATTGCTGAAAAATTCCGTGGCGATGGCTCAAGTGCCGCCAAGAAGGAAGACTTAGAATGGCGCTCATGGCCAGTTAATCAACGTCTCGCCCATGCACTGGTCAAAGGCATCACCGAATTTATCGACGAAGATACTGAAGCGGCTCGTCAGCTCGCCTCCCGTCCGCTGGATGTGATTGAAGGCCCATTGATGGACGGTATGAATATCGTCGGCGATCTGTTTGGCTCGGGTAAAATGTTCCTGCCACAGGTGGTGAAGTCGGCGCGGGTGATGAAAAAGGCCGTGGCCTACCTCAATCCGTTTATTGAAAAGGAAAAAATCGAAGGCCAATCTAACGGCAGAATCTTGATGGTCACGGTTAAGGGCGATGTGCACGATATCGGCAAGAATATTGTCGGCGTGGTGCTCGCCTGTAACGGCTTTGAGGTGTTCGATTTAGGCGTGATGGTGTCGGTGGAGCGCATTCTCGAGGCCGTGAAAGAGCACAATATCGACATTATCGGAATGTCTGGGCTTATCACCCCAAGCCTCGATGAGATGGTGCACAATGTGAAAACCTTCCACCGTGAAGGCCTCACCATTCCAGCGATTATCGGCGGCGCCACCTGCTCGAAAATCCATACCGCGGTGAAGATTGCGCCCCATTATCCCCATGGCGCGATTTACATTGCCGACGCCTCGCGCGCCGTGCCTATGGTCAGTAAGCTAGTCAGCAATGAAACTCGCCAAGCCACTATCGATGAGACCTACGCCGAATACGAAGAGATGCGCGTTAAGCGTTTATCGCAAACCAAGCGTAAAGAAATTGTCTCGCTGGAAGCCGCCCGCGAAAATCGCTGCCAGCACGACTGGGCAAACTACACCCCGTTCAAGCCCAATGTGCTGGGTCGCCAAGTATTTGAAGACTATCCATTAACTGATTTAGTCGACCGTATCGACTGGACGCCGTTTTTCCGCGCGTGGGAGCTGCACGGCCATTACCCTGAGATCTTAACCGACAAGGTAGTGGGGGTTGAGGCGCAGAAACTGTTCGCCGATGGTCAGGCGATGCTTAAAAAAATCATCGATGAAAAATGGCTTACCGCCAAGGGCGTGATTGGGCTATTCCCCGCCAATACCGTCGGCTTCGATGATATTGAGCTCTATACCGACGAGACTCGCACCGAAGTCGAAATGACCACCCATCACCTGCGGATGCAGCTTGAGCGTGTGGGTAACGATAACTTCTGTCTGGCCGACTTTGTGGCGCCCAAAGACAGCGGCGTTGCCGACTATATGGGTGGCTTTGCCGTGACCGCAGGCCATGGTATCGATGAGCATATCGCCCGCTTTGAGGCCAACCACGATGACTACAATGCCATTATGCTCAAGTGTTTAGCCGACCGTTTAGCCGAAGCCTTTGCCGAGCGGATGCACGAGCGCGTGCGTAAGGAATTCTGGGGTTATGCCGCCGATGAGCAGCTCGATAACGAAGCCTTAATTCGTGAGAAATACAAAGGCATTCGCCCCGCACCGGGTTACCCCGCTTGCCCGGATCACACCGAAAAAGGCCTGTTGTGGGAACTGTTAAAGCCGAATGAAACCATCGACTTAAACATTACCGAAAGTTACGCCATGTTCCCCACCGCCGCAGTATCCGGCTGGTACTTTGCCCACCCAAAATCCCGCTACTTCGGCGTGACCAATATTGGTCGCGATCAGGTGGAGGATTACGCGAAGCGTAAGGGGATGACTGTTGCAGAGACGGAGAAGTGGCTAGCGCCAGTGCTTGACTATGATCCTGAATAATCAGGATCGAGCTTACGCTAACGCGGTTTGAAAAGCTGATTCAAACTTCGTTTGAATTTTTAAATCAAAGTCGTGGGGCTTCACCCCACACCCTACGTTGCTGGTTCGTTTTCCATTGCGAACTAGCAACCATATCGCTGCAAGGTAATGTGCAACTCATTGCCTGCCGCAGGCTTTCGCACTGTTACCCCAGTGACACGCCGTGCATACATCCCTGTAGGCTCTACTAAAACATCCGTGTTTTAGAAGGTCACTGGTGCAACAGTGCCCTATCTGGTGTACCCATCAGTTGCAGCATATATTTTGTGAGCTAATTAATTAAAATATTAACCACATAAAAGACAGGCTTCGTGCTTATTCGAAAATCGCTAACGCTTCCGATGGTACATCCTCATGACGTTAAACAGAGAGTCCGATAGCTAACTCGGCATCCATGCGTCGCTCACGCGATCAGTAATTTCGCAAGAGTATAGGTGAAATTCTATACATTAGAGTACAGTTTTAGTATTGAAAGAGTTATGCGTATTATATCTCTCGCCATATTTAAGGCAAAAACAAAACATAGCTGAAGTTGACTACCGCACTATTGAAGATGAAAATACATTTTATCGAATAAAAACTTCAAAACTAAATAGAAAACAATGCTGTTTGGTAAACAATTTTTTTACTCGAGTCATTCAAATCTGGTCGATGTTTTATACACAATGGAAATCCGGTATCAATTTGCTCCCAACATCTTGACGCTCCAGAAGTTAACGTTTTTTTATGAACTAAATATGTTTCCGAATTTTTATCAACACAAATTACAAAATTCCTAGAATCTCTAGCATGTATTGAACTAACTTTAACAACTGTAAATCCATTGTTTACGGCTTTACTATCATTCACAAAGCAATCTAATAACTCATGCCAATAATCACTATCAAAAAAATTACCATCAATTTTAAGACGATACAACGTTCCAATTACACTCTTAAATTTATAACAAAAATCTGAATCTGCAACCATTTGTGTCATAACTTGATGAGCATGGGCTGATACAAATTTAGTAACACTTGACGCAAATTTAGAATCTTTAAAGTAATTATAAAAGCAATACTGTGCAAGTTCGCTTGTAAGTTTACGGAATTCAACACAAGACTTATTTTTATAACCATACTCTCTAAAAATAATGGAAAAAATCTCCATACTTTTAGTTAGCTTTTGTTTACAATCATCACCTCCCAAATGAACTTTATTCTCAACACTACGCTTAAATGCTGCAGCACGAAAAAGAAGTAACATCTCTCGATACCTGTGAGAACCAATATCTTCAGTCCTATCAAAAATAACTTCATACTCTCCTAAGTATAGCAAAGAAATAAAATACCCATATATAACATCATTTGAAAATCTTGCTGAAGAGATTTCTAGTTCAGCATAACGACCTTCAATTAACTGCTCATATAACTTCAATGCATTCGGCGTCTCATTTTGAGAACCATATAATTTAGCCAACTGCAGCATAACTACTGGGTTTTTGAACAATACGATTGAACGTTCATATGCTTTTACCGCACCGGGGTAATCACTAACCATTTGAAAAACACGACCACGCTGGAAGAAGAAAAATGCATTTTTATCAATTTCATTAAAACGATCAAGCGAGCTAAATATATCTGCAGCATTTTCTATTGAAATATTCTTACTCGCACATAACGAGTTAACTTTTTTAGAGACTATTTTTAACTCAGGACTGATATCATCTGGTATATAATTAGCATCAAACCTATCAATATTAAGCCCTTCCTGCTCTTTACTTATTTGAGAAATCTCCATATTTCGACGTCTTACTTTTTCATTCAACTGCGTCCTAACCTCTAAATTCCTTGGATTTAGAACCAATAACTCTCGGATGGAGTCACTTAAACTATATACCTCATCAGATTTACTTTTATAAATTAATGTTGTTGCAGTTAATTCTTTAATTGATTCAGCCAATTCATCAGAAGTCAACTCAAGAAAGCTAGATAAATCCCTCCTAGATAAAGCCCCTCCAGCAAGTAGAGACTCTAAAATCCTTATCGAATCATGTGACAACTTATCAATTAAATTATCATATGAAAATTTTACAATTTCACTTTTAGTATGTGAAATAGAATCTGGGACTGAGTACCCCTTGCCAATCAAATCTATAGACAATCTTATTGCCAATGGATTGTTGTTTGAATTTTTCACTAAAGTATTAATATCATCTTTATGGCTGTGTGTTATCCCTCTCTTGAGCATGTACTCTCTAGCCAAATTAAAGCATAACCCATCTGTCAAACCAGGTAGAGGCATATTTGATGAATCATAAACAGTAACTCTACTTGTTACTATTACTTTCCAATTTCGTGGTAAACCATCAATAAATGGCTGAAAGGTTTCAGGACTTTCAACTAGCAAAGTTTCTAAGTTATCAATGCACAATATCAATTTCATTTCATTATATTTTTCTTTTACACCCTCAAAAACAATAGATTCATCACCATGATACTCAATAAAGTAATCTTCAATTTCCTTTTCGATTTCAGATATTGTTTTAATTGCATCAAAACATACAAGTCCATCGGCTGTCAGACTTACTCTTTTCAATGTGACAAAACATATTCCATCAACTACATCAGAAAAGTCTGGGCTTAAACTAATATCTTGCAAAACATCAAGAACTAATGCAGTTTTTCCAATTCCTCCTGGGGCAATAATTGAGATAAAATCGGCCCTTGGAGATCTAATCTTTGCCTTTAACAATTCACTTTCTTTACTTCTTCCAATAAGAGATGTAATCGAATGTTCAAACTGTTCAGGTAGATTATTAGGTATTGACCAACAAATCTTTTCCAACCACTCCTCTGGCGGCTCTTTTAACTCATTATTTTCAGCGCAATACAGAGCCTCTTGTAACATTTCAAAGTTTAACTTCTCTATTGTAGGATGAGTTGCAATCGCTGCGGCTCTATACCAATAATTGACATGAAAGTCCTTTGTAGAATGACTAACAGCATTACGTATTTCAAAAATATCATTTGCAAAACAAAAACTTTTTAACTCTATTAAATAATCATGAACAGATTTATCTTTGCTTACACTTATAGCAAAATCAAAAAGCTCTCCAAAGTAACTAGCCTTAACTAACATTTTGGCATCTAATACCTTATTTCTCTTCTTGGACTCTTCACGCTCAGAAATAGTATCAATAGCTGAAGAATCAATTAATGAAGAATCATTACTCAGAACTAAATTTCCTAATTCTTTTTCAAGAGCAAATACAATCATTGATGTTTTTATGCGGTCAAAGTCTAGCATTTAAATTCCTTACTAAACATAGTATAAAAGTTTAGAAATTAGTTTCATAAATAAAAATAGAAATTATCATTTACCATAAACTTAATATAAAATCTTACTAAGGTCATGATTGTTCTAAATCGTATATTTTATCAAATTCTGCTTTGGCATCTGCTTTATGGTTTAGGCAGTTAACCATATGCTCATCTGACTTATAGTTTTTGCAGTCTTCGGGGACGATATAGTATTTACGCCATGCTTCGGCTTTACGTACGCGTGCGGCTTCATTTTGTTGTGCTATTCGTCGTTGTTCCGCAACCTGTTGTATTACAATTTGTTGCTGTTGGTATTCAGCAAGCTGACGCTCTTTTGCAGCTTGTTGATGAGCTTTTTCTCGCTGTTGTTGCTGTAGCGCGATTTCGTTTATTTCTTGCTTAACCCGATATTCGACATAGCTTAGATAGCCAATTCGCACTAACAAAGTAACCAAGCTCGCTAGCAAGATCCCTAAGGTAATTTGTAAAACTGATTTCATTCCAAAATCCATTTCTATTCTGAACAGCTCTTTTTATCAGAAAACATAAATACTACGGGATACACCCGAATTGGCATTGTTGCACCAGTGACCTTCTAAAACATGGATGTTTTAGTAGAGCCTACAGGGACGTATGCACGGCGTGTCACTGGTGTAACAGTGCGAAAGCCTGCGGCAGGCAATTAGCTACACAGATAATCGGCAGAGATAACATTGCTAATTAGCAGCGCCGAGCAAACCAGCACTATCAAAACGTTTTAACTTTGTCGTTCGACAAAGCTTTCCATAGCTACCGCACTTGGCTAACGGTCATTAGCCAATCATGGTAAGGGCTGGATTGTTCAGGAGGCGTTTCTAGCGAAATAAAGATACATCTTCCTGATGCAAGTGAACTGAACCGAGGTCACGATTAAGTTTCATCCTTGTTAAAAACCTAAGATAACGTTCTGTTTAATATCTGTCTACCACTTTCACATTACAAATTAAATAGTTAAGTAATGACTAATCTTGGCACATAGCTTTTATGTCAAGCCCACAACTGCAAACCCAATGGGCATACCAGAAGTGGCACTGCTGCACCTATGACCTTCTAAAAGTGAATATTTGCACGGCGTATCAAAGGGGGGAACTAATATAAGAGAATGCAAAAGCTTGCGGCTGGCAATAGGGCATACTTTTGCTTTGAAGCTATGATATTGCTAATTCGCCATATCTAGCGAACCAGCAACATCATAGGGTTGTGGGTTGAAACTTACGCACTACTCGCAATGGAAAAACTGCTCTGTACGCTCAGCAGTATAGGCCTCCCACAGTGGTCTTTGGTCCTGATAAAAATTGTCGCAATCTTGTCTCAATTCCCCTTGAAGACAGGTCTTCAATCCCGTCACCATCTCGAGTAACTTTGCCTTAGCACTTGCAGCTCGCGACTTTACCTCATTGCAAGACATATTCGCTGTTTGATGAGGATAGTTACTCGCAGATAGATGTGCTTCCAGCACTGCTTTGCGCTCGGCATTTGACAAATCAGCCATGCGTGTTTCCCCTTTTCGCACGGCGGTCATAAGGCTATAGACATAGCTCGGATTCAGTGGATTAGCGGTATCCGCGGGGCCAATAAGCTCCACTTTATTGCAAGCTCCGTTCTCTAAATACACACTGCATCGCCAAATATTGCCTTTATAGTTAATTTTATCAGGATTGAATTTGCGATTTTTATCCCAAAGACATTTGCACGGCACCTCTAGTTGTTGGGCATTGGACGCCTCTTTCGCAGTGGCGTTACCCGTAATAAATAAAGCCGATGGCATAATTAATAATGCCAAAAACAACCACGATAATTTCAGATGCAGGCTCATATATCACCTTTGTATATGCTTGTTTAGTCGGCTCGAAGATATCCTCTCACGATGGTTATAACAAATATAACACTCTGATTTTTCGGTTTATTGACCACGGTCAACTAACTGAATGTAAATTAAATGTTTAATTCAATTCGATATAGGTAATCATCAAACTAACATTCGATCGTCAATGGGAACGCCAGCAGTAGCATTGTTGCACCAGTGACCTTATAAAGCATTTTTTAGTAGAGTCTACAAGGAAACTCTTTTTAAAGCATAAGCACGACGTGTCACTGGGCAGTGATAATACAAGAGAGTGCAAAAGCCTGCGGCAGGCAATGAGTTACAAAGTTACTTTGCAGCGACACAATTGCCAGTTCGCGATACCAAGCGAACCAGCAATATCATCGGGTGTGGGGTGAAGCCCCACGACTTTGATTTATCTCGGCCGAAAGGCCGCAGCAAATGTGCCCCCGCATCACAAAATGCCCTTTTGCAATTCGGCAACCCCTAACCTTGTAGGTATTTCCCAAAGAAATCCAAGGTTCTTGCCCATGCAAGCTCGGCGGTTGGCTCATCATAGCGAGCGGTGGAATCGTTATGGAAACCATGATTCACATTGGGGTAGAGGTAGGCAATATACTCGGCCTTGTTAGCCTTTAATTGGGTTTCGTACTCGGCCCAAGTGTCGTTAATCCGTTGATCTAACGCGGCAAATTGCAACATCAGCGGGCCTGTGACTCGGCTGCGTAGCTCTGTTGCCGCTGGAGTGCCATAAAAAGGCACGCCAGCCGCGAGTTCGTCTGGAATGCTGGCGGCGAGCATATTGACTATATAGCCGCCAAAGCAAAAACCGACGGCGCCGAGTTTGCCATTACACTGGGGATGCGCCTTGAGAAAGCGCGCGGCGGCGATAAAGTCCTGCTCGATTTTGGCTCTGTCGAGGCTGGCTTGCATGGCGCGGCCCGCATCGTCATTACCGGGATAACCGCCGAGGCTATAAAGGGCATCGGGGGCGAAGGCGATATAGCCCTTGGCCGCTAAGCGGCGGGCCACATCTTCGATATAGGGATTCAGGCCACGGTTTTCATGTACCACTAACACCACGGCGGCTTTTTTAGTGGGGTCCAAGGTCTTAGGATCGCCCGCCTCTTTGCCGGGAATAAGCATGGAAGTTGGCATCACTAAATAACCGCGCCCTTCTCCATACCCTTCGGGGGAGGGAAACTTCACATAACTGGCTTGAATGCTGGAATCGTTAAAGGAGACTTGTTCGGCTAAGGCGTAGTTGGGCATGAGTGCGCCAGTGAGCGTTGTCATGGTAAACCCCAGTGCCACAAGGCCGGCGAGGCGAGCCATAAACTCGCGGCGGTCGATGATGCCGTGGGCATATTCATCGTACCAATCAAAGGCCTCCTGCGGGATAGATTGAGCAGCTGGCGCGTTATTGTCGGACTTGGGTTGTGGGCTCATCGTTCTTTCTCCATTGAACAAGCTACCACAGGTTTATCTTCCCTAGCTTGTGAGTTATCTAGCGGTGTTAACAAGAGTAAAGGATGAAGCCTTATCAGGGCAATCGGCTTTCTCGCCTTATACCACTATTCATCATGCAAACTTACGACTGATCTTGCCCCCAAATTGGCATGAGCTTTTTATTCCCAAGGGGATTTTTTGTGTATAATGTCGCCAATTTTCGGATTAATAGATTTACATTTCAATAACATAAGTCGCCAACGGAGTTCAAATGGCTATAGGGATATGCAGGGTAATTTGTACCAGTCTCACGCTCACCTTGGGATTAACGGCGTGCGATAGCGCTGGCTCCAATAAATCGGGGGGCATCCCCACCGCACGCGAATATCAGGTGATTTCGACCCTCAGCATCAATGATGGTATCGAAACCCAAAAGCACATGCAGGGGCGCGTGCTACTGAATTACCAGTTGCAGGATGCTCAGGGTAGAGCGACTAGCTTAACTACGCCATTGACCAATGATGCCCACTTCTTCGTTCAGCCGAGCCTGATGCAATTAAGCGATCACGGCCTGCCTATTCCGATCAGTAATATCGATCCGAAAAACAGCGGCAAAGAACTCACCTCCATCATTCAAGCGGGCTTTAATCTCGAGCTGAAAAATGGTGACAACAATCGGCTTACACCTATCACCAAGATAGAAGAAAAGGATATCGCCGAGCTGTTTAACCGCTGGACGAGCCTTAAGTCCCTACTTGAGCAATCGCCTACCCTGCCCGTGCAGCTTGAGCCCCGCGTGGGTTATAGCGCCAGCGCCCCCATGGATGAGCGGTTAATCTGGACGGTTGAGCAAGTGAGCGACGATAGATTGCAGGCTTTGTTGCAGACTAAACAGCAACAGGGCGAAAACAGTCATCTTAAGGTCTACGGCAAGTTCGAGCTTAACCGTAAAACCGGTTGGTTAGAGAGCATGGCGCTGTTTAAACAGGATGAACAGCGGGGGAAAACCTTTGTCCAGCGTATCGTTATGGCGCCTAAGGATCGTCCCGATGTGATGAGCCTGCTTTGGTATGCCGATGACAACTACGATGCCGAGCGGGATATTGATGATAAGCAAAAAGAGCTTTATCCCATCAGCGATGTGCCGCGGGAATATAAGCCTATCGACAAGGCATTTATCCAATCCTTATTAGCTGATCATCAAGGGATTATTGATAATATTGGCGACTGGGGCAGCGATACTCCCGAGGAGATCCAACTGCGCTTTGTGCATGCCATGAGTCCGCAATATGTGGTCGGTAATATGCGCTATGAAGACATCACGGCCTTTGATGAGAGCGGAAAAGCGTTAGATCTCGACTTCTGGCAACACAGCACGGGGGCAGCGGTCAATTTCAGCCGCAACATTGAGTCGTCGACCAATATTATCGCCACGGGTTGGGATAACACCGCCGATAAACTCAAGCGGATAAGTTATATCAACGCTAAGCTCACCTTAGTTCCCGAGGCGAATAGCATCATCGATAAATCCTGGGACGAACTACTCGCTACGCCCTATACCTTTGGCGATGCCAGCCTCACGATCCAGCCAATCGATGCGGGCGCTAAGTTATTTAAAGTGGTCATCAAGCAGAGCGATAGCCACAAGATCCACCTCGGTCTTCAGCAGTTAACAGGCAAAATGGCCTATGCCAGCCCCGAGTCAGAATATCCTAAGTGGCTCACCCTGACCGATAAAGAACTGCTAACGGAGTTGACCAGTGCCAATGATAGTCACCCGCTGACCACCAACGCACTGCTACTTAAATTAGACGACATCCCAAAAAGCCTAGTGCTAGTGACGAGTCAACCCCAACCTGAGCTCAGCCAAAGCAAGCAGATCCGTTTTGTTCCCGAAGCCGAGTATAACCAAAATCTTGCCAATCCCCTGAGCGAGTTTGGCAGCGTCAGCATCGGTGACTCCTTCTCGGATAAGCTGGCCTCGTCCAAGCCTGAAATCAGTGCGGTGAAGGATATAAAAACGGCAACTGAAAACGGTCACAACTTGTATATCCCCATGTCTGCTGCGTTAGCGACGGCCTGTAAGCCCGAAATCAGCCAAGGTTTTAATGAAGGCACACAGACTGTGGCTTGGCAGTTTGTGCCCAATGGGCCCGAAGGCGCGGCTTACCATTTGATGACACCCGACCGCGTGCGCCAGTACTTCTACGATAAGCGCATTCAAGGCACTATCCATTGCAAAGGCGATATCCACTGGCAAACCTTGCCGCAATCTGTCACCGAGCGCCCTTGGTTAATCGATTTGCAAACCTGGCTGACCGATACGGGTTATGGCAAGGAGCCGAGCAAAGATTTACCCAATTACATCAGAGTCGAGAATGCTCAAGGCAAGCCACTAACGATTCGTTTGCCCGAAGAGACTGAGTATAGGATTGATGAGGTGCTGTTAGATGGCCGCTATTTAAGTGTTACGGGCGCCGCCGCTAAGGTGAGTTATATGACTATCTCCCAAGAAGCCGTCGATATTCCCTATGAATTCACCTTTAAACCTTTGCCTTAAGGAGCGGTTATGCGTCCATTTACTGTAAAACTGCTCCTAGGAGCGCTCGCCCTCATCAGTACCCATGCCAATGCGGAAAAGGTATTACTCGATGCCAATTGGAATGTCGTCAAGGATGAAAAAAAAGCTCTGTACTATTTTGAGCAACCCGTTGATCAGACTGATGGTTACTACAAGGTAGAGGTTTACTACAAAGAAAAGAATAGGCTTTTCTGCTCAACGGCCATCGCCGATAAAAATATTGGTAAGGCACTCACTAGCGAGCAATTTCGCGGGCCTTATCAATGTCACTTCGACGATGGAACCCCCTACGAACAGGGCTTTCGTAACGCGCAAGGTCAGCTTGATGGCGTCATCAAAAAGTACATTGCCACGGGTCAGTTATATACTGAGTCGCACTATGAAAATGGTGTAAAACAAGGCCAAGAAATAGGTTATTGGAATGGCGGCAATATCCGCAACAAAACCACCTATAAAGATGGCCAAGCCGTCGGTATCAGCGAAAATTTTAGTCCCGAAGGTGAAGTCACCGCCAAAATCTGCCATGACCCCACCTGCGTCAGCCAATATTTTAATCTAGGCAAACTCAACCGAGAGGAACATAAGGTTGATGGCCTGTTGCAAGGCACTGAGACCACTTGGGGGCTGAATGGGCAAGTCATCTCGACCCAAGAGTGGTTTAAAGATAAAAAACACGGCGATTATTTTAGCTATTTTGACAATGGCAAGGTGGAGCACCACTTCCAGTATCAACAGAATTATAAGGTCGGTGAGCAGCTCACTTACTTTGAAAATGGCCAGCTCAAATTAAAGGAAGTCACCAACGATAAGGGCGATGTCATCCAGTCCATCGAATACGATGACAAAGGTGAGATTAAACGCACTAGCGACAGCAAATACCAAGGTAATCGCTGGGTTTATCGCAAACAGCAGCGCTATCGCGACGGCCAATTGATTGAGACTCAAGAAGAGGACAAACTCAAAAACGGGTCGCTCTTTGAAACCTTCAAACAAGGCTTGTTAATCGAGCGTCAGGAGCTACTCAATAAGCAATTGAATGGCTTACAAATCAAATCCTTTGACTACAACGATGTCATCACCCTCACCCGTGAATATTATCAGGCGGGTAAGCGTGAAGGCGCCTATGAGACGGTGAAAATTGAGCCTGCCACGGGCAAAAGTCAGCTGGTAGAGCAAGGCCAGTATGCCAAGGATAAACAAGCAGGCACTTGGAAGAAATATCAGGATGACGCCACCATCACCTATAGCCACGATGATAATGGCCAGCTCCACGGTGAATACCTCAACAAGACCAACTCAGGGCAATTGCTTGAATCCATGCACTTTAAACATGGCAAACCCGATGGTTTAGTCCAGCGTTACGCCAGTAATGGCCAAGTGTATGAAAAAGGCGAATACCTTAATGAACTGCGCCAAGGCGATTGGATATTCACCGATAACGAATTCCAATATCGCCCAAGGCCGAATCCAGAAAGACGCTCTTGGCATGGTCGCTTCGACAAGGGTAAGCAAGTCGGACACTGGGAACTGCGTACAGTCGAGGATTATGTGCTCGAAATTGCTAACTATGACGACCAAGGTAACTTGCATGGTAAGCAATACCAGTTTGAGAATAATGGCTCGATACAGGTGATTAATCATTACAATCACGGCCAGTTTTTAAATCAGGAAACACCGCCGCCCGTCTTACCCGTTGAAGATAGCGTGTTTCCTTTTTATTAACGAAAGCAGGTGGCGTTAAGCTGTTTAGCTTAACGCCAATCGCGTAAACTAACTCGCCGTGCACTCGGCCAAAGTGTACAGCATCAACATAGTGTAAACGTTAGGATTCTTATACTGGCCGCCCATTGCGCGGCCCTAAGATCCACAGCAAGGGATCAGCATGTACAACTCGCCATTTCGCTTTATTAGCCTCGCCATTGCCGGGATCAGCCTAGTCGGCGTCCATGCACAGGCGGCGCAAAACCTCTCCTCCATGATGGTCGAAATTCGCCAGCAGGACGGTATTCCAAGCTATTACAATCTCGCCACGGGCATGCCCTTAAATGGTGATATCGCCATCGTTCGCGATAACCAAGGTTATACCTTAGGGCAATTTTCGCAGGGAATACCGAATGGGAAATGGCAGGTTTTTCATAGTAATAACAGTAGAATCGTCGAAGGTAACTATCAACTGGGTTACCAAGATGGCACCTGGCGACTGTTCGATTTAGATGGCGCCATGACCGAGGAGCAACAATTTGCCAAGGGTGTCCCCGTTGGCGAATGGAAGGAATTTAGTGCCACGGGCAGTGTCACCCAAAGCACCCTCTATAAAAATGGCCAAAAGTCCCAAGTAAAACGATTCTTCCCGAGTGGCAAATTACAGGCGCAAGAAAGCTATCTCGATAACCTTCGCCACGGTAAATGGGAAAGCTTTTATGAGAATGGCACCCTCTCCCAAAGCCAAACCTACGCTAATAATCAACTCACTGGCCCCTATCTCGAGCAAAATGCCGAGGGTCAAGTCGTTGTAAGTGGCCGCTTCGATGCCGACGGCCGCCGCCAAGGTTTATGGGAAACCTTCTTCGACGATGGCACTAAGGCCAGTGCCAGCCAATTTAATCTCGATAAACTCGAGGGTGAAGAACGCACCTTTTATCCCAGTGGCGAACTGGCAAGCCTGTGCCACTATCAAGCGGGACTTCGCCACGGTAAATGTCAACAATTCAATGAACTGGGCAAACTCCAAGTGGAGGAGCAATACCTCAACGATGTACTAGAGGGACGCCAGCAATACTTTAACCTTGAGGGTGTGCTGACCAGCGATTTGAACTACAAGCAGGATATGCTCGCCGGCACGCAAAAGTATTTCCATCCCAACGGCCAACTGAAAGAACTGCGAACCTATCAGGACTCGCAACTGGCCGATAATGGTCAATACCCCTTGCATGGCCCTTCTGAGCGCTATGATGCGGACGGTAATCTTATCGAAAAAAGCAGCTACAACATGGGCTTGAAAGATGGATTATTTGAACGCTATAACGGCGGTAAACTGCAAACCGCAGAGGTATGGAAGCTAGGTCAAAGAGACGGAGAATTCCGTCGCTACCACGCCAATGGCCAGCTCCGCAGCTTAGATGTGTACGTCGATGGCAAACTCACTGGCCGCTCCGAATCCTACTATGAGGATGGCTCGGTGAATGAACGCGGTGAGCGCATCGAAGGCGCGTGGGTCGGTAAATACGAATCCTTTTACGACAATGGCAAGCCAAGAGAACTCGCCCACTACGCCCGCACGAAAGCGGATAACAGCAATAGCTACCCCCTCGATGGCCACTTTAGTCGTTGGTACTACAATGGCGATCTCAATGAGGAAGGAGATTATCAAAACGGCGTAAAAGAGGGACTGTGGATCCAGTATCAGCAGGGGCAAAAACAAAAAGAACAGACCTTTGTTAACGGTAAACTCGATGGCGACTATGCCGAGTATTACCAAGGTCGACGCCGCGTCACTGGCCAATATGAGGATAATCAAAAAACCGGACTCTGGATTGATTACCGCTATGAAGCCAAAGATCCAACCTACGGCGCAATCCCCGAGGGCAATATCAGCCAGAAAACCCATTGGAAGGATAATAAACGTAACGGCACTTGCGAGTACTACAGCTTTAAACAAGTGGTTTATCGCTTAGAAACCTATGATAACAATGATAAAACGGGCACCTATGCCGAATATTATCCTAACAATGGCCAGCTCAAACTGAGCGGCATTATGGATAAAGGTCAGCAAACAGGACTGTGGGAAAGCTGGTATGAGGATGGCATTTTAGCCGCCAGCAGCGAGTTTTTAGATAACCAACAACATGGCATCAGCAAAGAATATTACAGCAATGGCCAGCTCAAACTCGAAGCCCAATACACTAAAGGCGAACTCGACGGCGAGCGCAGGGAATACCACCAAAATGGTAAACCTAAACTAAATGAAACTTGGTTAAAGGGCCAGAAGGAAGGCGATGCCAGCTATTACCACACCAATGGCAAACTCGCCGAACAAGGCACTTATCTTAAGGATCGCAGGGAAGGCTTATGGCAGCAATTTTGGCCCAGTGGCGAAAAACGCAGTGAAGGCAGCTATATCGCCGACCGCCAAGCAGGGGATTGGAGCCACTACGATCAGCTCGGTAAGTTGATTAATACCGAGCATTTCTAATAGCTTACCCTACCGTTTCGATTCAACCCTCAGTGTTTAAAGATTGCTGAAGCTGCCTGTTTACGGTCAGCTTCAGCAATCACCTTAGGCTGTTATTTATGCTGTATGGCCGCCTTTCGCGTTGGCCGTAGCAGGCTCCCAAGCAATAATCCACAGCCTAAACCGCCAAGGTGCGCGGCATTATCCACGCCGCCAAAGAGCCCCATCACAAGACTGGCAGAAACGAATAGGGCCAGATTCAGGGCGAGTGGCATATTGTCCGCCAAAGGCAATAAGCCCAACCATATCCAGATAATCAACACGCCAAATAGCCCCATGATGGCCCCCGATGCCCCAATGCTGATTGTCGCCTCATACCAGCCTATGCTGGCCAGGCTCGCCACTAAGCCACAGCACACATAGACTCCGAGTAAACGCCATTTACCCAGCAGCGGCTCCAAAAACATCCCCGCAAAAAACTGCCCATATAAGTTAAAAACCAAATGCATCAGGCCGCCATGCAAAAACACATTACTGAGTAAACGCCAGACTTGTTGCTCAAGCACTAACTGGCGAAGGTTTGCCCCCCAATCGAGTAACACGCTGTTTGGGAAAGCGATAAAGTGTTGGCTGGCAAAGGCCATCAATACAAATATCAAGCTGTTGATATAGAGCAAGATAGGCGTGATAACAAAGCCCTGCCGAGGCCTAAACTCGGCTAAAAAACCATAGAGCTCCGCCTTAGGTTTTTCTAGGCTTAGCTGTGCCGCCTTAGACACCTGCGTCTCATCCAGTTTTAACATCAGACTCATCAACAACCACAGAATGGCCCCAAAGCTTAACCAAGCGATAATCCACGCCAGTTTATGGCCATTACGCGCCTCGAAGGATTGATTCACTGGCATCAAGACGGTTTGATAACCCTCGAAGTAGACTGAGCTTTTTTGGGCTGCGGTGAGTAACTGACTGTAGCGGCTTGACGGGCCGATACGGTCAAGATAGACAAAGTCATCAGGATTTAAGGCATTAAATTCTTGCTGGCTATGATGAATAAACTCTTGAAATAGTGCTTCTTTCTCTTTCTGTTCGAGTCGATTACTGATCGTTTTCTCATAAACTTTGCCATACCATGCCAAGGCCTTAGCACCGACCCGCCAACTCTCGTTACGTTTAGCGAAAATCGGCATCGCAATATACAGGCTCATGCGCAGCTCACTGTTGCCCTTACCTATGGGTTCAATATTGCGCTGCACCCCTATATGTTTTTTGTCGATATAAAACTGATTTAATTGGTAATACTTGGTCTGCGGCTGATGCAATAGTGCATTGATGGACTCGAGTTGAGTCAACTTGCCCGTTGCGCTATTAAGGTATTCCTGCGCCACGATAGTGGGCACAGCCAGCAACAGCGCGGCAATCACAAAATAGATAAAACGGCTATTACTCTTGGTAAAGCGGAATAACTTGAGCCTCGGCCTTAAATAGAAAAACAGCAAGGGCCAAGGCAATATCAGCGGCAGCCAGAAATTGGTAATCGATTCGTCAATGCTCAGTAGTTGGAACTCGATAATCAACAACCAATGGAGCAAGCTGTAACCTGAGACAAATAGCAGGCAGAGCAGTATAAAGGGCACATAGATCAACTGGAGTTTTTTTAAGATTAACGCCACACGCATATCATCCTTGAGAGAAAAATCCCGCCAATGATACGGCGTATCGCCACACAACGCATCTTTAGCGGGACGATTGCTTGAATTTTAGTGAAGCCAATCAATCCTCTACAACAAAAGTGCTAGAAAAATGACAACAAAAAGGCCAGAACGATTCTGGCCTTTTTGTTGAATGGATAAGCAATTAATGCCTGCTTAGGTCTCGCTGACTTTGGCAAACTGCTGCTGGCTACGCTGCTTTTTATACTGCTTAGCTTCGGCAGGGATAGGAGTCACTTTGCCTGTTTCTAGCCAGTTACGTAAACGGTTAGCATCCGCCATATGGGTGTATTTTCCATAGGCATCGAGTACCACAAAGGCCACTTGGCGTTTAGCCATTTCGGTACGCATTACTAAACAATGGCCAGCCTCATTGGTAAAGCCGGTTTTAGTGAGGTGAATATTCCAGTTATCTTTGTAAACCAAACGGTTAGTGTTTCTAAAGTCGAGGCTGTACTTAGGTTTGCCAAAGGTGACGGTTTTCTTTTCGGTCGAGCTTAACTGACCTAACATGGGATAGCCTTCGCTGGCCTTGAGTAACACCACCAGATCGCGGGCACTCGAAACGTTTTTCTCTGACAGCCCAGTCGGCTCCACATAACGAGTATTCTTCATACCTAAGGCTTTTGCCTTAGCGTTCATCGCCTTAATAAAGGCCTTATGACCACCGGGATAGTGGTGGGCAAGACTCGCCGCCGCACGGTTTTCTGATGACATTAATGTCAGCAATAACATATCTTTACGGCTAATTTCACTGCCGATACGTACCCGAGAGTAGACACCGCGCATTTCCTTAGTGTCATTGATATTGATGGCAAGCTTTTCATCCATGGGTAACTTAGCATCTAAGGTCACCATGGCAGTCATCAGCTTAGTGACAGAGGCTATAGGCCTTACGGCATCGGGATTACTGGAATAGAGAATTTCGTTGGTTTTTAGATCCACCACCAGCGCACTATTGGCGGCCACTTCCTGCTGTTTTGCAGGGGCTTTTTTCGCCGTGGCGGTGCTTTTTGTAGTGACAGAGGCCGAATCGGCAGAATGCGCTGTCGCGGCAACAGTTAAACTGCTGCATACCAAGATAAAACTACCAAGCAGAGAAGGGATCTTCATGTAGATTTCACTGAGTCGTTAAATAAGTCGAATGTGCTACGCACAAGGTTGAAGCTAAGTATAAGAGGTCTGTGGAAAAAGGAATAGAATCCCCATCGACTTTTATCAGTAATATCAGCACTTTTTAGCCTAAATTTGCAGAAATTTTCTGAATTTTCATTCACTAAAAATTTCGCTAATTAAGTACTTAATACCAATAAAAATTCAATCAACAATGTTCAATACTAAAAATAACACCATTTTCAGTATAACAATCCAAACAGCTGTGATTAAGAGAGGCTTTTTAGCTACTACTCGTTGGCAATCAAGCGAATCGCTAGCTCGATAAATGCCTCAAAGCGGGAAGGTAAAGGTCGGGTGTTTTTGTGCACTAAATACAGTGACTCCTGCACTTTTTGCTCAAGCTCTACCGCCCATAGACTCTCCCTAGGGATAAAGGCGTTGACCGTACTCAAGGGAAGCACAGTAAAGCCTATGCCTTTGGCGACCGGCAGTAAGATTTGATTGAGCTGATTAACATAACCCCTGCGTGGGATCTGCTGGGCGATGCCACTGGCATGTCGCTTACTCCCACGGGCAATGAGTGTCGCGTCAGTCTCGCCGAAATTGGCCCTGAGGACTTGCTGCAGATAATATTGCCCATCGGGATGATCAATAAAACCAATATGTTCAAGGCGTTTTCTATCTAACGGCATACTCTGATACAGGCTTGGCAGCACTAAGGCTAGCTCCGCATAGCCTATGGCCTGATAACTGAGCTCAGCTTCATCTGTGCGCTTAGTGACAATGCCCACATCGAGCTGGTTATTTAAAATGCCCGACACTATGCGTTGGTTAGGCGCCGCCTCTAGCATCACATTCAAGCCAGGATGCTGAATTTGTCTCTCTAGAAAATGCGGATAGAGCAAACTTGCTATCGCCCCCGAGCAGCCAAAACGGCACTCACCAATATAGCGATCGTCGGTTTGCAATCGTGCTAACAGCTCGGTTTCGGCTTGCCGATATTCACGGGCATGTTGATAGAGAATGCTACCCGCCTCTGTCAACTCAAAGCGCTTACCCTGTCGCAGTATCAGGGACACACCTACTTGTTCTTCCAACTTTTTAATATGTTGGCTAACGCCAGGTTGAGTCATAAACAGCTTTTTAGCCGTCAGGGTAAAGTGCCCGACCTCAATCAAGGTCACGAAGGTCTGCAGCCACTGTTGATTCAGCATATGCACTCTCTATCGATAATTTCATCTCAGCAATAATAAACAAAAATTATCAAAATAAGAAAATTTGATAATTTTTAATTGTTAATAGAACACCATAGACTTACTCCATCGCCACAGAAGCTGTGATGATTCCGCTTTTGGGCACATAACATTCGCACTAGGAGTTAATATGAATACACCTTATCCACGCACATTTTCGCATATTGGTATTTCAGTCCCGGATCTCGAAGCAGCGGTGAAGTTTTACACTGAGGTACTCGGCTGGTATCTGATCATGCAGCCAACCGAAATTATTGAAGACAACTCGGCTATTGGTGAGATGTGCACCGATGTATTTGGTCCTAATTGGGGCTCTTTTAAGATTGCTCATTTATCGACGGGCGACCGAATTGGCGTCGAGCTATTCCAATTCGCGAATCAAGTGAACCCAGAGAACAACTTTGAATATTGGAAAACCGGCGTATTCCATTTCTGCGTGCAAGATCCCAATCTTGAAGAACTTGCCGAAAAAATTGTCGCCGCCGGTGGTAAGAAACGTATGAAGGAACCGAGATATTATTATCCGGGCGAGAAACCCTATCGCATGATCTATATGGAAGATCCCTTTGGTAATATCCTCGAAATATATAGCCATAGCTATGAGCTACATTATGCCAGCGGTGCCTATCAATAAGTCATGGCTAAAATAAACAGCCCATATCACCAGTATAATTTTCATTCAAAAAACTGATATGGGCTGATTTTATTCAAATATGAAATGATACTAAAAAGCATTCTTCGCTTTTTACCACAAAAAACCATCAATAAAACAACATTCATCAATCTTTTGATGTAAATGTATAGATAAGGGTTACAACTTAAGTTATATTTCGCCGGTCAAGGAAAGAACCCTTAGCATACTGATTAAAAAGTATTTCTATGTTTATTAGCCGTATGCCATAGCGTTAATTAATTTCAGGATGATATTTTATCCATACATCCCACTTTATCCCTTTCTTGATGTTTAAAAATTATACGCCTATTGCTTATAACGCTTTCTGTTGAAAGTGGATTCATTCATTTCAGTAATATTTAATTAGGGATTGATGATGTTTAAAAAGTTACTAACTCCCATGCTAGCTGTTTGCCTACTTCTTTCAGGTTGTGCCACAGTTCCTATGGCATCAAAGGAAGAAGATGCAAAATTAAAAACATTTCAAAAGCCATCAGAAAATAAAAGTGGCATCTACGTTTATCGTAATAGTTTTGTCGGACAAGCACTCAAGAAAAACATCTATATTAATGGTGTGCTGATTGGCGAGTCAGCTAACAAAGTATTTTTCTTTAAGGAAGTTGAGCCTGGTGAAGTGATGTTATCAACTGAATCAGAGTTCAGTGAAAATAACCTCACCGTCAAAACCGAAGGTGGTAAAAACTACTTCTTCGAACAATATATCAAGATGGGTGTTTTTGTTGGTGGAGCGGGACTAAAAGCCGTTTCGGATACCGAAGGTATGAAAAACGTTCAAGAATGTAAACTTGCTCAATAACTTTTTTTAAAAGGACTTAAAAATTGAAAAAGCTTATACCACTGCTATTAACAGCGTGTTTTATGCAACCAAACATAGCATTTTCAGAAGACATTCCTGAAAATTTGCCATTTACTGTTAACGTCACGCCTCAAGATAGTGAAGTTATCTCATTTCGAAATTTATCAAATGATAAAGTTATCATTGATATCTATGGAGAAGAGATTTCATTAGAAAAGAGTTCAGGGGCTATGTTTAACTGCACTGGATATGGCTTTGTTGAGATTCAATTTAAAGATGCTCTTCATGACTACTTCGAAGTTGCCTGTAAATCATCAATTACAATCAATAACTGAGAATACTTAAAATGAAAAGCGCTAATCTCAAAATGAAACTCATCGTCGGTGTAATCTCTGCATTTATATTATCTGGTTGTGGAGGAAGTAACTCTGATGGCTCATCGAAGTCAACCTATAACTCCTGCAAGATCATAAGTTCACAGGCAATGTATGCTGCTGACAAAGATAATGACCTGAAGCAATGTTGGAACGCTCCTGGTAACGGTTATGAAAGCCAAGGAGATGCTATGCAGTGGTGTGAAAAGCAAATTAACGCATATATGGCTACACAGTATTTTATCGGGCACACCGTGACTTATATGGTTGAGTCCACGTATTGTAAGAAATAAGAACTGTCGACAAATACTGAACAATAAAAAAACCAGCCATTAGGCTGGTTTTTTTATGATTGCTTTATGCGCTGTTGGGCTGACGTTTAATCAACAACCCCAATAAGGCTTAGGCCTGTGGGCGCATCGCTGGGAACAGGATCACGTCACGGATAGTATGAGTGTTAGTGAATAGCATCACTAAACGGTCGATACCGATACCTTGACCCGCTGTTGGTGGTAAACCGTGTTCCAGTGCAGTGATGTAGTCTGCATCGTAGAACATGGCTTCGTCGTCACCCGCGTCTTTCGCATCAACCTGCGCCTTAAAGCGGCTGTCTTGGTCTTCAGCATCGTTTAACTCGCTGAAACCGTTAGCGACTTCACGGCCACCGATGAAGAATTCGAAACGGTCGGTGATGAAGTGATTGTCATCGTTACGACGTGCCAGTGGCGAAATGTCCGCTGGGTAGCCAGTGATGAAAGTCGGTTGCATTAACTGCCATTCAGCGGTTTCACCGAAGATTTCTTCTAATAACTGACCACAGGTCCAAAACTTCTCGATCTTGATGCCTAGGCTGATCGCCAGTTCACGCATGAATTCAAGATCTTTCACTTGCTCATAGGTCATGGCTTGGATAGTTGCGTTGTCAGGATTGTACTTCTGAATCGCTTCTAACATGCTTAAACGGGCATATGGACCACCGAAATCAACAGTGTGCTCGCCGTATGGCATTTGCGCGCTACCTAACAGTTCAATCGCGATTGAGCTTAACAGTTCTTCGGTTAAGTCCATCAGATCTTTGTAGTCTGCATAGGCCATATAGAATTCCATCATAGTGAATTCTGGGTTATGGCGTGGCGACAGACCTTCGTTACGGAAGTTACGGTTGATTTCGAACACACGCTCAAAACCACCGACCACTAAACGCTTGAGGTATAACTCTGGCGCGATACGCAGGTACATTGGCATGTCCAGCGCATTATGGTGAGTGATAAATGGACGGGCTGAAGCGCCGCCTGGGATCACGTGCATCATTGGGGTTTCAACTTCCATGAACTCTTTTTTGATCATGAAGTTACGGATAGCTGCAACCACTTTAGAACGCATAACGAAGGCTTGACGAGATTCTTCGTTAACGATTAAGTCCACATAACGTTGGCGGTAACGAGTTTCTTGGTCGGTCAGGCCGTGGAATTTTTCTGGCAGAGGACGCAGTGCTTTAGTCAGCAGTTGGTACTCTTCCATGTTCACGTACAGATCGCCTTTACCAGACAAGTGCAACTGACCAGTTACGCCGATGATGTCACCGATATCCAGACCTTGGTATTTATCCTTCAGATCCGCTTGAACGCCCTTTTCAGCGTAAGCTTGGATACGACCAGACACGTCTTGGATCACCAGGAATGGGCCACGTTTTGCCATGATACGGCCAGCGATGCTGGTTTTAAAACCTAAGGCTTCGAGTTCTTCCTTAGTGTTTTGACAGTATTTTTCCTGCAACTCAGCCGCTTTGTGGGTGCGACGGAAAGTATTAGGGTGAGCATTAGCGCTGCAGTTCGGGCGAATGCTTTCTAGCTTGGCACGACGCTCGGCAATCAGTTTGTTTTCATCTTGTACTTGTTCAGTCATCTTATTTCTCGTCTATACCTTTGAATTAATTACAGCCCTGATTTCAAACTGGCTTCGATAAACTTGTCCAGATCGCCATCGAGTACCGCTTGGGTATTGCGCGTCTCCACGCTAGTGCGTAAGTCTTTAATACGGGAATCATCCAATACATAAGAACGGATCTGGCTGCCCCAACCGATGTCAGATTTGGCATCTTCGGCGGCTTGTTTTTCCGCATTTTGCTTATGCATTTCTAATTCGAACAGTTTGGCTTTTAACTGTTTCATCGCCGAATCTTTGTTCTTGTGCTGTGAACGGTCGTTCTGGCACTGCACTACCGTGTTGGTCGGTAAGTGGGTAATACGTACCGCAGATTCGGTTCGGTTAACGTGCTGACCACCCGCACCCGAGGCGCGGTATACGTCGATACGTAAGTCAGCTGGATTGATATCGATGGTGATATCGTCATCAATCTCTGGGTAAACGAATACCGAGCAGAAAGAGGTATGGCGACGACCCGATGAGTCGAATGGCGATTTACGCACTAAACGATGCACGCCTGTCTCGGTACGTAACCAACCGAAAGCATACTCACCGGTAAATTTGATGGTCGCGCCCTTAATACCGGCGACGTCACCGTCGGTGACTTCCATCAGCTCAGGGCTGAATCCGTGGGCTTCGCCCCAACGCAGGTACATACGCAGTACCATGTTGGCCCAATCTTGCGCCTCAGTACCGCCACTGCCCGATTGAATGTCTAAGTAACAATCGGAGGCATCATGTTGACCAGAGAACATACGGCGGAATTCGAGTTCGGCCAAACGGCTCTCTAAATAATCCAGCTCTTTGGTGGTTTCATTGAAGGTATCTTCGTCTTCTTCTTCGATGGCAAGCTCTAGTAGACCTTCAACGTCTTCTAGACCGGCGTCCATATCATCGATAGTTTTGACAACGGCTTCGAGGCTGGCGCGCTCTTTACCTAGGGCTTGAGCACGTTCTGGCTCGTTCCACACCTCAGAACTTTCAAGTTCACGGCTGACTTCTTCTAGACGCTCATGCTTAGCATCGTAGTCAAAGATACCCCCTAAGAAGCTGCGTACGCTCGGCAAGCTCCTTAATTTTGAATTTTACTGGATTAACTTCAAACATGGATTTTCAACTTCGCTTTATTTTTGCCGTTTCAATGGATTTTCCATCAAAGGAGGCGGCGCTTAACAGTATTTGCAACCGCGCATTTTAACCTAACAACGGCTGTAAACCTAGGGCGTGTTGACACTTCAGGGCGATTTTATCAGCCTAAAAAGCACCGCTGGCACCAGCAGATTAACAGACAAAGCCTAGTTAAGACTGTGATCCTACATGAAATAACCCGTTTAACGCCTCGATCAAACATAAATTTGAGCAAGCTAAACAGTGATAATCACTAAAAACCTCAAAGGATTAAGCAAGATACAGATAAATCAAATGCAAAACTCCAAGCAAATCACAACTTTCCACCAGTAAACCTTCATCAGCGCACAGTCTGATACGGGTTTGTGATGACAGCGGCAATTTAGCGTCAAACTTCCCCCGCCCATAAGCGTCTTCTAAAGCGCTCTAGTTATACTCAAACCCACCTTAAGCCTGCCGCTTTACGCCAATGCAGCAAGCACCCTACAAATATAAAAGGCCTTGGGATGATAGAACTTAACATCGACAATCACAGCGTCACGGCCGAGCCGAGCGAAACCCTATTACAGGCGGCCCGTAAGGCGGGCATTGCCATTCCGAGTCTGTGCGATCCTACGGATGCAACACGGCAATTAGGCGCAGCGCCTAACGCCAATAAACAGGACTGCAACCTCTGCCTAGTACAAATCGAAAACAGCGATGCCAGCCTGCGCTGCGTTAAAGCCTGTGAAACGCCTGCCGAGCCTGGCATGAAGGTCATCACCCAATCGGCATATTTAACCAAACAGCGCCAAGCTGCACTGAGCAGGATTTTAAGTGACCACTTTGCCGACTGTGAGGCGCCCTGCCAGCAGGCCTGCCCCGCGGGCGTGGATGTGCAAACTTACCTGTACCACATTGCCCAAGGTGACCACACCCAAGCGATTAAAATCATTAAAGACACCCTGCCGCTACCGCTGTCGATTGGCCGAGTCTGCCCCGCATTTTGCGAAACTGAATGCCGCCGCGGCCTAGTCGATGACCCCATTGCTATTCGTCAACTTAAGCGCCACGCCGCCGATTTAGACTTGGCCGACGATGAACAAGGCGGCAGTTATCAACCACTACGCCTTGCAGATACGGGCCAAAAGATTGCCATTATTGGCGCGGGCCCGGCAGGATTAAGCGCGGGTTATTACCTGTCAAACCAAGGGCATCATGTTGAGATTTTTGAAGCCATGCCAAAAGCTGGCGGCTGGCTGCGCTATGGGATCCCCGAATACCGTTTACCTAAGGCGATTCTCGATAAAGAAATCGAGCTGCTATGTCGCAATGGGTTAACCATTCATACAGATACTCGCCTCGGCCATGAAATTCATTTAGCTCAGCTGGTTGCCGATTTCGATGCTGTGTGCCTCGCCATCGGCGCCCAAAAGGCGGTGCCGATGAACTACAAAGGCTCAGAACTTGCGGGCTGTTACCTTGGGGTGGATTTTCTTAAGGATCATTGCCTCGACAAACAATTGAAGTTGGGCAAAAAAGTCGCCGTGATTGGTGGCGGCAACACCGCCATCGACTGCGCCCGCACCGCCGTGCGTGAAGGCTGCGATGTTACCTTAATCTACCGCCGTACCCGCGCCGAAATGCCCGCCGAAGCCTACGAAGTACACGAGGCCGAAGTTGAAGGCGTCAAATTCCATTTCTTAACTAATCCCATTGAAAATCATAGCGATGCCAATGGACAGGTAGAAGCGGTCACCTTCAGCAAAATGGCGCTCGGCGAAGCCGATGCCTCGGGCAGACGCGCACCCGTGGACACAGGGGAAACCTTTACCGAGGCCTTCGATACCGTTATCGCCGCCGTCTCCCAAGCGCCAGATCTGAGTTTTATGCAGGATCCTATGGGGCAACTCAGCCATGGCGAACTGGCGCTGAGCCGCTGGAACACCCTGATAGGCTGCGAGCAAACCATGTCATCGGGAGTCGAAAAACTGTTTGTGATGGGCGATGCCCGCCGCGGCCCAGCGACTGCCGTCGCCGCGATTGGCGATGGCCGTAAAGCGGCAATCGCTATTGATAAGATGCTAAAAATTGGCCTTAGCTGCGATTTACATGCCCATGAGTTTAACTCGGTCAAAACCATTCCAAGCGCCCTCATTCCAAACGCCCTTAAGCAAACCGAAACAAGCTCAAAAGCAGGGTCAACGCTTTATCCCCATACGCCGCGTAAGCCCCGCTTGAAGATGCCCGAACTCACGGCGCTGCAACGGCTACTGAATTACAGTGAAGTCGAGTTAGGCTTTCCCGCCGATGCCGCCATGCAAGAAGCGGCGCGCTGTCTCGAGTGCGCCTGTCAGGCCAATACCGACTGTAAGCTTAGGGATTACGCCACGGATTATGGTGTCGAGGCCAAAAGCTTAGCCACTGAAAATGCACGGCATTTCAGTGTTGATAAGAGCGCACCCTTTATTCAATTCGATGCTAATCGCTGTATTAGCTGCGGTAAGTGCGTCGATGTGTGTCAGCAGCAGAGTGGCCACTGCGCCATCCAATTTAGCCAAGATTCCTATCAGGCGCTGCCGCAGGAAATGACTCAACACATGGAGCGCCGCGCGCCGAGAGTCGGCTTTAGTGCGAGCATGGCCGATAGCCAGTGTGTGCAATGTGGTAACTGTGTACAGGTTTGTCCGACGGGCGCACTGGTCGATGCCCGGGATAAACGCCAAGGCGATAGCACAGAGTTAAAAACCGCCTCGACGATTTGTACTTACTGCGGCGTGGGCTGTCGCCTCGACCTTAAAATCGACCCCAAGGCCAATCGTATTCGTCATATCGAAGGCAATAAGGACTCGGTCGTTAACCAAGGCATGCTGTGTGTTAAGGGACGTTTTGGCTTCGATTTTATTCACAGCGACAAACGTCTCACTACGCCACTGATCCGTAAAAACGGCAAGCTGCAACCGAGCAGTTGGCCCGAAGCCATCGCCTATGTGGCAAAACGCTTAACCGAGATAAAACAAAAAGATGGCAGCAATGCCCTCGCCAGTCTCGCCTCAGCTAAGGCCACCAACGAAGATAACTTTGTGCTGCAAAAGTTTGTTCGCAGTGTTCTTGGCACCAACAATATTGATCACTGCGCCCGCCTATGCCACTCATCGACGGTAACGGGTTTGCAGCAGAGTATTGGTAGCGGTGCCATGACCAATGATATTCCGAGCATCAAGGACTCGGACGTTATCTTTATTTTAGGGTCGGACACCACCTGCGCCCATCCGATTATTGCCTCGAAAATCCAGCAGGCGGTGATGCAGCACGGCGCACGTTTGCTGGTTGCCGATCCGAAACGCGTTGGCATTGCCGAAAAGGCCGAGCTGTATGTCGCCCATAGACCGGGGACGGATGTGATGCTACTCAACGCCATTATGGCGGAAATTATTCGCAACGATTGGCAGGATAAAGCCTATATCGCCCTGCGTACCGAAGGCATTGAGGCCCTCTATGCGGAGTTAGCCAAGGCCGATTACTCCCTCGAAAACGCGGCGCTCATCACGGGCGTAAAGGCCGAAGACATTGCCCGCCTCGCGCGCACCATAGGCACGGCGCAAAAGACCGCGGTTTACTACGCCATGGGTATCACTCAGCATACGACGGGGCACGATAACGTCACGGCTATCTCTAATTTGCAGCTACTTTGCGGCAATATTGGTGTGTCAGGCGCGGGGATTAACCCACTTCGCGGCCAGAGCAATGTCCAAGGTGCCTGCGATATGGGCGCACTGCCCAACTATTTTAGCGGTTACCAAAAGGTCACGGATATTCATGCCAGAATGCGCTTCGAAGACCTCTGGCAAACGCCGTTATCGGGGGAGATTGGCGTCACCGCAACCCATATGATGCATGATATTGCAAAGGGCAACATTAAAGCCTTGTATGTGATGGGCGAGAATCCCGTACTCAGCGACCCCGATCAAGCCCATGTACTTAATGCATTGAGTCAAATCGAGTTCTTAGTGGTACAGGATATCTTTTTAACCGAGACGGCCGAGCTTGCCCATGTGGTCTTGCCCGCCGCCGCATTCGTGGAAAAACGCGGTCACTTTACCAATACCGAGCGTCGGGTGCAGCGACTCGAGCAAGCGCTCGCCTCACCGGGTGAAGCCTTGCCCGATTGGCAGATAGTGCAAGCGGTCGCTAATGCCATGGGCGCTAACTGGAATTATGCCAACGAAGAAGCCATTTGGGGCGAGATCAACGAGCTCACTCCGCAATATCGCGGCATTCGCTGGGATAGATTAAGTGCCGATGCCGAAGGTCAAATCCCCCAAGGGATTCAATGGCCCTGTCCAGATGAAACCCATCCCGGGACGCCGATTATGCACCAAAGCCAATTCACTCGAGGCTTAGGCTTATTTACCCCCGTCAGTTATCGCCTACCTGCCGAAATGCCCTGCAACGAGTATCCGCTGACGCTGTCGACGGGGCGGCTATTGGAGCAATTCCACACGGGCACACTCACCCGTAAAACACCAGGGCTGGATCTACTCGGCGCACCTAAGGTGATGATTTCTGTCTATGATGCGGAGCAACTGGGGATCCATAACGGCGATAAACTTCGCCTTACCACCCGCCGCGGAGAGATTGAAATCGATGCCTTTGTGACTAAACGCGCCCAAGCGGGCGTGCTGTTCCTGCCGTTCCATTTTGTGGAAGCAGCGGCCAATAAGCTCACCATCAATGCGCTCGACCCTGTAGCTTATATTCCCGAATATAAGGTCTGTGCGGTTAGGGCTGAAAAGGTGACTGCAAAGATTAGTGAACCAGCCTAGGGCTGCATAGCAAGCATAAAATTAAGCCTAAAGATGAACATAAAAAACGGGAGACACTGTCTCCCGTTTTTATTCGCTAACTTAATTAACTGCTTAATTAACTTGCTTAATTAGTCGAGTTAGATCTTAAACTGTCCCACCAATTTACCCAGATTAATTCCTTCCTGAGACACGGTTTGGCTCACCTTGGCCGCATCTTCACTGGAGTGCAGCAGCTCGTTAACGATCTCTTGGATGGCATAAACGTTACGGTTGATTTCTTCAGTCACAGAGCTTTGCTCGGTCGCCGCCGTCGCAATTTGGGTACTCATATCGTTAATCGCAGTCACCGCCGACGTCACAGAGCCTAAGCTTTCCGAAATAGCGCGGGAAGAATCCACCGAGCGCACGCAGCTCTGCTGGCTCTCGTCCATGGTTTTTACCGCCAAGGCCACCAGCTTGTGGAGTTCTGAAAGCATTTCATTGATTTCTAAGGTGCTTGCCTGAGTCCGGCTGGCAAGATTACGCACTTCATCGGCCACCACGGCAAAGCCACGCCCTTGCTCACCGGCGCGGGCTGCTTCAATCGCCGCGTTAAGGGCCAGCAGGTTGGTTTGCTCGGCGATGCCACCAATCACAGACAAGACACTGTTAATCTTTTGCGATTGCTCACTTAGGGACTTAATGCTACCCGCGGCATTATTGATTTGCGCCATAAGACCTGCAATCTCTTCGAGTGAGGCATCGACGCAGCGCTGCGCATTGGCCACATCCCCCGTCGCCGCTTGGGTCGCCTCGGCCACTTGAGTGGTATTTTGTGCGACTTCACTGGCGGTAGATGACATCTCGGTAATGGCCGTCACCACTTGGTCTGTCTCGTTGTTGTGACTTAGCAGTTGGCTCGACATCACTTTGGTTTGATCATGAATCGCATTCGCGGCGGATTTCACCTTAGCCGTGGCGTTGGCCACATCGCCAATAATGGTTTGTAGCTTATCGACAAATAAGTTAAAGGCTTGACCTAACTGAGCAATTTCATCCTCGCCCTTCACGCTTAAGCGTTTAGTTAAATCCCCTTCTCCCTTAGCGATATCATTCAGGCTGTCCGCCATATTTTTAATCGGCACCACCATACGATGGGCAGCAACCATAATGATAAAGGCCGTGATCCCCGTCAGCACGAGGGCAATTAACAGGATCATGAAGGATTTATCGGCCATTTGTTCGGTCACGGTTTGGCGGTAATCCTCCACCACGGCTTCGATATCGTCGATATAGGCCCCAGTACCGAGCATCCAGTCAGTACCCGGAACCATCATCACATAGCTAATCTTCTCGATTTGCTCGTTGGTATTGGGCTTTTGATAGTAATAGGAAAAGTTACCGTCGCCGCGTTTGGCCGCATCCAACAAACCGACGATGATCTTAGTGCCGCGAGGGTCTGTCATATCGATTTTGTTTTGACCTTCGAGATTCGGCATTAAGGCGTGGAAAATGTTTTTACCTTGGGAATCATAAATAAAGAAATAACCAGCGCTGCCAAAACGAATATCACGCAGGGCTTGGTTCACATTGCCTTGGTCCTTGAGAGACAGTTGATACTGCACAATTCCGGCGGCAATTTCGGTCGCTTCTTTGATTTGTTGTTTACGTTCGCCAACCAGTTTCGTCCTAAAGGTCACCACTTCTTCCGCGAGGGATTCTTGTTCGACATAGTAGGAAACGGTCATGAGCACTAACAGGGTCAAAATGAGGGGAAACAAAGACAACAGCAGTAATTTATTACGCAGGCTTAAATTCGACATGCTTGCTTACTCCAGGGTGATCGAGCTTATATTTTTTTATATTTCTGAAGTATAGCCAAAACGGTGCAACATCTTTGGGTTTGACTTAACAAATATTGTATTAATTTGCACCAGCTAGCATGTCGATAATTGAGTTTACCCAAGCAATATCAATCCGATACCGCATACGCTAAAGCCAAGAACCAGCAGTACCATCTGCGGTTTAAAGAGTTTTAGCGCACCAAAACCGAGCAACACAACCGCCATATCCATGGCGGATAACACGCCTTGAGTAAACACGGGTTGATACAGCGCCGCCGCCAATAATCCCACCACACAGGCATTCACGCCCGAGAGCATGCCAGCAATCTTGGGTCTGGCGGCAATCGCGTGCCAACTCTTTAAGCCCACCAGCATCAATAAAAATCCCGGTAAGAAAATAGCGATGGTGGCAATAGCCGCACCGACAAAGGGATTGCCTAGCATCATCTCGGCGCCAAGGAAGGTCGCAAAGGTGAACATAGGTCCAGGCACGGCTTGGGCAAAGGCGTAACCAGTGAGGAAACGATCGCCGCTCATCGCATCGCCAACTGTGGTCTCAAGCAGTGGCAGCACCACATGACCACCACCGAAGACTAAGCTGCCGACACGGTAGAATTCGCCAAATATTCCCGCCTCGGCGCCGAGGTTAATGGCAAAAAAACTCCCCGCAAACAAGGCGATAAATATAGCGAGGCTCAGGTAATTCAAGCGAATGGGTTCAGACTTTTGCACTTCGCTCTCGCTCGCACTGAGGAGTGACAAGCCTAAAAGCGCAGCAAGGATTAACAGCGCAATTTGGGTCCACAAGAACGGGAAAATCAACATGGCCGCGGCGCTGCCAAGCATGAGTAAACGCGCGGTTTTACGTTGGCAAAACTGGCTAAACATCGCCAACACAGCGTCTGCCACTACTACGACCGCTAACAGTTTTAAGCCATGGACTATGCCCTGCATATAAAGGTTATCGAGCCAAGCGGCAGTCGTCACCGCCAGCAGATACATCAAAACAAAGGAAGGTAAGGTAAATCCGGCAAAGGCCGAGATGGCGCCGAGCAGTCCACCGCGATGATAACCAATGGCAAACCCCACCTGACTCGAGCCCGGTCCCGGCATAAATTGGCTTAAGGCGACCAAGCTGGCATAGCGTTTATCATCGAGCCAGCCGAGTTCGTTGACAAAGGTTTGGCGAAAATAGCCGATATGCGCCGCTGGTCCACCAAAACTCATCAACCCAAGGGAAAAAAAACGTAAGAATATCTGCAGCATAAGCTTTGCCTTTCGATGCATAAAGTGAGCAAGATTATGCCACTAAAAAGACAATTTAATGAAAGTGAAATGTGAAATCTTCGAAGTATCGCGGATTCCATAAACAAAAAAGCCGGCAAAATCCATTTGCCGGCATCCTAAATTCAGGATAAATATCAATTGACTAGGAAGTTAAACTCAAGATTAGTGAGTTTTTCTTCTTCTGATCAATGCACCGAGAGCCAGTAACATAGACAAACCACCTAACGCACCACCGCTGCTATCTTCTGCTGGTGTTTCAGGTGTAGTCGGTGTCACTGGAGTAGTCGGTTCAACACCATCGGATTCAACGGTCAGCATAAAGCTGGTGCTCGCTGCATCGGCTGGGTTTTCCACATCACTTACCGTCACTGTGACTTCTACGTCGCCGTGGAAGTTAGCTTCTGGCGTGATAGTGATGGTTGAACCAGAGGTATTGCCATTCACTACAGCGCTGATGTGCTCACCAGTTACGGTGATCTTGTTCACGCTGTTTTGCTCATCGGCAAACACAACTTTCAGACCTTCTAAGCTAGTGTTTTCCGCAATCGTTTGGTCGGCAATCGCACCAATGCTGATATTGGATGGCACAGTCACAGTGTGGCTCATGCTGATGTCGGCCATACCTTCAACTTGGCTAACCGCATCAACCGTCAACACTTGGCCTGCGGCGTTATTTTTCACGGTAGTCCATGCAGTCACTTCAAACTGTGACGACTCTGGGCCAACGTAGTCATAACAAATCACTAAACCGTTGTTGATTTTGTCCTTCAGATTATTGAAGGCATATTGCTCACCTAGGTACTTCTGTAATGGACCATAGCTATATAAACCACCTTGGAAGCCTTGCAGACCGATAGAGCCACGACCATCTTGAGAACCAAAGTTGATATTATCGTAGGCCATCATCATTTCGTATTCACCGTCGCCGAAGCGGGTGTTCACGTTGAAGATAAGCTCGAAGTCGAATCTATCGTCCTTCTCCTCCCATTGGTAAACACGGTTTGCATCGTATCCTAATGGCTTATAAGAACGTGCATTATCGTATTCCAAGATACCCCAACCGGTTTGAGTACTCGCAATAGAGATACCCGCACGCTCAGCTGTAGTATTGATCAATGGCGCACTCAAAATATCTTGAGTTGCCCCCGCACCTAGGCCATATCCACGCCACAACATACCGATAGAGGCATATGGGAAGCTGTTATATGGGAAGATGTCATGGTATGGGTAGAAGAATGGCTGCCCTTGGAATAAGGACACGATACCGTGACCACGAATTTCCAAGGCGTTCTGCTTCCAAACGTTGATCTTGTCTTGGTTGTTATACAGGTGGAAACTGTCGAACGCACCACCAAACACAGTGCTGATTGGTAAGGTAATACCGTTGCGATACAGGATGTTATTATCCTTACCGCTGAGTGCCTTCCCGTTAGAACCATACTCAACTGGTGCAAAACCACTGAAGATTGGGTAGATAGAGAACTCTTCTAAGTTCACGTAACCGCCTGGCTTCTTGTTACCAAAGTTTGGCGTACGGCACATAGCGTCATCAATGTTAGTGGTGACGTTGTAACGTGGCGCCAGATCGCTGGTATCGGGTTGAACACCGCTGATCGTCAGCTTTCCATTTTCCAGTTTCACATCTTGCACAATCGCGCTTGAAGAGCTCAGTACGTCCTCAGGGCGTAGGCTGAGTCCAGACGGAATGCTCGCGACAATGCTAAATGCACGGTCAGCACCCGTATCGTTAGGTTGCACTTCGAAGGTGAATGGAATTTGATCGCCAGCCACAGCCGCAGTTTGCGTTGCGTCTAAGTGAACATCATTTACGCCACGCTCGAGTTTAAAGGCGACTTTACCAATGTTACCGGCGTTAACCTCTGAGGTACCAAAGTCCAGTAACGAGTAGTACACGTCACCTTCTTTCATCTCTGGCATATCCCAGTTAACTTTGATATCGACAGGATCGCGACCATTGCTCGCAGGTACTTCAACACTCATATCGCTGGCAACTTGGTCCATTACAACGGTCGTCGTATATTGGAAGGTTTCTTCCAGCGCATTGTAATAGTTGTTCGCCGCAGTGCCTTTTCTTGGGTTGTAGAATAACGCCCAATACTGACCTTCTTCTGGCTGGTTAATATTACAGAAGTTGTTGTATTGGATGTGGTTAGACACACAGAGCAATTCTTCGAAAGGATCGGCCTTACCGTTACCGTTATAGTCCTTACCGACGTAAACGATCAGGTTACCTTTGTCTAAAACTTCACTGAGTTCAGACTGAGTCGTACCAAAGGATTCGACGATTAAACGGCGAGCATTCGCTGGCACATCAATCATTTCCACATGGGTAGCTTCGTCGATACGCTCATCCATACTGATGGTCATATCCGCATTGCTGCTCCATGGGAAGTTACCATCGTTATCTTTTGGCAGCACAACGGTTTTCACATCCGCTTTCACAGGGCTAAAGATACGACCATGAATGTTGTCACCTTCAGGTAAATCGATACCTTTGATCACAGCGTTTGCATCATTACGATGAGCCACTGCGCTTAAGCGTCCTGGCATACCGTTTTTGTCATATTTGAAGACCACAGGCCAATGCGCCTCAGAAGCTTTGCCGTTGGCTTCAGTGAAAATCAGGTTTGAATGCAGTTCAACTTCCGCGTTACTAAACCAATCTTGAGTATCCATGATCGATGCTTCGACCACGATATCCATGGTTTCACCCGCAGCTAGCGTAAACTCGCTTGGCGATACTTTAATAGACACACCGTTTTGCACTAACTGTGAACGTGAATCGACGCTCCAATTAATCACATCACCGTTGGTCACACTCCAAGTACCGTCTTTAGTCGCCTTAATGGTACGGATCCATTGACACTTAGGCTTACATTCAAAGTTCACTAACTGTGGAATGTTCAGCTTATGAACCGCGCCGCCGTTGTGTGGATCCGCCGCTTTAAAGCGCTCAACGGTTTCATCCATCACAAAGCCCGCATTTACCGCATTGGCCACGTTGATACGGCCAGTACCCGCACGGTAAGTAGAGGCTAAAGCCACATCACCATTCTTGTCATCCAAGCGATAGTAACGCACTTTGTTTTCAGCCGTCATCGCCAATGCCGATTGGATCTCAGTCGGACTCCAACTTGGCTGTGCTTGCTTTAATAACGCCATAGAACCCGCCACATGTGGCGATGCCATCGAAGTACCGTTTAAGAAAGCAAAGTCGCCCGAAGCAGGTGAACCGCTAAATGGATGCTCATCGGCAAAGGCTGCATAAATACTCACACCCGGCGCAGCAACTGCAGGGATCAACGCTTCTGGCGTCGATGGGCTTGGGCCGCGAGAGGAGAATGCCGCTAACCAATCGGCACGCTCTGGGTCGATAGTGCGTTCGATTGCGGTGCCAGAAATGGTCAGCATGTGGTAGTTACCCTTTGCCAGCCAATCACTTAGACCATAACCCGCTAGGCCGTTATCCCAACGACCGTCCCACTCTTCCTTGGTAATATGAATACTTGGAATAGAGTAAGAAGCCGTAGGCACCAGCGCATCGCCGTTTGCGTAGTTATACATGATCATGCCATCGGCGCCGCCCGCTTTGACGTTATCCGCCTTAGCTGAACGGGCAATACCATTGGCATCGTTTAAGCTGTTACGCTTACACACGACGATCACATCGGTTGGATTACCGTCGCCGTCTTTCAGATCGAAAGTACCCGCAGGGAAAGGCGTACCACAGTATTCATCACCAAAGGCTTTAGCGTTAACCACCATACCCGTGACGGATGTAGCGTTAATCGCCCCACCAACAATTTCGCTCCATTTTGGCACTTCACTGCCGCCCATAGGGTCAATCAGCTTAGTGGTGATTTCCACTTCGCGAGCATGGGTGCTGGCCGCTACGTTCATTAACCAAGGTGACGCGTGGTCAATCAGACCAAAATATTCTTTATAACCCGCTGGTTGACCAGAGTTACCCGCCGCAACCGCAACGGAAATCCCCGCTTCGCGAGCCGATAAGAAAGCTAATTCCACATCGTCAACCCAAGGGTTTGAGTCTTGGCCACCGATTGAGAAGTTGATGACGTCAACGCCATCGTTAATTGCATCTTCAATACCCGCAATCAGCGCCTCACCCGGACAGCCCGCATTGAGCTGGTTATCAGGATGACACACTTGGTAAGCAACGATGTTGGCATGGGGCGCAACACCACTCATGCGTGGGAACAGATTCGGTTTAATCACAGCGCCATCGGATACGGCTTTGCCGCCTTCAGGGCTGACATAATCCACATCCAGCAGCACGTTACCCGCTGCGGTAGAGGCAACGTGTGAACCGTGACCTTGATAGTCTTCACCCACAGCTGGGCGAGTCGCACCATAAACACCACTGGTGAAATTATCGGTAATCACAGGATAAGAGCGAACGCCAATTAACTTGTCGTTACACATGGTCTCAAAACCGCTCTTAGTACAGTCACCTATGTAGTTACCCGCACCCCATGGGTTAGTGTGGTCGTAACCATCATCACCGACATCGGCGAATGAACGGTGATCCGAGTTAATCCCGGTATCGACGATACCAACGATAATACCTTCACCCTTGTAGGCACCCGCATCAGGGGTGGCTTCGCCCGACCAAATCTTGTCGGCTTGGATTAGCTCAGGGCCCGCATCCGATAATAGTTCATAGGTTTTTGAGCGACGAACCGAAGACACATTGGCTAATTGAGACACGCGCTGCGCCTCTTCCTGTGTCATTGCGATAGAGAAGCCGTTGACCGCATTGGTAAATTGTTGACGTACTTGACGTGAACCCACGGTCGATTGAATGTCAGCAATTACTTGTCTTTGGCTGTCGAGTAAGCGACTGCGATAATTCTTTACTGCGCTACTAGCGGGTTGACCGGCAACGAATAATTTTGAGTTTGACGATTTGCCAAAGGTTTTGCTGGTAGCTGAACTGGCGAGCAGTTCCGTGCTGACTTGCGCCAGTGGTTTTTGATTGAGACGAACGATGTAAATCTGCTCACCCGTTAACCCTTCCTCAAATTCGAATTTGTTAGCCTGAGGAGTAATTTGTAGGTTGAGTCCCACCCCAATATCTGAATCATCGATCTTGGCTTCTGGGGCATTTAATTTTGCAATTTGCTCTGGTGTTAACTGCAAACCTTTAAGTTGATGTACATCGCCTATGCTAGCAGCAGCCTGCATAGCACCAGCACCATAAAGGGCGGCAGCAATAGTACAAGTTAGTATTTTAAGCTTCACTTTGCTTTCTCCATTATTGTTATTGCGAGCCGTTTTTAGGGGCCAGCTGCCTAGCGGCATACCATCTAAGCACTCAAGCTGGAGAAAACCTCAACACTTTCACGTAGCATTTTGTACAATTCGATAACACAAGAAAAACACAAAACTCACACATTCCTTTGCAGACAAAGATGTAGCATTTTGTAGCACTATGAATAATTATGCTTAAATTCTGTGAACAAAATGATAGGCTGAGGCTCGTCTTAATGCGGTTTAGCAAAGTATTTGAACAACATTGGGGATTATCTAAGAAGTGACAGTTAAGGTTAAAAAACGATTCTTACTGCTCGCACTACTACTAAGTCAGAGTGCCGCGCTGCAAGCTAAAGAAATTGAAACAGTTTCCGCCGGAGACTGGCAGATTTCCCTTGCCGCGGGTTATGGCGCGCTCGAAAATCCAAGGGCGAAGGTGGATAACGTCAACACTTGGATATTGCCCACTTGGTATTACTACGGTGAGAACTTTTATGTCGAGAACTTCACCTTAGGTTACAGCCTGTATGAGTCGGAAAATTTTATTGTTGACCTGCAGACACGCTTTAATGAGGACGGTTTTTTCTACGAATTCGATGGACTGAATAAACTATTACTGAGTGATATTTTAGGTTATACCCCAGTGAAGCAGCCCATTAATCCAAAAGTCGTTAAATTTGAGGAAATTGAACGCAATCTTTCCTACCTAGGTGGAGTCAATACCACCTGGGTGACACCCTATCTCGATGTGAGTCTCGGATACTTCCACGATATTACTGGGGTGCACCAAGGTAATGAAATTCAAATCAGGCTAAAACGCAGTCAGGCGTTTTCTTGGGGCGCGCTCGGCTTTGAAGTCGGTGCGATTCGAAAAAGTGAAAACCTCGTCAGTTACTACTACAAACTCACCAAGGAAGAAGAAGGCCCACTGCGAACCAAATATCAACCCTCGGCCGCCATCAATTACCATGCCCGTACCGTGGTCAATGTGCCCATTTTCGACAATGTGAATTTTGTTGGGATCCTAGAATATACCTGGTTAGGGCAAGAAATCACCGACAGTGTGCTGATCGATAAGTCCGGCTATTTTTCTGGCTTTGTAGGGTTTAGCTATGATTTCTAAACCTTGTCATTCAAGCTCACTCTGGCTCACCTATTGTACCTATTGCAGCTTAATCTTGGCCTGCTTCGTCAGCCTGACGTCCCTCGCCGACGAGCTAAAAATCACACCGAATACTTGTGCCGTCACCCTCGAAAAGCCCGACTGCCATTTGGACTTACTCATTGAGTATCAATCGGATATTCCGCAGTCACTCTGTGTGTGGCTCACTACGGAAGCGGTCGCACTCACCTGCTTTGAGGACAGTCTCAATTTTAAATACCAAGTGCAATTGACCCTCGCAAAAGATGCCTTATTTGAACTCAGGGATCCGCAAAGCAACCACATAGTGACTACAGCGTTAGTCAAAGTCGCTAAGTTTGAACCCGCCAATCCCAGAAGACGTCGCGGACTAAACTGGAACTTATTATGACAAGCGCGCCAATGTCCGAGCCCCAATTGCAAATCCTGTTGATTGAAGACGACCAACCCCTTGCAGACTTGGTCTGTACCTATTTAACCCAAGAGGGTTTTAAGCTTATCCACTTAGATAATGCCGAAGATGCACTCATCCGCCAGGATACCGATGATTTTGACCTCATCATTTGCGATGTCATGCTGCCAGGACAAGATGGCTTTAGCAGCTATCCGCAGTTGGCCGCGAGTTATCCCTGCCCGATTATCTTCCTAACGGCGCTCGATAATCATGCCGACCAAATTAGGGGATTAAATCTAGGCGCCTGCGATTACTTGCTCAAACCCGTGGTGCCGCCTTTACTGCTGGCGCGGATTAAGGCCAACCTGCGCAAACAACAATCCAGCAGCAGTCGCAGTAAACTTAAGCTACACGACTTATTTTTAGACCCTAACCTACAGCAAGTGAATCTGGGGGATGAAGCCCTCTCCTTTACCACTAAAGAGTTTTCACTGCTGTGGATCTTCGCCCTGCACGCCGGCAAAGTGTTATCGCGGGAGTTTTTATTCGAACAGCTGGTCGGCCGCGAATATGACGGTTTAGACAGGGCCATAGATTTAAAAATCAGCCGCCTGCGTAAACGCTTAGATGAGCTCAATGTGCCGGGATTAGCCATTACGACGATTCACGGCAAAGGCTATTTATTCAATTACTTACCCAAAAAAGGCTAGGTTTAACCGAAATGAAATTTCAGTTCTACCGCTTGTTTATATTTTTATTGTTGTCCTGCGGATTGGTGATCTGGAGCTTTGGTGAACTCGCCGAGCATTTTGCCCACGATGAGTACAACTACCAAATCGACGTCGACGACCTGCTACAAAACTATGATGAGCAGCTTCCGAAGATACAACGCCTCCCCATCGGCGCCCTCTCACTGCCGGAAAACTTAGAGGACTCGCTGCAACAGGGCGCGACCATCGCCCTGCGCCATAGCAGCAATGAGCTTTATTATTACCACTTAGATAAAGACAAACAGCACATCTTGATGCTGGGTCCATTGAAAACCTCTGCGCCCAAAGAGCGTAATACCAGTTTGATTTTATTAGGGTTATATTCATCACTCTGTTTAGTTGCCCTCTGGTGGATCTGGCCGGTATTTCGAGATCTTAACCATTTGCAGCAGGCCGCTATCGAATTTGGCCAAGCCCCGCGCAAACGTCCCAACGAAGTCCATAAACATTCGGCAATTTTCCCGCTTGCTAAGGCTTTTAACAGTGTCAGTCACCAAATCGTCGACTTTATCCAGATGCATAAGGAGCTGTCACGCACCATCTCCCATGAGGTACGCACGCCTCTTGCACGGATGCGCTTTGCGCTGGAAATCATTCGGCCACAGATAGACAGCAATTACGCCAATCGCTTAAATGAAGATATCGATGATATTGAACAGCTTGCTGCAAATTATCTGTCTTTTGCCCGTCTAGAGCATAAGGAAGAAACCCTCAGCCAAGAGTCGCAAGCCATCAGCTTGTTTATGGAAAAGCTGGCCCACAAATACGCTATCTACCAACCTAAGTTCAACATAGTGTTTCACCATGACTCGCAGCAGGCGCATTTCGACCCGATTGCGATGACGATTGCGATTCAAAACCTGATCCAAAATGCCATGCGTTTCGCTCAGCGTGACATCCATGTCCACTTCCATCAGCAAGGAGGCATAAATCGGATTAGTGTTGAGGATGATGGTCCGGGGTTTGAGGGTAAAGGCAAAAAACTGGTGGCGGCCTTCGAGCGGGATAGCCAGCAGAGTGATACTAGTGGCTATGGTTTAGGGCTATATATCGTCAAGAAAATTGCCACTTGGCATTATGGTACGCTGGAGTTAAGCCGCTCACAGGCCTTAGGCGGCGCCGAAATCAGCATTAGCTGGGACGATGCCTTAACGCCTAAAGCCGACACTGACGCCGAGTAATGGCGTGTTGAGGTTTAGTCTTTCACTAATAAGGCTAATACTTCGAAATGATCCGAGTGGGGAAAGAGATCGAACAACTGCACCTTAGTTAACCGATAGCCACGAATATGGCCGAGATCTTTGGCTAAGGTTTTAGGATTGCAGCTGGAATACAAAATCGCCTTAGGGGCAAATTCACTTAAGGAATGGCACAGAGACTCGCCGATCCCACGGCGCGGCGGGTTGACAATAATCAACTCGGGCTTAGTTTGCGCCGCATCGCCCTTGGCAAAGTCAGTGGAATCGAGCGCCATAAACTGTACGTTATCCAGCCCCATCAACTGCGCCGACATCTTAGCGCAGGCAATGGCTTCGGCCTCAATTTCAATCCCTGTCAATGGGATATCCTTAGCTGCACAGTGCAAACCAAAACCGCCCACACCACAAAATAAATCCCAAAGGGAAGCTGGCGCAAAGTCAGCCACCCACTCACGGGCGGTTTGATACAGCTTTGCCGCCACCTGCGGGTTGGTTTGAAAAAAGCTCTTGGGGCGAATAAACAAAGGCACATCGTTAAAGCGCTCTTCGAGGCGAGTGTTTTCGGTTAGGAAAATCTCCTCCTCACCTTCCAAGATGGCCATATGAATAGGCTGCAAATTGACTGAAACGACTTTGATCTGCGGATATTCGGCCATCAGCGCAGGCAATTCACGCTCGATACGGGCTATGGCATCTCGTGAGCGCAGCACAAACCGCAGCATATACTCGCCACGCACTTGGCTGCGCGTCAGTAGGATAAATTTAAGCTCGCCCTTGGCCTTATCGACACGGTAAGGCGGAATGCCCGCCTGCTGAACAAAGCGCTCTAAACGGTGGAGTAAGGCTTGCATATCAGCAGGATACAACAGACAGTCACACAGGCTCACCGCCTCGCCGCTGGGACTAACAATCCCCAGTACAGGAGCATGGGCCGCGCCCAAGACGACCATTTTCGCCTTGTTACGAAAACCGCTGCTGTCACCTACAACCGGAGGTAAAAACTGCGCTTCGGCGTTATCGACAAAAGCCGCTAACAATTGCTGCAATTCTTGGGTTTTGGCCGCCAGTTGCTGCGCCATAGGGAGCTTAATATGGCGACAGGATTGGCATTGGCCTCGTTCAAAATACCCACATTGTACTAATGTACTCACAGCATCGTACCCACAGCAGTGCCCGTCTATCTTATCTATTGAGATGGCGAGTGAAATTTGGATGACAACTGAAGCATAACAAACAGGATTAAGGCCTCAGTCAAAAAGCGCCACACTTTAGCGTTTTTATGCCGAAAAATCACCTTGAAGTGCAGCCTTGGCCGATTATCCGGCCCAGATTAACTTAATCTCAGACTATCGACATCGGCGATGGGAGTACGTTTTCCGAGTTTTTGTTCAACCCACTCAAGCACTTCGGCCGAGGTGCTCCTAAAGGTCGTGAGTTTTCCGCCGTAGAGACTCAGTAATCTCGGGTGAGAAATCGAGGTTTGCATTAGGGTATCCCTTGGGCGCTCAAAGGCGGAGCTTGCCTGTTTAGGTAATACCCTCACGCCACAAAACGTCTGCACTATCTTAATTTTGAGTTCTTCAATCGAAGGTGACATAGGAAAGTAGTGCCGATAAATACCTAAAAGGTAATTTATTTCAGACTCAGTCACATGAGGCTGTGTATCTAGAGATGTCAGCTCGGTTTCTGTGGTGCCAATTAGCAGTTGACCATACCAAGGCATCACAAAAATCACCCGCTTATCGAAGCAAGATTCTAAATATAGGATGCCGTCGGGGGCGGGTAAATCCAACAGTAAATGCGCGCCCTGCACCCAATCCAGCTCAACGCCAGCCAAGGGCGGTGACACCTTTGCCAGCACCTCATTCACCCAAGGACCGGCGGCATTAATCACCAACTTAGCCTCAATCTGTTGCACTTCGCCGCGATGGCGAAAGCTTAAGTCAATTTGCTCACTCAAGTGATTAAGCTGTAAAAACTCCGCCTCGGCATACACATGGGCACCCAATGCCTCGGCACTACGGGCCACCGCTTGGGTCAGCAATTTATCATCGGTTTGCGCATCCCAATACTGGAATACCGCCTTTAACCCCGAGAGCTTAAGCCCTTTAAAACGATGCCAATGTACGGCGGGAATAGACACAAAGCGGCCGAGCGGATCAAATTCACTGAGTAGCGCATACAAACTCAAGCCCGCCCGAATCGTCCAGGGGTTACGCTGACTGTCTTGATAGACGGGAATATAAAAAGGCACTGGCTTGACTAAGCTGGGCGCGAAGTCGAGCAGATGGCGCCGCTCCTGCAAGGATTTGCGCACTAGGTTCACTTGTCCGCTTTCAAGATATCGTAAACCACCGTGGATCAACTTGCTGGAATTAGCTGAGGTTTGACCGCCTATCTCGCCTTTTTCGATAAGCAGGGTCGAATATCCCGCCGCCGCTGCGTATTGGGCGATACCGACACCGCTGATCCCACCACCGATAATCGCAATATCGTATGAGCTCATACCGACTTTATCCATCCCAGCGCCTTGATGGTGTGTTTATCCATGTTCCACTCCCTTGCTATCACAGATTGGCTTTCACACTATTCGATACTGGCGTGCAATTGCTTTAAGGCTTTGTCACACATGGCTTTTAACGCCTTAAGATCTTCTATCTCAGCACCGATTTTACAGCGCATCAGATGCGGGATCTCACTCGCCTCGAGTTTTAGCGCCTGTCCAGCAGTTGTCAGAGACAATACCCGCACCCTTTCATCTTGGTCGCTGCGTCCACGACTCACCAGTCCTTTCGACTCTAAACGTTTTAACAAGGGCGTCAACGTCCCCGAATCGAGGAACAATTTATCCCCTAGGGTCTTCACACTGATCCCCTGCTCCTGCCACAACACCAGCATGACTAAATACTGGGGATAGGTTAAATCCAACTTATCGAGCATAGGACGATAGGCGCGCACCATGGCATTCGCGGCGCTGTAAAGAGAGAAGCAAACCTGATTCTCTAAACATAAGGCATTGTCTGCTTGAGTATTTTCCGCCGTATCCGACGTTTTATCTAAGGATGATAACTCTGAGTTAGGCATAGTCGATCCAAAAAACTTAAGTATATTGTGCACAATATACTTGCATTCAGGGTAAAAATCGAATTATAGTTTATCACAATTAAATTGCGCGCAACTTAAATTATCTTTGACACTATAAGGAACGAAATATGAAAACATTATATGAAACTCGAGCTACCGCCAGAGCCGGTCGCCAAGGCCAAGTCAGTACCGATGATGGCTTACTCGATGTTGCGCTGGCCTATCCAAAGGCGATGGGCGGAAGTGGATTGGCAACCAACCCAGAGCAACTGTTTGCAGCGGGTTATGCGGCCTGTTTCTCTAATGCGGTTTTACATGTCGCCAAAATCGGCAAAGTGGCCATTACTGAAGCGCCAGTCAGCGCAGTAGTTGGCATTGGCGCCAATGATGCGGGTGGCTTTGCCTTAACCGTCGCCCTAGAGGTTAATCTTGACCTTCCCCAAGCCGAGGCCGAAGCCCTAGTGCGTCATGCCCATCAAGTGTGTCCTTATTCCAATGCCACACGCAATAATATCGATGTAAAACTGAGTGTGAATGGCGCGGCGTTAAACTAAGCCCATAAGACAACAGTCACTATCGTCTAAAAAGCACCTCAGGGTGCTTTTTAGTTATCTGCCGCGAATATCCCTTCCCATAAACCTGCCTAACTTCCCAAAAAACAGCTAATCGCGAGTTAACTAACATTTCTTAAAGCTTAATTTAATCAAGGGGATTGAATTCAGTAGAGTAGTAGTCAGAGAACCGTTTTAATACCTATAACCCCACTATTGTGGAGGCGCTATGACTAAATACTTAACCAAATTCGCTCTACTATGCACCCTTGCATTGGCCATGCTGAGCACACCAAGCTGGGCCGAAGAAGCCAATAATGCGGATCAAACTTGGCATTATGTGAACGCCCAAGGTGAGCTGAAGATCAAACTCTATTTCTTTTGGTCGAAAACCTGCCCACACTGCGCCGAGGCCCATCCCTTTATCGACTCGCTGCCGCAGAAATACCCTTGGATAGAACTCGAATCCCATATGGTTTCGGCTCCTGGCGTACAGGACATTTGGCAAGGTATCGCGGCTAAAACCACTACCGAAGCCCGTTCTGTGCCTTATATGGCAAGCTGCGAGAAAGCCATTGTCGGTTATTCCAGCGAGGCGGTGACCGGTGAGTTTTTAGTGAACCGCCTGAAGAACTGTTACTTATCCCTTGGCGGTCAGCTAAGTGAAGCGGATATGCCTACTACAGGAACGCCTGCTGTTGCACCGACCAATAGTGAGCCCCTATTTGGCACCTGTGGAACCGACTCAGGCGAAGGCACCTGTGATGCCACCAGCCTTGCAAGTACTGACCAAGCCGAAGTACAACCCGTTGAGTTACCACTTGTAGGTGTAGTCACACCCGAGAGCATGTCACTTCCCCTGCTGACCTTAGTGCTGGCGGGCGTCGATGCCTTTAACCCCTGCGCCTTCTTCGTGCTGCTGTTTTTACTGTCGATTATGGTTAACGCTAAGAGTCGCAGCCGTATGCTGTTAGTTGGCGGTATCTTTGTGTTCTTCTCAGGCTTTATTTACTTCCTGTTTATGACGGCCTGGCTAAACATCTTCCAGCTATTAGGCGCAGGCAGTGATGGCGGGATGATCATTCTAGCCGCAGGGATCCTAGCCTTGATCGCAGGCACGATAAACGTGAAGGATTACTTCTTCACAAAGGGCGATGTCACCCTATCGATGTCGGCTGAAAACCGCACTAGCCTTATCAAACGCATGGGCAAGCTGTCGAACTCCAGCAGCCTAGGCGCACTGATTGTCGGCTCAACCGTGCTGGCCATTTTGGCTAATGCCTACGAGCTACTCTGTACTGCGGGCTTCCCGATGATTTATACCAGCGTGCTATCCATGCATAACCTGCCGGACATTGAGCGCTATATGTATTTGGTTTTATACAATATTGTCTATGTAATCCCTCTCGCGATTATTGTGATTGTGTTTAGCGCTACCTTAGGTAAACGCAAACTGACCGAAAAAGAGGGCCAAGCACTCAAGCTGATGTCCGGTGTGATGATGTTTGGTATGGGTGTCGCGCTAGTATTAGATCCCACAGCGCTGCAGAGTGTTGGGCTGGCACTGGGATTAATTCTAGGTTCATTGGGCTTAACCGCCATCATAGTACTCAGTCGTAAGTTACTCACGGCAAAAGCGAATAAAGCGGTATAAGCAATAACAGGGTTTTGGATTGGCAAACTTGGGATAAAGGACTAAAGTAAAACCTGAGCTTGCCGATACAAAGACTCAGCTTACAATTGAGGTTAGTTATGTCTATTTCACTGAACACCCAAGCTATCACGCCTAACTTAGAAAATGGTGCCGTTGGCGTTAAAGTGGCGCAGTTAGCCAAAGAGCAGCAAAAGGCGGAAGGTCAAATTGCCGTTGATTTAATTAACGCAGCCACACCTCAACCCGTGGGAAATACCGGCCACAATATCAACACTACGGCCTAACCCACCCGCAAGAGATTGATAAAAAGCGCCCCGAACATCGGGGCGCTTTTTTTTATTTAAGGAATTCGAATGGAGTTAAGCCATTTGAACGGGCTAACTTGAGGCTCCACAGGCTCAGCCCTAAGAAAAGGCATTACCATTGACATGCATAATGGTGAATGTCCACACCACAAACGCGAGTGGAATATGCACTAAGGCGTAAAAGCATTGATCCAACCGACTCATTCCCTTGGCCAGCCAAATCAAATACAGATGCAGGCCAATCACCACAGGGAACAACATAAATAACGGATACAAGGCAAAAGGGCTGGCATCGGCTAATAGGCTATGACTCAACAGCGCCCAAGCCACCATCAGCGCCGTGGTTAAAGGTGGCGTGGCAACACGATACTGCTCTGGATACGGGAACATCCTTGGCCTCTTACACTTCTTCAATACTGATACGGTCAGTCGCCCCGCGTTGGGGTGACGTCTAGGGTTTTCGTGCGATCAGCTGCGCCTTGGCACTTTCAGTACCAGCAGCATCGCTTAACCGACCTTCAAAGTAATGCAAAGGTTGCCAGTTAGCAAATACGGATTGCAGTTCGTTCTCTGTGAGTAAAAAATCGGGGTTGCGAGGTCGACCAATTTGCGCCTGTTGCCAAGTAAAGGTCTCATACACAATCAGTCCGCCGGACTTTAGGCTCGCAGCGATTTGCGGGAACAGTGGTCGATGTAAGTAATTAAAGACTAAAACAATATCAAAGAACTCTTGGGGTAACTGAGGCGCGCTGCCGTCTTCTAAATTCCACTGCCATTGATGTGCTTTGTCGTGTGTCTGCTCAGCCAAGGCACTCAAATCCTGGTCGATAAAGGTCACTTCACAACCTTGGGAGAGAAACCACAGACCATTTCGGCCCGAACCACAGGCTAAATCCAATACCTTAAACCCTGTAAGCTCTGGCCATGAAAACTGGGTAATTAAGCTCGAGACATTGCTGAGTGTGGCGTGTGTCATCCCTTTATCTCTTTTTTAGTGTCTATCTGTTTGCGATGCACTATCGAATAGTGTCTCAGCCCCGACGGGCCATGGGATACTATCACAGATAAAAATAACACTAAGATAAACAGTTCAGGCTTGTAGTTGGCAAGCGGCACAAATAGGCAAAGTAGCCCTAATTTCCCAAGAGTTAACACGCCTTTCAGTTGAATTAACCAACGCCAATCTCGAATAATTTCCCACAACATCAATATGCTGCCGGTCCCCATCGCCAGATACCAATAATTCAACCAGAGGGATTTATCGACGCTCAATAATATTCCGCCGCCCGCTCCGGCAATACCCAATATATGTAAAGCTCTTAGGGTTGTTTTACTCAGCCGCTGTACCCAAAAACGTCTTTCAGACATCTGCTGCCTTGCCATAGATTTAACCCCTTAGCACCACTCAAGTAACATTTTGGAAAAATATATTCTGCATTCTCAAAAAACACTGGTGAGATTTAATTATTTACTGAATACTCAGGATAAATATTCGAATATTTACACTAAATAATCAAATCAAAAATAAACCATAAAATTTAGTACGTTAAAATAAAACACTCCTACTAAGCCTTTATTTTCTCACATCAATTCAGCAATGATAATTTAGCCCATCAAAATATGTTAACTCACGCAAGTTATACCGTATTCACTGAGTGATTAACTTCAATTTCGTTAATATTTTCAGCCATGTTGCACATTTCAAATATGTAATTCCTTTTGCAACAATCGTTATGTGACCTAAGTACGCATATACCTCTTTAGATAGTGGTAAATTTGTTCATGGAGAATACTCTAAAAGCGCGTGAGCCACGTAAAATATAAATATCACGCCATGATGAATAACCCTTATTAAGTAGATGAAATGTACGGCGGAGGAACGATTATGTTCACAAGAAAGATTCAAAAAACAGCACTAGCCATGCTGATCTCTGGTGCAATGGCAGGCACAGCCTATGCCGCGCCAGAAGTACTAGCCGATTTTCACGGTGAAATGGGCGGCTGCGATAGCTGCCACGTATCAGATAAAGGTGGCGTGACTAACGACAACCTGACCCATGAAAATGCCCAATGCGTTAGCTGCCACGGTGATTTAAAAGAACTGGCCGCTGCAACGCCAAAAGATAAAGTTTCTCCGCACAAATCTCACTTAATTGGTGAAATCGCTTGTACCAGCTGCCACAAAGGCCACGAAAAATCAGTGACTTATTGTGACGCTTGCCATAGCTTCGGCTTCGATATGCCCTTTGGCGGCAAGTGGGAACGTAAGTTTGTGCCTGTTGACGCAGACAAAGCGGCTCAAGATAAAGCCATTGCCGCTGGCGTGAAAGAAACCACAGACGTCGTGGTTATCGGTTCAGGTGGTGCAGGTCTTGCTGCCGCCGTTTCAGCCCGTGATGCAGGCGCGAAAGTGATTCTGTTAGAAAAAGAACCTATCCCAGGTGGTAACACTAAACTGGCTGCCGGCGGTATGAACGCTGCAGAAACTAAGCCACAGGCTAAGTTAGGTATCGAAGATAAGAAACAAATCATGATCGACGACACCATGAAAGGTGGTCGTAACATCAACGATCCTGAATTAGTGAAAGTCCTGGCCAACAACTCTTCAGACTCTATCGATTGGTTAACCTCTATGGGTGCCGACATGACTGACGTGGGCCGTATGGGTGGCGCAAGCGTTAACCGTAGTCACCGTCCAACCGGTGGTGCGGGTGTGGGTGCACACGTTGCACAAGTGCTGTGGGACAACGCCGTTAAACGTGGTACTGACATTCGTTTAAACAGCCGTGTTGTCCGCATCCTTGAAGATGCAAGCGGCAAAGTGACCGGCGTTTTAGTGAAAGGTGAATACACTGGCTACTATGTGATCAAGGCCGATGCCGTCGTGATTGCTGCCGGTGGTTTTGCGAAAAACAACGACCGCGTTGCTAAGTACGATCCTAAGTTAAAAGGCTTTAAAGCGACTAACCACCCAGGTGCAACCGGTGACGGCTTAGACGTTGCGCAGCAAGCGGGCGCCGCAACTCGTGACTTAGAATACATCCAAGCTCACCCAACTTACTCACCAGCCGGTGGTGTGATGATCACCGAAGCGGTACGTGGTAACGGTGCTATCGTGGTTAACCGTGACGGTAACCGCTTCATGAACGAAATCACGACCCGTGATAAAGCGTCTGCAGCGATTCTGCAACAGAAAGGCGAAAGCGCTTACCTCGTATTCGATGACTCTATCCGTAAGAGCTTAAAAGCTATCGAAGGTTATGTTCACTTGAACATCGTTAAAGAAGGCAAAACCATCGAAGAGTTAGCGAAACAACTCGATGTGCCTGCCGCTGAACTGGCGAAAACCGTCACTGCTTACAACGGTTTTGTGAAATCAGGTAAAGACACACAATTCGAGCGTCCAAACCTGCCACGTGAAATCGCCACTGCGCCTTTCTATGCCTTAGAAATCGCACCAGCGGTTCACCACACTATGGGTGGTATCGTTATCGATACTCAAGCCGAAGTGAAGAGCGATAAAACCGGTAAACCTATCAGCGGTTTATACGCTGCAGGTGAAGTGACTGGTGGTGTTCACGGTGCTAACCGTTTAGGTGGTAACGCCATCTCTGATATCGTGACCTACGGCCGTATCGCGGGTGCATCTGCCGCGAAATACGCGAAAGATCACTAATATCGAACGTTTCTAGGTTAAGGGACTAACCTAAGGCTCACATAGCACGACCCATTTGAGCCCAGCTTGAATCTTCAAGCTTATCAGTACAAGCGAGCCGTCAGGGGCTCGCTTTTTTTATGATTTTTTGTGCAATTGATGACAAAGCTCACTCTTTTTACGGGGTAAATTCATCACCAGAGGACAAACGTCGCCGAGTCACATACACTCAGTGCCAGTAACAATGTAACCTTTAGGTGATTGAAATGAGAATTGGATTTTTTAGCGCAAAACACTACGACATGCAGCATTTTAACCGTACAAATGCCGCATTTGGTGCGCAAATTGAGTATTTCGATTATCGCCTCTGCATGCAAACCGTTAAGCTTGCCGAAGGTTTTGAGGTGGTGTGCGCCTTTGTTAACGATTCACTCTGTGAAGAAGTGTTAGTCGAGCTTGCCAAAGGTGGCACGAAAATCATTGCCATGCGCTGCGCGGGTTTTAACAATGTCGATTTAGTCGCCGCCAAACGCTTAGGCATGCAAGTGGTCAACGTACCCGCGTATTCCCCCGAATCTGTGGCCGAGCATACTGTCGCCTTAATGCTGACCTTAAACCGTAAAATCCATAAGGCCTACCAGCGCACCCGTGATGCGAACTTCTCCCTCGAAGGCTTGGTCGGTTTTAATATGTTTGGCAAAACTGTCGGCGTAATAGGCACAGGTAAGATTGGGGTCGCCACGATTAAAGTATTGCTCGGTTTTGGCTGTAAAGTGATTGCCTTTGACCCCTACCCAAATCCTGCGGTAGAAGCGCTCAATGTGGAATATCAGGATCTGGATACCATTTACGCCAACAGCGATATTATCAGCCTGCACTGTCCATTAACCGCCGATAACCACCATCTGCTGAATAAAGAAAGCTTTGCCAAGATGAAACCCGGCGTCATGGTGATCAACACCAGCCGCGGCGGTCTGCTCAACGCCTTCGATGCGATGGAAGCCTTAAAGCTCGGCCAGATTGGATCCTTAGGGCTCGATGTGTATGAAAACGAAAAAGAATTGTTTTTCGAGGACAAGTCGAACCAAATCATTCAAGACGATGTGTTCCGTCGCTTATCCGCCTGCCACAACGTGATTTTTACCGGTCACCAAGCCTTCCTCACCGAAGAAGCGCTGGGCGCGATTGCACACACAACCCTGAGCAATGTCAAAGCCCTACTCGCGGGCGAGCGCTCTGGTAACGAACTGTTTTAACTGACAGAACCATACCTGACTGCTAAAGTGAGGCTTCAACATTGAAGCCTCACAGAGGAAACTAAATATGTTAGTGACTCAGCAAACTCAGGATATCAACACGCCCACAGGGCCGATGCGCACTTATGTCTATCGCCCAGATGCCCCAGGGCAATTCCCCTGTATCCTCTTCTATTCTGAGATTTTTCAGCAAACTGCGCCCATTGCCCGCACTGCAACTATCCTCGCTGGCCATGGTTTTGTGGTGTTAGTGCCAGAAGTCTTCCATGAGCTTAATCCGATAGGCACAGTGCTGGCCTACGATGATGTAGGTAAAGATAAAGGCAATGCCGATAAATTTGCCAAGCCCTTAGAGCAGCACGACAGCGACACCCAAGCCCTTATCGATTTTGCCCGCCAGCAAAGTTATTGCACCAGTAAAGTCGGCAGCATGGGCGTGTGTATTGGCGGCCACTTAGCCTACCGCGCCGCACTCAATCCTGAGATTTTGGGGGCGTTTTGCCTCTATCCGACCGACATTCACTCTAATACCCTGCCCTGCGCCTATAGCAATGATTCACTGAGTCGCAGCGGCGATATTCAAGGGGAATTAGTGTTAGTATTTGGCAAGCAAGATCCCCATGTATCACCCGAAGGGCGGGTATTGATCCACCAACAGTTGATGGCTAAAAACCGCAATTTCAGTTGGTTAGAGGTTAATGCTCAGCATGCCTTTATGCGTGATGAGGGTGAGCGCTACGATCCCGCGCTGGCGCTGCAAATGTATCAACAATCCGTGGCGTTTTTTCACCGAGTATTGAGATAGGCGAAAGTATCAAGCCAACCCCTTAACCAATATGATTAATGGGTTGGCTTAGCTAAATGCTTAACTTTAAGAGCTTAAGCCTCTTAATCTTTACACCTCAGGACTTACCTGCCCTTGTAGACGGCTTTGGCTATAGGCCACCAGCTCTTGGTTGCTCACCCGGGTAATAAACGTATCGTCGAGGAAGAAGTCCACATCATCCCCAGATTTACGGCCCGACAATAACTGAGAGCTGCCATCTTCGTAGGCTAACGTCATAGTGACTGTGTGCTCATCGGGATAGGCAATTTGCGCCTGAGTCAGTTTAACGGGCGCCGATTTCAGCTCATCACTCACATGGGGATTCACCTTAAAAATCGCGTCCACCGGCATATCAACTACCGCGGGCGATTTATCGGTAATCGGATTCTTACCCGTCCAAAACTCAATAGTGTTAACAATAAACAAATCGCCCGTCGCCGCCAGACCATACACAGGGCTTAACAGAATAAATAAGCCCGCGCGGCCATAACGGTTGTCCACCGCACTTAAGTTGCCCTTAGTCACCATTTGGCTCAGGCCCATTTGTCCCATACAGCCAGTTAACTGAGTGGTTAACAGCGCGCCGATCGTCACAGCTAAGAGTTTAGATTTCATCAGGTTTGCTCCAATTCGCTAAAAACAAAAACATGAATTCTAAGGATTAGGCAGGGCTAAACCGTGCGACGGGACACAAACCAAGGTAAACAAAAGGGAGTGGATGTAAGCAAGAACGCTGATTTTGTTATGAAAAACGCATCAAGAGAGTAAAGCTCACGGGAAGATAATAAAACTGAGTATCTCCCCCGGCGCCGACAACAGTTTGCTAATAAATGTACTGCTGCGGCGCACGAATGCAAGAAGACCTACTCGAGATCAAAGCGCTTTTTCCCCTCCTGCAATGCTTGACGCTCGTGGAGCGGCGCCTGATCCGCCAGCTTTAACACCGCCTTTTGCAGCATCAAGTTGTTGGGATAAGTGATGGTATCGCCATTATCCCTGAGGATAAGTACATGAAACAGCGCGATTTCAATAATCACTCCGCTGATATCTTCATCCTTATCCACCACCCGAATACGTTCACCAATCCGATACGGGAACACAAAGAAAATCAGCACACCAGCGGTTAAATTACTCAGTATCGACCACTGAGCGACTAAGGCGACGCCCATCACCGCAAACGCGGAGGAGACAAACAGCGACACGTCCTGATAACCCAAGCCGAGGGACACCGCCATCAAAGACAAAGTGATAAAAAACATCACATAGGAAATAAACCGAGTGACAAGACTGGTACGGGCGGCACTCACCTGCTTCATCAATGAGAGTTTTTTCACCCATTGAGTTAAGGCACGCTGCAAAAAGAGAAACACCGCAAGATAAATACAGGCAAGCAGGATTTGATTTGTCATAATAGCCACTTAAAAAACGAAACCAGCTGAATTCTAACTTTTTTGCACCAGCAGTTATAGAGTCCCAAATCAGCCCAACGCAAATAGAGTAATAAGTACTATGGCCGACGCAACTTTACTACATGAAACCCAAGATGCCCTAGGGCCGATCCGCGTGCTCGACTATGGTGATACCCGCGTGCTGTCCTTTGGCGACAACGATGAGCAGAGCAAAATTCTTAAAACCGCACCGCATATTCCGCAGCATACCTATGTGCAAGGCATGCTACTGGTGTTGTTGTTTTGCCAACCCAAAAGCGCCATCGTACTCGGCCTTGGTGGCGGCGCCCTCATTCATGCCCTGCGCCGCTTCGATGCCGCAATCAAACTTACTGCGGTTGAACTTCGCCCGGCGGTGATTGAACTTGCCAAGCGTTATTTTCAATTACCGATTGGCAAAAAGCTTAATCTCATCAACGAAGATGCCGTCGCCTTTATGGCATCGGCCGAGCATAAAAAGGTCGATGTGATTTTTGCCGATATCTACAGCGCCAAAGGGGTCGACACAGGGCAACTCTCGCCCACTTTTCTTCAGCAGTGCACACAGCTAATTAAACCCAATGGTTATTTAGTGTTGAATTGCTGGAAGGAGCACAGCCAAAATCGCGAGTTACTCGCCGATCTGCAGCACCATTTTGCCCACGTGCATGCCTGCCTCACCAGCGGTGGCAACTGGGTGATTTTTGCCAGCCAAACACCACAATCTTTGGGGGCGTCGGCGCTGAAAAGTCAGGCGCAAACCCTGTCACAACAACTGGATTTTGCCCTTGAACGTTCACTGACTCGTTTTGGCCCTTGGATTTAAGATTAATCTCAGTCAAATGGCTTAAATTAGTTAACCCTAAGACTCAGCTTTGCTATGCTTCACACTCTCTATTGATATGAGCTGTCACCATGAAAAATAAGAATAAATTTTTGTTAAGCGTTATGGCGCTGGCGTGCCTTAACTCTCTCAATGCTAACGCCGAAACCTTTAGTTTTGACACTCGTAACTCACTCAATTCCGACACATTAGTGCTGTTCCAAAGCGCTGATTCGACAACCTATAGTCTCGATTTTTTACCCCAATCGACTCAAGACCAACTTAACCTTGCGGTCGCCGACAACAGTTTTGCGGGTAAACGCGGTGAAATCCTCGAAATCCTAGTCCCGAGCGAAATCGACGCTAAGCGAGTATTATTGGTTGGGATTGGCGATGCAAAAACCTTAACACCCGGTGAAATCAATACATTAGGTGGCAATATTGCCGCCAAGCTTGAAACCGTGCCTCAAGCGACAGTGCGTGTGCTGACCCAAGGCTTAAGTAACACGCCGCTATTTGGCTCAGAACTGGCCCACGGCATTGAGCTGCGCAGCTACCGTTACACTCAATTTAAAGCCAGCAATCGCGCCGAGAAGAACTATCAAATCGGGGTTGATGACTTAAGCCAAAACCAAAAACACCATAAGAATCTGCAAGCTATCGAAGCGGGTGTGTTTTTAGCGCGGGATCTCACCAATGCCCCGGCTGGGATCATGTATCCCGAAAGCTTTGCTAACGAGGCGCGTAAACTTAAGTCCCTCGGCGTAAAAGTCACAGTACTTGAAGCCAAAGACATTGAACGCTTAAACCTCGGCGCCTTAGCGGCTGTGGGTAAAGGCAGCGAGCGTCCGCCTAAGTTGGTTGTCGCCCACTGGCCCGGCAGCAAAGAAGCGCCGATTGCTCTGGTGGGTAAAGGCATTACCTTCGACTCTGGCGGCTACAATATCAAGGCCACAGGTACCTCTATCGCGCGGATGAAGTCCGATATGGCGGGCGCGGCGACCGTGCTCGGTACAGTCAAAGCCATGGCCATTCAAAAGGCGCCGGTAAACCTAGTCGCGATTATGCCGATGGCGGAAAACATGGTGTCGGGACATGCGATGATCCCAGGCGATGTGATTAAAACCGCTCAAGGTCTCACGGTTGAAGTGCTCAACACCGATGCCGAAGGCCGTTTAGTATTAGCCGACGGCCTCTGGTATGCCCGTGAGAATTATCGCCCTTCGATTATCGTCGATGTGGCGACCCTCACAGGCTCGAAAGTGGGCGCGCTGGGTAGCGTTTATGCGGGATTGTTTACCGATTCGGAGCCGCTGGTGCAGCAGCTCACCTTTGCGGGTCAACAGGTGGGTGAAAAAGTCTGGCGCTTGCCGTTAGATCAAGCCTACGACGATGAGCTGAAATCCACCATCGCCGATTTAAAGAATACTGGTAAAGAGGGCAGCGCGGGGGCATCGTCTGCCGCCATGTTCCTCAAACGCTTTGCGGGTGAGCAACCTTGGGCTCACCTCGATATCGCTGGCAACGCCTTAACCGCCACCGATACCGCCGTCGTGCCAGCTGGCGCCACGGGCTATGGCGTGCGCCTGCTCAGCACTTGGTTAACTCAGCCTAAGGCGCAAAACTAACGCTATATTGTGAGTTAACTAGATCCAAACCCACTCAAGCCGAGTCTGTGGCTGGTTTGAGAAGCTAGATTAAGGGATATCGTCGATATCCCTTTTTTATTGCCCTGCACTTGTGCCACTTCATTAAAGTAAACAATCAATTAGCCGCTAGGGCGCGCCTGTACTGAAAAAATCGATTAATCCTCGATCTCAAACCCGCTAAATTCGATAAAACCGATTAGGATGATAGTTTTTATGCGTTATATTTATCATTCTGGGCTGGGTAATATGCTTCACATCAACGGGACACAAGTTAAGTGCCTCGTACTTAATTCACCATAATCAACTAAATGGAAGCATAAAATGACTCAGTCAATTATCAACAGCACAATCAAACCATTCAAAGCCACTGCTTACCACAATGGTGAGTTCGTTCCTGTAACTGAACAAGATCTGTTAGGTAAATGGTCAGTTGTATTCTTCTATCCAGCTGACTTCACTTTCGTTTGCCCAACTGAATTAGGCGACATGGCGGATCACTACGCTAAGTTACAATCTATGGGCGTTGAAGTTTACTCAGTATCGACTGACACTCACTTCACTCACAAGGCATGGCACGATACTTCTGACACCATCAAGAAGATCAACTTCCCAATGCTGGCTGACCCAACTGGCGTGATCAGCCGTAACTTCGGTGTGATGATCGAAGAAGAAGGTTTAGCACTGCGTGGTACTTTCGTTATCAACCCAGAAGGCCAAGTGAAAGTTGCTGAAATCCATGACTTAGGTATCGGCCGTAGCGCTCAAGAGCTGGTTCGTAAGATCCAAGCGGCTCAATACGTTGCCACTCACGATGGCGAAGTTTGCCCAGCTAAATGGCAACCAGGTGACGAAACCTTAGCACCATCTTTAGACCTAGTAGGCAAAATCTAATCTAGCCTAACAAGAGTCAACCCCGCCAACCTAGCATCTCAAGCTAGTTGGTACTGCAGTAAGGTGGCAATTGCACGAATCCCCATGAGCTTAGTTTCTAACTTAGTCGCTAAGTGATTGGGGTGAGTGATGCAGCCAACGCCACTGCGGTGCCAAATAGGAAGAGATAACCGCCCCCTGCAAGGTTCTAGGTTGGCACCCTCGCGTTTTTCTCTCTTTTCAATTTTTTATACTGATTTTGGAGTCATCATGTTAGATGCGAATTTGAAAAATCAACTGCAAACCTATCTGCAAAACCTCAAGAGACCAGTTGAACTTGTCGTGTCAGCAGATGAGGGCAAAAAGTCTCAAGAATTAAAAAGCTTAGCCAATGACATCGTTAGCCTTTCAACATTAGTGAGCCTCAAAGAAGCTCAAGGCCCCCGCACGCCAGCGATGACAGTGGTTAACCCAGAACTCAATACTCAGATTAGCTTTGCTGGTCTGCCTATGGGTCACGAATTTACCTCACTCGTGTTAGCCCTGCTGCACACGGGTGGACACCCCATCAAACTCAGCGACGAAATCATTGAGCAGATCCGTAATCTGCCTGGCAAATATGAGTTTGAAACCTATGTGTCACTGACCTGCCAAAACTGCCCTGATGTGATTCAGGCGCTGAATATGATGGCCGCGATCAACCCGAACATCACCAACGTGATGATCGACGGCGCCCTGTTCCAAGATGAAGTTGCCAGCCGTAATATCATGGCCGTACCGTCTGTGTACTTGAACGGTGAAGTGTTTGCCGCGGGTCGCATCAGCATTGGTGAGATCTTAAATAAACTCGATACTGGCGCGGCCAGCCGCAAAGCGGAAGAACTCAGCCAAAAAGCCCCATACGAAGTCTTAGTCGTCGGTGGTGGCCCCGCTGGTGCTGCGGCAGCGATTTATGCTGCCCGTAAAGGTCTGCGTACTGGTGTGGTGGCCGATAAATTCGGTGGCCAAGTCGCCGAAACTGTTGGTATCGAAAACTTTATTTCGGTTAAAGCGACTGAAGGTCCAAAACTGGTGGCTAACCTTGAAGCCCATGTGCGTGACTATGAAGTCGATATCATGGATAACCAAAAAGCCGTTAAACTGGCGAGCGATGGTTTATTCGAACTCGAACTGGCAAGCGGCGCTAAACTGCGCAGCCGTACCATACTACTGGCAACCGGTGCCCGCTGGCGCGAAATGAATGTCCCCGGCGAGAAAGAATACCGCGGTAAAGGCGTAGCCTACTGCCCACACTGTGACGGCCCATTGTTTAAAGGCAAACGTGTTGCAGTGATCGGTGGCGGTAACTCAGGTATCGAAGCGGCAATCGACTTAGCCAACATCGTTGAGCATGTCACAGTACTCGAGTTCGATAGCAAACTGCGCGCCGATGATGTGCTGCAACGTAAAGCGGCCTCTATGGGCAATATCCATATCATAACCCAAGCGATGACCACTGAAGTAACAGGTGACGGTACCCGTGTAAACGGCCTGAACTACACCGACCGTGCAACGGGTGAAAGCCATCATATTGTGCTGGCGGGAATCTTCGTACAAATCGGTTTAGTGCCCAATGCCGAATGGTTAAAAGGCACTGTGGATTTGACTCCTCGCGGCGAAATCATCGTCGATGAGCGCGGCCAAACCTCAGTACCAGGCGTATTTGCCGCAGGTGACGTGACGAACTCACCTTACAAGCAAATCATCATCGCCATGGGTAGTGGCGCCAATGCCTCACTCGGTGCATTTGATTACTTAATTCGCCATAGCGATGACAGTACCGAGACCACAGCGACTAAAGCGGCTTAATCGTTAACCGATTAATCCCCTCACTAAAAAGCCAGCTGATGCTGGCTTTTTGTTTTTAATAGCATTTATTTCGAGTCTTGTGATTTTATCGACCGCTTTAAACCATGGTATAAACTGGCAAATACGAAGGTTGAAAACAACAAGATTAAGCAAAGCACTCTCACCCAAGGCACTTGTCCCTCGAGTAAGCCATTCAAAAAAGCGGAAGAAACCATAAAACTGACAAAATAGACATAATGTAGTTGCGTCATCTGGATTTCCTTATCTTAACCATAACTATTTCAACGAGGATAGCGCCAACAATCCTGTTCTACAGGTAAGCATTCTCAAGCCGAATTTGCATTAAGGTTTCAGGTGTATCGACCGCTTTGAAACCAAACTGAGCATAGAGTCCATGGGCATCGCGGGTAGCGAGCATTATGCGCCTTAATCCTTGCAGATCAGGATGTTCCATAATTGCTGCCATCATCATCTTACTTAAACCTAAGCCGCGGTGAGATTCGAGGACAAACACATCGGCAAGGTAGGCAAAGGTGGCTTTATCGGTAATCAGTCGTGCAAAGGCAAGCTGTTGATTATCCTTATCAAACACCCCAAAACATAAACTGTTACTAAGCGCCTTTCGCAAGAGTTCTGGCGGCATACCCTGCGCCCAATAACTGTTGGAAATAAAACCATGGATAAGCTCAAAATCCATTTCCGTTTGCGCTGTACTGACCCGGTATTTCATCACTCGCCTCGATTTAGCTGTTGTTGACGCTTACCAATAGCATGAAAGCCATGGCAAATAACACTAATTTAGCTAATGAATACAAGGCTCCCGCCAGAGTGCCACCGCCATGGTTAGTAAATGCCAAGTGGCGATTGATTTCATATTTAAATAAATGGGCGAGATGACGATAAGCCAAAAAGTAAAGCAGTGAAGCGGCAGGCCAAATGCCAATAATCAGCATTTGGCCCTGTTCCTTGGTCGTCAAAAGTGCTGACAGAAAGGGAATACTCATAAACGCCGCATATATCCAAGCGAAACGCTTGAGTAACTGACGAATTTTTTTATCCGATAACGGCTTCAACTGAACTCCTTTTCATCTTACTTCCACGCAATCACTGACTACATTGGCTCGATTTGCTCGACCATCAACTGCAGGGTGAAATTACCGCGATATTCGTTCACATCCAGCTTATAGACGATGCGCGCATGTTGAATCGTCGCATCGGGCCAAGTGTGTAAATCCACATTAAAGGCAATCGCATCTAACATCACGGTACTGCATGGGGTTTCAAGCACTAATTTAAGGTGGCGCTCCCCCACGATCCGCTGCTGGATAATCTTAAAATAACCATCGAATAATGGCTCCTCGAAGGACTGACCCCAAGGTCCCGCATTACGCAGCAACTGGGCGATTTCGAGGGTAAGTTCCGTCGGCGTTAATTCACCATCGGACCAAAGCTCACCCGTGAGCTGCTCAGGCTTTAACAGTTCACGCACCGCATCATCATAGGCTTTAGCAAAGGTTGCGAAGCCACCGGACTTTAAAGTTAAGCCCGCCGCCATCGCATGGCCGCCAAATTTGCTGATAAGCCCTGGATGGCGGGAGTTAACCAACTCCAGCAGATCGCGCATATGCAAGCCTTTGATGGAGCGCGCCGAGCCTTTAATCTCACCATTCCCCGCGTCGGCAAAGGCGATAACGGGTCTGTGGTATTTATCTTTAATCCGTGAGGCAAGAATACCGATAACCCCTTGGTGCCAATCCTCTTGAAAGAGGGCAATACCCCACGGAAGTTGCTCTTCATTAAGCTTTAGATATTCAAGACTTTTCAGCGCCTCTTGCTGCATCCCGACCTCAAGCTCACGTCGCTCTTGGTTGAGGCTATCGAGTTCTGCCGCCATCCGCCTTGCATACATGATGTCTTCACACAGCAGGGTTTCAACGCCTAGCGCCATTTCATCCAGTCTGCCGGCGGCATTGAGCCTAGGCCCTACGGCAAAGCCAAAGTCCGAGGCAACAATGCGAGCAGGATTACGTTTGGCCACTTCGAGTAAGGCGGTAATGCCTACGCGGCATCGACCACTGCGTACCCGCTGCAATCCCGCCTCGACCAGAATACGATTGTTGGCATCGAGTGAGACCACGTCGGCCACAGTGCCAAGGGCGACAATATCCAGCAGAGTGCCGAGATTAGGCTCGGCAATGCCGCGGGCTTGATACCAATGACGAGCGCGCAGCTCTGCCCTGAGCGCCGTCATCAGATAAAAGGCGACCCCGACGCCAGCAATGGATTTACTGGCAAACTGACAACCGGGCTGATTGGGATTCACTATGGCATCGGCCGCCGGTAACTCATGGCCGGGTAAGTGATGGTCGGTGATCACCACCTGCATGCCAAAGGCCTTGGCGGCGGCTACACCCTCAATCGAGGAAATGCCGTTATCAACAGTAATCAGTAATTCTGCCTGTTTGGATGCCGCCACGGCGACAATCTCAGGGCTCAGGCCATAACCGTAATCGAAACGATTGGGGATCAGATAATCGACCTTACTCGCGCCCATCATCCGCAGCGCTAGCAAACACACACTGGTCGAGGTAGCGCCGTCGGCATCAAAATCGCCGACGATCAGTATCGACTTATCCTGCTGCATCGCATCGGCAATTAGCTTAGCTGCTTGTTCTAAGCCCTTCATTGTATCGGGTCTTAACAGGCCTTTGAGCACCAGTTCGCATTCGTTGGGCATAACACCACGGCGGGCGTAAAGCTGTCTTAATAACGACGGAAGGTGAGCGGGTAAATGGCTATCATCAACGGTTGGACGACGGACTATCTTATGGTTCAAGGGAGCAAACTCTTAAGCAATCATGGGGCTAAGATAACAAAAAGGTGAGCCTTAAGCTCACCTTTAATGGGATAAATTTATCCGAAACCGGATTATTTGCGAGCTTCTAAGGTACGCAGTAGATCGGCAGGTGGTTGATATCCTGGGATCATATTACCGTCTTCCAATACGATTGCAGGCGTGCCGTTAACGCCAAAGCTGGTACCTAGCTCGTACTGCTCGGCAATCTTGGCATCACAGGTCGCGGCGGATACTTTTTTGCCAGCCTTAGCTTCTGTCATGGCCTTTAATGGATCCTTAGCACACCAAATAGCCTGCATCTCATCGGCATTGGCAGATGGTACACCAGCACGTGGGAAGGCTAAGTAACGCACAGTAATGCCGAGCTTGTTGTAGTCTGCCATTTGGCTATGTAACTTACGGCAGTAGCCACAGCTCACATCGGTAAACACAGTCACAACGTGTTTTTCATCCTTGGCTTTATATACCAGCATATGATCTTCAAGCGGCTTCATCATCGCCAGACGAGGGCCAGCAAGCGCCGCTTCCGTCAGGTTTTTCATGCCCTTATCAATATCGTATAAATTACCGTGGAACAGTTTTGAGCCATCGCGGCTGATATAGAGCACGCCACGGTTGGTCATGGCTTGATATAAACCTTCGATGGGTGAATCCTGCATTGAAATCACTTCAACGTCTAACATCTCGCTGAGTTTTTGCTTAATCGCAGCTGTGTCGGGAGTGGTCGCCGTAGCGGCGCTGGCCAGAGGCGCAACAACAAGCGCGAAAACTAAAGATAATGCTCGGGTCAACTTCATGGGACTTCCTATTAAGTAAATCGCTACTGCGACATATGGGTCATCTTAGTAGACCCTGTATGGGGGCAAAAAGTTACAGACAAGCTAGATAGAATGCAAATTTATACTGTAACTAAATTCAACCATTCGCGGTTTTGTGAAGGAGCCAACTTAACCGCGAGGATGATGCTGTTGGTGCAACTCTTGTAATCTCGCTCGCGCCACATGAGTATAAATTTGAGTCGTCGATAAGTCACTGTGACCTAAGAGTAATTGTACCACCCTAAGGTCGGCGCCATGGTTGAGTAAGTGGGTGGCAAAGGCATGGCGCAGAGTATGGGGTGAAAGTTCGGTTTCGATGCCGGCGCGGCTCGCATAGAGCTTGATCCGATGCCAAAAGGTTTGCCTCGTCATCATCTGTGCTCGCTTCGAAGGAAATACCACATCGGACTGGATATTGCCCAAGAGTTCATGGCGCGCAAAGCTTAAGTAGTGCTCAACCTCGGTAATGGCCAGCTCGCCCATGGGCACTAAGCGCTCTTTACCGCCCTTACCCACAATCCGCACTAAACCTTGGCGCAAACTCATCTGCTCCAGAGTGAGCCCCACCAGCTCACTCACCCGCAATCCGGTGGCGTATAAGAGTTCAAGCATGGCTTTATCACGGCACTCGACGGGGTCGTCCACATTGGGCTCGGCCAGCAATCTATCGACCTGTGACTCACTTAAAGAATCGGGCAACTGCCGACTCAATTTGGGCGATTCAATCAGCGCCATAGGATCGCCAGCAATCTGTTTGGTCTGCAATAAATAAGTGTAAAAGCGCCGTAAACTACTGAGTAAACGTGCGCTACTGGTGCGGGCAAATTGTTGTTCAACTCGGTAGGCTAAGTAGGCGCGCACATCGGCTTGCCCCACCTCGATTAACCGCAGGCCTTGGCTCTGTTGATAGCGGTCAAAATGGCGTAAATCGGTGCGATAGGCACTCAAGGTGTTATCACTTAAGCCCTTACTGGACCAAAGATCATCGAGAAAGGCATCGATAAGCGGATCGCACTGATAGGTTTTAGCCACAAAAACTCCATAAAAAAACGGCGTATTCTAAGGATACGCCGTTGATATTAACTCAATTGTTCTGCTTGTGGCAGCGTCTTGTTTATGCCGCGCTGACCGCTTTCGCACCGCCGCGGCCAAACAATAAACACAGCACGATCACGACTAAGGTGGGCAGTAACCACGCCATGCCTTCTTCGTACAGTGGCAGGATAGACAGTGTCGGAGACATACCGCTGACGAGATCGATAAAGCTCTGCGCCGCTTCGGTGATGCCTTTACCGTCTTCACCAGTGAGGCCTTTCGCTGCGACTTTCATCCCATCGAAAATACCAAATAGCAGGGCTACAGACAGTGCTGCACGGTGGGCAAACTGTGGACGCGGGAAGTGTTCGGTCAAGAAGGTCACCGCCACTAAGGCAATCGCCACAGGGTAAACCGCCATTAACACTGGAATACTGATAGCAATTAACTGAGACAGGCCCACGTTTGCGATCAAGGCGCAGATGGCGCTCAGCAAAACCACTAAGAAACGGTAAGACAGCTTTGGCATCAGCTCATTGAAAAACTCAGAGCAGGCACTCACTAAACCGACCGCCGTGGTTAAGCAGGCTAAGGTCACAACGGTAGACAATAATACTGTGCCTAAACTGCCAAACTCACGAGTCACATAGTTAGTTAAAATCTCGCCACCGTTTTTAGCACCTACGGCAATATCACCCGCCGTCGCACCTAAAAAGAACAAAGAAACATAAACAAATGCTAGACCTGCCGCCGCAATAAAGGCTGCGCGGATCAAATATTTAGTTTGCGCGCTAGGTTGGTCAATCCCCTTTTTACGCAGCAGATCGATAATCAACATACCAAACATTAACGACGCTAGGGTATCCATGGTGTTGTAGCCTTCGAGGATACCTTTGGTCAGCGGATGGTTTTGGTAGTCACCCACGGCCACGCCAACATCTGCAGCGGGCAAAAACACCACGGACAGGGCTAAACCCACCAGCAATAACAACAGGATAGGCGTTAATACTTTACCGACGCTGTCGAGTAATTTACCGGGGAACAATGCCAGCAGCATAGTCACAGTAAAGAAGCACAGGGTATAGATAAGTTGCGACAGATTTAGCGACAAACTGCCGAGCATAATGGTCGCGCTAGTGTTGTCGATAAAGGGCTTAGCACCGATTTCATAGGCCACCAGACCCGTACGCGGCGCCGCAAACGCGGGCCCAATAATGATATAAATAGCGATGGCCAATGCGGTTGCCGCAAACACTGGTAGCATAGCCATAACCTTACCTTGAGCCTTAGCAACAGCAATGAGCCCCACTAAAGGTAAACCTACGGCAGTGATGAGAAAACCTAACATAGCAAGGGGCATATTCTCCCCGGCCAACATGCCCGCAAAGGGTGGAAAAATTAAGTTACCCGCCCCCAAAAAAAACGCGAAGGTCATAAAACCTAAGCCTAATGTATCCCCGATACTCATCTGATTGTCTTGCACGGAAAGCCCCATCTTGTCTTATTGTTTTTAATAAACTTAAGTGATTATGTGTCGATTAGCCATAGCTAAAACAAAGCCCATCCGGAGTGCAAATCTATGTTTACACAATTCCGTGGTAAATATGTGCGATATCTGCTGAGTTTATAAACAAAAATGAACTAAAAATTGGCTTCACTGCCGTTTTATTCACCTAAAAACCCGTTCACCTATCCGTTAATCATAAAATTGATTAAAAATGGGGGCGAAACTAATATCAGAATTTAAAAACCAATACAACAGACAAGATTGTTTTCACCTAAAAAAGCCCTTCAATGCTAATTAACTGCTAACAATGCGTTACCGAGGTAATAAATTAAACCGTTAATTAAGTGAACTTCGACTCAAAACAGCATAAAAAACACAAAAACTAGATCTAAATGGAAGAATGAACTTATTTGTATCAGGCACAAAAATCTTAGCGAATATGCGTTATGCCCTTTAAAATAACGCCAGCCCTTATGGGCAAGCTCTTTATTATTCACTTAATGATGTAATTCCCATGGCATTTACCTTTAAACAATTCCACATTGACGACCTTAATTGCGGCATGCCCGTCAGCACCGACGGCGTGATATTAGGCGCATGGGCTCCCCTGTCACAGGCTAAGCATATTCTCGATATTGGTGCGGGAAGTGGATTGTTAAGCTTAATGGCGGCGCAGCGTAGCCAAGGGCAAATCATCGCTGTCGAATTAGAAGAAAAAGCCGCAGCGGCCTGTAGATACAATATGACGCAAAGTCCATGGGCGCAGCGCTGCCAGCTTATTCATGGCGATATTCAGCACGTTTGCCAACAACCTGAGTATCAAGGGCATTTCGACCATATCATCTGTAACCCGCCCTACTTTGAGCATGGCCCCAAGGCAAACGAGCAACATAGGGCGATGGCGCGCCACACAGACACCTTAGGCTTTACGCCCTTACTCGAGGCGATAAATCAATGCCTGTCGCTTGAGGGTTACGCCAGCCTTATTTTGCCCATCCAAAGCCTGACGCGCTTTAAGGCTTGCCTAGATCAGACTGAACTTTATCTTGTGCAGGAAGTGAGGGTTAGCAGTGTGGAGAATAAGGTCGCCAATCGCGTGTTACTGCTGTTGGCTAAGACTGCGCAGACTACAAGTCACGATGAACTTTGCCAATACTCAGAGCTAACCCTACGCGGGGAAGATGGCCGCTACACCGAGCAAATGATTGCCCTGACTAAAGATTTTTATCTAAAACTGTAATTCAAACGAGTGATAAGGCTCGCAGCAAGAGCCTTATCTTTTATCGCTAATCTAATATCAGCTATCTACCCATTTATTTTTAATCTCTAGCACTTTATCTAAGTTATCGCTAAATAAGCGCACCAACTCAGGGTCGAAATGCACCCCGCTCTGCTCCTGGATATAGTCCATGGTCTTCTCGACTGACCAAGCCTCTTTATAGGGGCGTTTACTGGTCAGGGCGTCAAACACATCGGCGAGGGCAACTATGCGTCCCTCTAAGGGAATGGCTTCGCCTTTCAATCCATTAGGATAACCAGTGCCGTTCCATTTCTCGTGGTGAGTTAAAGACACGGATTTCGCTAACCGCAGCAGCTCAGAATCCGCCTCACCGATAATCTCGGCGCCGATATGGGGATGGGTTTTCATAATGGCAAACTCTTCATCGGTCAACTTACCCGGTTTGAGCATAATGCTATCGGGAATACCGATTTTACCTATGTCGTGCATGGGCGCAGCGTGTAATAAATCATCCGCCTGCGCCTCACTCAGGCCGTAGGCCAAGGCCAAAATTTTAGAATAATGGCTCATGCGCAGCACATGAGTACCGGTTTCATTATCTTTATATTCGGCGGCGCGACCTAAACGTTGGATCACTTGCAAGCGAGTGCGGCGCAATTCATCGGCCTGCACTAAGGATAAATGGGTTTTCACCCGCGCTTTGACTACGGTGGCCGAAATCGGCTTCACAATATAATCCACCCCGCCCACGGCAAAGCCCGCCGCTTCATCGTGCTCATCATTTAAGGCGGTGACAAAAATCACAGGGATCGACTGGGTCTCAGGGATATTTTTCAGCAACTGACAGACTTCTAGCCCCGTCATATTGGGCATCATAATATCGAGTAGGATCAGCGATGGCAGCTCAGTTTGCGCGAGGCGCAGGGCCTCTTCGCCACTTTTGGCAAAGATAAGATGGTAATCCTGATGTAAAACTTGCTTGAGCACCCGTAAGTTAACAGGCTCATCATCCACCAACAATAAGGTTTTCTTATGTTCAGATGTAGACTGCATTGCTACTCCTTATTCGCGGTGATAGAACGCCGTAACTCGGTCAATTCGTTATGGGCAATATCAAAATCAAAGTTGTCTAAGGCTTCGGTAATCATGGCCACATGAAGGCGCAGATGCTCATCAATACGAGCCGTGAGTACCTCAAGATCAGACTCTTCAAAACTATGGTGCACAATCGATGCCAGCAAGGCATCAATATGCGCTAATAATTCTGCTGGATCGCTTGTCCCCACATGGACGGCGGATACGCTGGCCGATGGCATTGTGGTGCCCTCGATATAATCCCCAATCTCGACGAGGGAGTCGCTTACCTTAGCAACAATGGCCTCCATGGCTTCACGCGAAGGTAACTCAGCTTGCGCCAACTGCTCTAACTGTCCAAAGTGCGCCATCCACTGCAATAGACCCAAATTCCCACTGACGCCTTTCAAACTATGGCTTAAGAGCTTAATGGTCACAGTATCTTGGTCACTTATCGCCTGTTGTAACGCTTGGTTTTTCTCTGGCCATTGGGCAATAAACTTCATCAACTCTTTGATAAATTGCGGTTTAGAGCCCCACAATTTCACGCCCTTGGCTTCATCGACTAATAGCGTGCTAGCAGGCTGCGAAGAGACAAACTCGGCCTGAGGCGGATTAAGCTGCAACACTCTGGCAATTTCCCGCGTCAGCAGCGCAAAATCGATGGGCTTATTGGCAAAGCCATCCATACCGGCTTGCTCGGCGGCGCTCTTATCTTGCTCTAGCACGCTCGCGGTTAACGCAATAATTGGCATACGGGGTAATTGAGATGCGACTTCTTGCTCACGACGCATCTTCGCCGCCGTCAAACCATCCATGACTGGCATTTGCAGATCCATCAGCGTGATATCGATGTCGGCTTTTTGCATCCGCAGCAGCGCCTGTTCACCATCGCGGGCGGTGATCACTTTATGCCCTTGACGGGTTAACCATACGGACAGGAGATCGATATTCTGCTGAATATCATCGACCACTAACATCGTCAGTGGCGGTAATGACCAGTTATCGTCGTGCTGGCTCGATAGCGGCTCAAAGCTAGGTTGCAAGGGAATAGTAAAGCGGAATGTACTGCCTTGGCCGAGGGCACTTTTCGCCTCAATCTTACCGCCCATCAACTCAACTAACTGTTTACTGATGGTTGTGCCAAGCCCTGTGCCGCCGTATTTTCGGCTCATGGACACATCGGCCTGGGCAAATGCCTCAAAGACCCGATTTAGCTGCTCGGGTGACATACCAATACCGGTATCGACAATCTCGAAGCTAACCAGAGAGTCATCCTGCGGGAAGACGTTGACCGTGACTTTGCCTTCACAGGTAAATTTAACCGCATTACCAATTAAGTTGATCAGCACTTGGCGGATGCGCTCCGGCGAGCCAATAAAGTTCGCCGCCATCGTCGGCGCGATATTAACCTCGAGGGATAAGCGCTGCTTTTTCGCCTGCAACCACAGGGTTGAAATCACAGTATCGATTTCATCGGTTAAGCAAAACACGCGATTTTCTAACTCGAGTTTACCCTTGTCGAGCTTGGCGCTGTCGAGCACATCGTTGAGTAGATGCAGCAAGGATTTGGCGGAGCGATTGATGGTGGAGAGCTGTTTTTGCTGCTCAACATCTAATACCGACTCCAACAGAATATCGCTAAAGCCGATGATGGCATTCATTGGCGTGCGGATCTCATGGCTCATGTTAGCCAAGAAGGCCGCGCGGGCCGCAGCCGCCTGCTCGGCATTATTCTTCGCCGTCACTAAGTCCTGCTCCATCTCCTTACGCTCGGTGATATCCATCAGGAAGCCGTCAATCCACACCTCTTTACTGGTTTCATCGAGGATATAATTGCCGTGCTCGAACAGCCAACGCACCCCGCCATCTGCGCGGATAATGCGATATTCCATCGAAAAGGTCGGCGGCTGCGCTTGGGCGTAAATGGTTTCAATATCGTCAGGATGATAGAGATCCGAGAAGAAACGTTTCGGATGGGGAAGCTCGAAATCCTCGGCGGGATAGCCAGTGATGTTTTGCACCGCGTCGCTGATAAACACCATGGGCCAGCCCTCAGTGCTTTTGCAGCGATAGGCAATGCCTGGAATATTAGTGATCAGCGAGCGAAACTTGGCCTCATTGTTTTTAAGCTCTTGTTCCATCTCATTACGTTGGCTGAGATCGGAAATAAAGCCGACAAAGTAATGGGCTTTGCCCTGCATCACATGGCCAATACTCAGGCGCACTGGCACTAAATGGCCCGCCTTATGTTGCGCCTCGACCTCGCGCCCCGTGCCGATAATCTGCGCCTCACGGGTTTTCACGTACTGTGCTAAATAACCATCATGGTTCGGCCGAATCGACTCGGGCACAATTTTCTTCACATTCGCGCCCAGTAACTCGGCGGGGGACCAACCTAAAATAGTGGTCACCGCTTTGTTCACATTCACTATGATACCTTGCCCATCGATCGTAATAATCCCATCAACGGCGGTATTCATCATGGCGCGCATGCGGTCTTCGTTGGATTTTGCGAGCAAAGATAGGTCTTTATACTTAAAAATTACATTCACGATCAGCACTAAGCAGATGATGATAACAGTGATCACCGAGACGCCGAGCGCCAGATAAAACGAGATTTCCGAGGTCTGTTGGCTCAGCTCCAAGCCTTCGGGTTTAACGAATCGCGCCGCCGCCATGCCAGTGTAATGCATGCCCGAAATCGCCAGTCCCATCACGATACTGGCGATAAAATTACAGCTAATGCTATTCATGTTGGAGGAAATAAGCTGATTCAGCCCAGTGCGCACCCACAGCGCAATAATGGCGAGTAGTACGGCGACTACGATAGACAGCGCAAAAATCCATGGGTCATAACGCAGTAATGGCGCCATCTCCATGGCCGCCATCCCCACATAGTGCATAGTGCCAATCCCTGCGCCCACTAAGGTGCCGCTAATCAGCACTTGGGAAAGTTGAAAACTCGGCTTTGAGAGCAAATTCAGCGCCACCCATGAGGCACCAATACTAGGTAAAAGGGATAGCGCCGTGAGCCCAAAGTTATAGGTTACGGGCGAACATAAATCGAAGGCTAACATTCCGATAAAATGCATCGACCAGACCCCACCGCCGAGGACGACACTCCCCGTCAGTAACATGATCTGCTGGCGCGCTCTCGATTGACTCTGCACCGCTTGAGAGGTGACCTGAAAGGCCATAAAGGCGGCAAAAATCGCAATCAGAATGGAGATAGTGACCAGCAGGGGATTGTAATAGACATTCAGCAATAGGCTGTCTTGGGAAGAAATAAAAAACTGCGATAACCAATCAAAAGCCATATGTTCCAAGCCCATGTTTTAGAAACGTAAAACCTAATCGTAACCAACATTCGAATACGCCAATCCAAGCAGGGCTAACGCTTGGGTACTATGGGATGCGCTCATCAACCATAGGCACAATTTATTGTTAAGCTCCAGCTAACATCCCATCAATCCTTCGAACTCTCTCAACAACAGCCAATTTTTTACAATGTTCTCTTTATCTTATACATCTTTTGCAAAATGTCTGCCTTCAAATGCAATAGAGTACGGTAAAATCCACTCCCAACAGCCGCCACCAACGAGCCTTGAAGTGAGTAGACCCGCACTGCATCGGCCAAAGCACGGAAAAGTAAACCCTCTCCCGATTAAATTATTTAAGTTAACGGTTATAACCTTTATAATGCTTGGCTATTATTCGTCGAGACGCCGCGCATGCAATTTGAAGATTTTCAGCTTGACCCTAGCTTATTAGAGTCACTTAAAGCCATGGGGCACCTGTCGCCCACCACCATCCAGCAAGAAACCCTGCCACATGCCCTCGAGCAGCGGGATATTTTGGCGCGCGCCCCGACGGGTACAGGTAAAACCGCCAGTTTCTTATTGCCTGCGCTGCAACACTTAATCGACTTTCCCCGTCGCTATTCTGGCCATGCGCGAATTTTGATCCTGACGCCAACCCGTGAGTTAGCCAGCCAAATTCACCGCTATGCCTGCCACTTAGCCACAGGCCAAGGGCTGAATATCGCCATCATCACTGGTGGTGTGCCCTACGCGCCGCAAGAAGAAGCCTTAAAAGACAATATTGATATTCTGGTCGCGACTCCTGGTCGTCTGATGGAATATTTAGATAGAGGCAAATTCAGCGCAGAATCGGTCGACATATTGATCATCGACGAAGCCGACCGCATGCTCGATATGGGGTTCTCCGCCGTGGTGAAAGCCATCGCCCTCGAAGCCCAAGGTCGTAAGCAAAATATGCTGTTTTCGGCCACCCTCGAAGGCAGCGGCGTTATCCGTTTTGCCCGCGAAGTGCTTAACGATCCTATCGAAATCGATGTCGACGCACCGCGCAAAGAAAAGGCTAAGATCCACCAATGGATCCACCTTGCAGATGATAAAGAACATAAGATTGCCCTGCTGTGCCATCTGCTCAAGCAGGAAGATGTTAAACGCGCCATCGTATTCGTAAAGACTCGCGATGTGGTTTCTAGCCTCGAAGGTCAGTTGCTGAAAGCCGGTATTCCCTGCGCCTTTATGCGTGGCGATATGGAACAGAAGAAACGCTTCCAAGCTTTAAGCCGCTTTACCAAAGGCGAAGTGAATGTGTTACTGGCAACCGATGTAGCCGCTCGTGGTATCGATATCGACGATATCACCCATGTGATTAACTTTGACATGCCACGTTCTGCCGATAGTTACATCCACCGCATTGGCCGTACTGGCCGCGCGGGCGCGAAAGGAACGGCGATTTCATTAGCCGAAGCTCACGATATGCGCATTGTCGGTAAGATTGAGCGTTATATCGAGCAGCCGCTTAAGCGCCGTATTATTGAGGAACTGCGTCCTAAGCACAAAGAAGCGCGTGTACCTACCAAGAAAAAAGCCAAGGTGAAAGCCAAAGAAGCGGCCAAGCGAACCAGCAAGAAAGAGGCCGCAAAAAAGGCCACTAAAATTGCCCGCAAGAAGCAAGCTTAACCCCTCCCAAAAGCCGCATAATGCGGCTTTTTTTATGCTCGCCCGCCACAAAAAATCGCTATAACAAATGCAAACGGAGTGACCCAAACACTCTTATCTTCCGTATGCTTATCAGCAGTCAAAAAAAGAGGTGGCGTACCGTAAAAACGCGCCATCACCTTTAGACACATTTTATTTACAAAAATAAATTTATTGCGCCGCTCGACTCTGATACTTTAGGCGCATTAAGCGATTTAGCACGGATGTAACAATCATATGATGAAAACTTTACTCAGGAGATTATCTCCTCTGTTTATACTGCTGTTATTTGTTGTTGGTGCGATAGCACTGATGTCGACTAAGGAAGCACCCGAACAAAAACCTGAAGAAATGCCTGTACCTATCGTCGATGTCACTCAGGTTGAGCAGCAAACGGTATCGCTTAATCTTCCTTCCTACGGCGTGGTTACCCCTAAATATAAGACGCAACTGGTGACCGAAGTCCAAGGGCGGATGCTGAGCATTTCACCGCAGTTTGTGGCTGGTGGCATAGTGAAGAAAGGCGACCAACTAGCCCAAATCGAACCTTCAGATTACGAAGCCGATTTAATGCAAGCCGAAGCCACCTTAGCTCAGGCAACCGCGGCGCTCAATGAAGAAATCGCCCGTGGCGAAGTCGCTAAAATCGAATTTAAGGGTTACGACAAAGGCTTGCCGCCAGAGTTGGGGTTACGTATCCCGCAGCTGAAAAAAGAGCAAGCCAACGTTAAATATGCCCAGGCTGCATTGGCTCGCGCCCAACGTAACTTAGAGCGCACAGTTATCCGCGCGCCCTTTGATGGCATTATCAAGGCCAGAAATGTTGATTTAGGTCAGTACGTGACATTAGGCACTAACTTGGGTGAACTGTACGACACTAGCATTGCCGAAATTCGTCTGCCTATCTCTAACGATGATTTAGCCTATTTGGAATCCGTCGATCACCCCGATACCCAAGTCACCTTAAGCGCCTCTTTGGCGGGTAAGGAAAACACTTGGATGGGTAATATTATTCGTAGCGAAGGCGTGATTGATGCCGATAACCGCATGGTTTACCTCGTCGCCGAGATTAAAGACCCTTACCTGCGTGAGCACAAAACCCAAGGCAGTTTACCGTTGAAATACGGCAGCTTTGTGAATGCAGTGATTAAGGGCCGCACCGTCGATGGCATAGTTAAACTACCTCGCCACGTGGTACGTAATGAACATGTGGCCTTAATTAACGAGCAAAATATTGTCGAGATGCGCCATGTGAATGTCGTGCGTAGCGATCTTGAAAATGTGTTCATCAAGGACAGCTTAAAAACCGGTGAACGCGTTGCCATCACTCACTTTAGCAATATGGCGAATGGCCAGTTGGTCAAAATCATAGGTGAAGATGCCAAGCCAGTGCAGACCCCCACACCTAAGGAAGATGCTCCTGAGTCGAGTCTTGCGGCCGCTGGAGTGAACTAATGGATACTCAAAAAGGGATCTTAGCCTGGTTTGCCCGCAACAGCGTGGCAGCCAACCTGTTAATGTGGGCGCTGCTGATTGGCGGTCTATTTAGCACAGTGTTGATTAATAAAGAGGTATTTCCCTCTTTTAATCTTAACTTATTGAGCATTACCGTTGCTTATCCCGGCGCTGCGCCGCAGGAAATCGAAGAAGGCATTAACATCAAGATTGAAGAAGCCATCCAAGATATCAACGGGATTAAAAAAGTCACTTCGGTTGCCAGTGAAGGGGTTGGCGCCATCACGGTTGAAGTCGAAGATGACTACGACGTGCAAACCGTACTCGACGAAGCCAAGTTACGATTGGACGCGATCTCCACCTTTCCGGTGAACATCGAAAAACCGCAAATCTATAAAATCGAACCCGAAAACAACGTGATTTGGGTGTCGGTCTACGGTGATATGTCGCTGCACGATATGAAGGAGTTGGCTAAATCGGTACGTGATGATTTGACCCAACTTCCCGCCGTCACCCGCGCGAAAGTCACGGGTGTGCGCGACTATGAAATCGGTATCGAAGTCTCAGAGGATAAGCTGCGGGAATACGGCTTAACCTTCTCGCAAGTCGCCTTGGCGGTGCAAAACTCTTCTATCGACTTGCCGGGCGGTTCGATCCGCGCCGAAGATGGCGACATTCTGCTGCGTACTAAAGGCCAAGCCTATACCGGCGATGATTTTGCCAATATTGTCGTCACTACCCGCGCCGATGGTAGCCGAGTAATGTTGCCTCAGGTGGCAACCATTAAGGACGATTTTGAAGAACGTTTAGAGTACACCCGCTTCAACGGCAAACCTGCGGCCATTATTGAAGTGACCAGCGTTAACGATCAAAACGCCCTCGACATCGCTCAACAGGTCAAAGACTACGTTGAGAAACGTCGTGCCACCCTGCCAGCCAATGCAAAATTAGACACTTGGGGAGATTTAACCCACTACCTCAAGGGCCGTTTGAACATGATGATGTCGAACATGTTTTATGGCGCCCTGTTAGTGTTTGTGATCTTAGCCCTGTTCCTCGATCTCAAACTCGCCTTCTGGGTGATGATGGGATTACCCGTGTGTTTCCTCGGCACTATGCTCATCATGCCGCTGGAACCTTTCTCCATGACCATCAACATGCTGACATTGTTCGCCTTTATTCTCGTCTTGGGGATAGTGGTCGACGATGCGATTGTGATAGGCGAAAGCGCCTACAGCGAGGTCGAACGGCACGGACACTCGATTGATAACGTGATCCGCGGGGCGCAAAAAGTGGCCATGCCCGCCACTTTCGGGGTGTTAACCACTATCGCCGCCTTTATTCCTATGTTGATGGTTTCTGGCCCCATGGGGATTATTTGGAAATCCATCGGCATGGTGGTCATCATGTGTCTGGCGTTTTCACTGGTGGAATCTAAATTTATCCTGCCAGCGCACTTAGCCCACATGAAGTTCAGAAAACCAGGTGAACCCACGGGCTTCTTTGGTCGCTTCAAGGACAAATTTAACAATCGCGTTCAGCACTTTATTCACCACAGTTACCGCAACTTCCTCGAGCGCTGTATCCAACATCGCTACAACGTCGTCGCGGCCTTTATCGGAGTGTTGATTTTATCCATAGCCTTAGTCGCCAGCGGCAAAGTGCGCTGGGTGTTCTTCCCCGACATTCCATCGGACTTTATCCAAGTACAGCTGGAGATGGATGAAGGCAGCTCAGAGCAGAACACCCTCAAGGTGGTACAGGATATTGAAGAAGCCCTGTACAAGATGAACGCTAAAATGGAGAAGGACAACGGCAGCGAAGTGGTGAAGCATAGCTTTATCAACATGAGCTCGCGCACCTCCGCCTTTATTTTTGCCGAACTCACCAAGGGCGAAGACCGGGAAGTGGATGGCGAGGCCATTGCCGCAGCATGGCGCGAACAATTGCCCGAGTTACTGTCGGTGAAGAAGCTCGACTTCAACGCCAGCGGTAACGGCGGTGGCGGTGGTGACATCTCCTTTAGATTGACCTCGAGCGATCTCGAAGAGTTATCCGCAGCCGCCCGCGAGCTTAAGCAAAAGCTCGCCACCTACGAAGGTGTGTACGATATTGCCGATAACTTCTCTTCGGGTAGCCATGAGATCCGCTTAAAGATCCGCCCCGAGGCCGAAGCGCTTGGCTTAACCTTGTCTGATTTAGCTCGCCAAGTCCGTTATGGCTTCTATGGTTATGAAGCACAACGTATTTTGCGTAACAAAGAAGAAATCAAAGTCATGGTGCGCTACCCCTTAGAGCAGCGCCGTACCGTGGGTTACCTCGAGAATATGTTGATCCGCACGCCGCAGGGCAAGTCGGTGCCTTTCTCTACCGTTGCCGAGGTCGAAAAAGGCGAATCCTACGCCTCTATCACCCGTGTCGATGGCAAGCGGGCAATTACCATTATTGCCAATGCCAACAAACACAAGGTGGAGCCTTCTAAGGTTGTTACTGAGATCCAGAAGGATTTCCTGCCGCAGTTACAGGCCAAGTATCCGAAAATCCAAACCACCCTCGATGGCGGCAGTTTGGATGAACAGAATGCTATGGTCGGTCTAATGCAGGGCTTCTTCTTTGCGCTGTTTACCATTTATGCCTTAATGGCGGTGCCGCTTAAGTCTTACAGCCAGCCGCTGATCATCATGTCAGTGATCCCCTTTGGGATTATCGGCGCGCTATTTGGGCATTTGATCCAAGGTCTTGCCATGAGCGTCTTGAGTCTCTGTGGTATCGTCGCGCTCGCTGGGGTAGTGGTAAACGACTCCTTGATCTTGGTGGACTTTGTAAACCGTGCACGGGAACAAGGGCAATCGGTCAGACAAGCGGCGGTGGATTCAGGATGTTATCGTTTCAGGGCGATTATCTTGACCTCATTGACCACCTTCGTCGGTCTTGTGCCTATTATTCTTGAGCGCAGCCTACAGGCACAGATTGTGATCCCTATGGCGACTTCCCTTGCCTTCGGTATCCTGTTCTCGACTGTAGTGACCTTAATTTTGGTGCCTTTGCTGTACATCATTCTCGATGATGCTAAACGCGCTGGTAGCCGCTTCTACCATTGGTGGTGGCGTCCAAAAACATCGCAGGAGAGACATTTACATGCCAATGAGAGCCACAAGGTGTCCTTAGACGCCTTTAATGAACCTGACTATAAACAGGATTAGTGGTCGTTCAGTCACCATAGTCACCCATAAAAAGAGAGCCTAGGCTCTCTTTTTTATCTCTGGTCTCCCCTAACGAGTAAAGCGCGTTGTGCGATCTAGGTGGCAGTTATCAAGGATCGCATTCGTTACACTCAACCTAAGTAACCGCCAAGATGCCAATAAAGTCGATAGTATGAAAACAGATCGGATGCCAAACTCACATTCTGCCCCAATCCATCCCGCCCCCATTAAAGCCACTGAAACCTTAGCCAATGGCAACACCACGGCGGAAGTGTGCACCAATGAAACCTGCGCCACCGAAACCTTAGTCTACGATATTCGCAGGAGTCGCTATCTGAATATCACGGGTCGCTGCACTCTGCGTTGTGCCTTCTGTCCTAAACACAATGGCAGTAAACAAATTCACGAGTATCAATTGGCATTGACCCACCAGCCCAAGCCGGAGGAAATTATCCCGCTGTTAGGTAAAGTGGAAGACTTTGAGGAATACGTGTTCTGCGGGTACGGTGAACCGACAATGAATCTGCCGACCCTGCTGGCCGTTGCTAAAGAAATCAAACGCCGTGGCGGCCGCGTGCGGGTCAATACCGATGGCTTAGGCAACCTAGTTCACAGACGCAACATTCTGCCCGAGTTAGCGGAGTGCGTGGATGGATTATCCATTTCCCTCAACGCCGACAATGAGGCCGCCTATAACCAACATTGCCGCCCAAAACTGGCAGGTTCCTACGCCGCAGTGAATGCTTTTATCGCCCTCGCCCCCCACTATATCGAGCGGGTACAAGTCTCGGCGATTGAGGGATTAGAAGGGGTCGACATCGATCTTTGCCGCGAACAAGTGCTCGCCTCGGGCTGCGAGTTTAAGCACAGAGTGCTAGGCGCACTCGGCTAACTTTTTCGCGCAGTCGCCTTGGGGTTGATGCATTGCTCGGGATAACAGAGTCGCCGAGCAACTTGCCACTGTCGTAACATTTCATTCGTGTTAACATAGCCTAATTAACAGTTAATCAACCCTAAATCGGCCCATGCTGAAAAAGAACCCTAACCTACACCCACTCGCGCCATTACTTTCATTGACCCAAGGGCTGCATTGGTCTCACCAACGCCTGTTGGCTGTCGCGAGCCAGTTATCTATGCTGGTGATAGGTATGATTATTTTAACCAACTTAATCATTACCTTAGGAGAACGTCGGTTACAGGAAGAATGGGCAACCCAAAGATATAGCGAACTACAAACCATAGGCACGCTGATCACAGATAAGGTCGCCTTCCAGCAATTTCGCACTCAGCTATTTGCCAAAGACGAATTACTCAAGCAGTACCTCAAAAATCCAACGGCCTCGTCTCAACAGAAATTACAAGCAAGTTGGCAGGAGCTAGTGCAGCATATCCCCGAACTCCTCGGGATTGCCCTATTCGATCCCCAAGGTAATTATAAGTTTGCGACACCTTCAAACTTTAGTCAGGACGCGCTACCTGCCGCCCTGTTAGGCTCGAGCCGCAACTTAGGTGGCAAAGAAGTCTTTACCTCACCCTTAGAGTTTGTGCCCCTCAATGGCATGCTCGAACCCTATATGTATCAAATGACTTGGCTTGAGAAACCCGATCAAAGCTCCATGGGTTATTTGATTACCTACAACTCGATTGTACAGATGCTAGAAGCGATTAAGCCTGCATTTTCAAGCAATAAATCACCGATGCTAGTGTTAGATACCCAAGGGGTGCTCTATGCAGGTGTGAGTGAACTCGCGCCCTTAACCCATATTCCCGATACCTTAGGCGCCAGTTTGCGCCAGAGTTATCCGGCACTGTGGCGGGAAATGTCGATGAGCAACTTTGGCCAATTCCATGGTGAAGATGCTACCTTCGTGTACCTCAAAGTCGAGTTAACTAACCAGCCCGAACTGCGACGCGAATACTTTTTACTCTCTTATATTCGTAACGATGATATCGCCTCTAAGTTTTCCCAATGGCAGAACATCGTCATCGTCGCCGCGCTAATTCTGACCTTACTGGCCGCTTGGGTGATCTTACTCAGCCATATGTACCGCCTGCAGTATCGCTCGCGCCAATACAGTATTGATGTGGCTAATGCATTATTTAACAATGATATCGGCTTTATCCTCGCCAATGAGCAGGCACGAATTATCAGTGCTAACCCTAAGGCGGCCGAGGCGACTCAAGTGCCGCAGGATGAACTCACTGACCGCAGCCTGCAACGCGCCCTTAATCTCGATGACTTGACCCTAGCGCAAATGCTCGACCAAGTGCATCGACAGGGTGAATGGCAAGGCAAGCTGTCACTGGACAATGATAAGGGCTCAAGACTTAGCGTATGCGTACGCCAAGCGCCAAGATTGGGGCGCGGCTTACCGCATCTGTTAGTCTCTCTTGAAGATATTAGCGCCATGATCGATTGCCAGAATCAAGCCTTCTTAAGCGACTTACTCTGCGATACGACTGTTGCCACGGCGCTGACGGATGCTAATGGTAAGCTGATAAAAATCAATCCAGTATTCGATCAACTGATGCAACTTAATGGTGATTTGAACCATGATTTAGCCTCACTGCTCGCCAACGATCTGGGTAACCAGTGGCAGCGGATCACCGCCCAAATCAGCATGCAGGGTCAATGGCAGGGGCAGATCCTCTGCTCGCCCAATCTGCGCCATTCCAATTGTTTACAGGCCACCTTGAAGGGCCATGTGGCCGCAGACGGTGAGATTGACTACATCATCTGTACCTTAGAGCAAGCCGCCGATAGCCTTAGGGGCAACGAGCCGCGCAGCTTTGTGCCGCACCGCAGCACCATTTTGCAGCATCTCTCCGATTTGGAACGCTATTTTGCCTCGCTATCGCCCCAAAGCCGCAATCACTCAAGCTTGCTGGTGATGGATATCAACCCTGAGGGCTTACTCAGCCATATGAGTGATATCGACCAACTCGAGACGCGCCAGCAGGAAGTGGAAGTGCAGCTCTTGCTCGAAATCCCTGCCCATTACCAAATCCTTCACTGGCAACTCGGTAAACTGTTGTTATTACTGCCTGATACCGATGCTACGGCGGCGCATCACTTCGCCCTCAATACCATCGAAAAGCTCAACAGCAATGGCTTAGGTGAAGGGATTAGCATTGGGATTGCCAGCTATCAGGAAGGACAAAGCCTAGAGCAATACCTAGGCAATGCCGAGGTGGCGCTCAAACGGGCGAAGCAGAATAACGATCAGAATATCGGCCAGGCCTTTACTCGTCAGCCTTAGCGGGCGGATTAAAGGAATCGGGTAACTGACTTTGGGTGATCTCGATAATGGCCGAGCGATTCATGGTGATTTTGTAGCGCGCGTATTGCGGCTCTTCGCGGCCATCCCGCAGCACTAAAATCAGATTCACTTGGTAGCGACGCTCGACCGACTCGTGGCTGATCTTGCCCTCAATTTCCTTATAAATCTTTGCCTTGCCCCGCTCTAAGTAGCGGGCAAAGGGCACAAAACTAAAGTTCACTTGCTCTTGTATCGTCGAATATCCCGCCTGAAACTCGCCATGGTTTACCCGAGTGGCAATCTTATAATGCAGGACTTCGGCATCGACCTTATTCTGGCTATGCCGTTGTTTTAGGATTTCGTTAACCTTTTCTGGCAAATCCTGTTGCCGCATAAATTCCAGCCAAACTAATTGCTTAGCGATTACCGACTGACTGGTGGTATCCCTTAAGATACGGCTCCAACGTGGCCGACCACGCTGAATAAAGCGCCAGAGAGCATTACGCACATCGTCCTTAAAGATTTCACGAAATCCGTAAATGACTGCCAGCGTCAACACCAACGCTATGGTAAAGCCGCTAAAGACGCCCTGCGCCTCGATGATCAGCGCCGATACCACCAACATCACCAATGCGGTCGCAAGTCCAGTAGTAAACTTTTTAAGGCCAATGCCTAAGGGTTTTAACTCTTCTTTGAGTACCACCCCTTGCTGAATTAAGCGCCGCAATAACAGCATCTTATTCGAAATTCGGTTTGGGTCTTGCTTGGTCTGCGCCGAGTTATAGTTGTTGGCATCGCGGTAAGCACATTCGTTTCGGCACAGGGTCAAGACTCGTTCTTGGATGTCGGCAAAATCACTGGTGCGCGTGGCGTGGGCGAGCACTTTTAGCAGTTGTTGCTCGCAGAACCAGGATAGATAGTTATCGGCATTCTCGAAATAGGATTTCCATTTAGGATCGCCCGGCTCATTACGGCGAAACTTTTTCAGTAGCTGCGTCACTTGCTCGCACAGCTCATCGAGCGCCAGATAGAAGTGCGCCACATCGGCGATGCGATTGAGTTCTTTGACATCGTTTTCAACCGCGACGGCAAACTGGTAGGCAAACAGGTTTAAGTACAGTCGGAATTCTTCCACCGTGCGACGGTTCATACTGGCGAAACGCCCTTGCACCAATGGCAAATGCAACCCTTCGGAGTAGTAGGAGCGACGTCCTACAATCGCGCTGTGGTAATACTCTTCTTCGTTTAAAGTGTGCGCGCCTATGCCCATTTCCTTTGGTAAAAAGAAATAGAGATCAAGCTGACGATTATCGCCCTTTTCCATTTGATGGCTGAACTTAATCGACAGGGATTCTTCTTGTTTGACACGTATCTTAAACACAACAACCTTATGATTGAGATGGAAGAGTCGGCATTAACACCATGGAAAATATAATCTAAACCGAAAGCGCGGCAAATTCACTGATTAAATTCGGCTATTGACGATTCGGCAGCCACAAACGGTGTTACTCGGCTGAAACAAGACAACCGCATAGTCTTGGTTGGCATCGCTGTCTAGCACTTCAATACTGAGATTGTGTCGACCAGACTCACTGAAGTGCAAACTGCTGATGTAAGAAAGGTACTTCATGTGTTCGGGCCAATACTTTTTATCGACGTCTTCGGACTCAGTCTTGGTTTTGACCGACACATTGTAGGTCATGCGATTTAGCTCCATGCTCTTGACCTCGCCCTGCATCAAAATCGCCCCCGCGCTTGAGCCGTCGAGGTTAAAGTAGCGGTAATTGATCTGTGCATTGCCCGCCGAGATCAACACATCGACCAAGAGGTAAAATTTCCCCTCATCTACTTGTTGGCTATGGCGGTCAAACAGCTCGGAGCTGCAATTTAAGATCACCGCCTTATTGGAAACGGATTGCAGGTAAATCACCCCGCAGGCGACGATTAGCGCCGAGAGTATGGTGAGATTTATCGTCCACTTGAGCCACTTAGCCACAGATCCCGACCTCCAGCAGCCAGTTTGCATCAATAAATTCCTTCGGCCGTCTAAAGTCGCTGATCTTCAAGTTGCGGATCACCGATTGCCCGAGTTTATAACCCCGCATAGTAATGTTGAGCACCTGTTTATCGTGGGAGAGCGAGGAGTACACTTCGGACCAATCACTGTGGCCGCAGCGACTCAGCCCTTGGCCCAAGCGGTCGCCTAACTCAAACAATAGGGTGTTGTTGGTTTTCGAATTGGCATACAAATGCAGCCGAATATGTTGCCCCGAGGCTAGGGGCAAATCGGTAGAGAGCAAAGGTTGAGTCGGTACGCTGTGGTCGATTCGGCTAAGATAAAAGCCTGAAATCGCGAGCATAAATCCAAAAACCAGCAACACACTCCACCAAGGTAAGGATTGCAGCCTAGGGTAACGCAAACTTTTAAACCTTTGTCCTTGGGTGCTGTGCAGCAGATAGCCTTGGCCTTTGACGGTTTCGATCAGCCCCTCATATTGGGGCCCGAGGAAGGAGCGGATCATAAAGACCGCCCGCGCTAACGAAGTGTCAGTAAGAGGAGGATGCGCCCCATCGCCAGTCTTCAGCTCATGCTTGGAGACCAGTTTGCCTTGATGTTCAACCAACAGGCTCAACACTTGCAACTCGGCACGGGGAAGGTGCCAAGATTCATCACGAGCCTGTTCGACGAGCAAGCCACGCTCACGGTCAAACCAACAGCCCCCCACCTGCATAATAAAAACTCCGGCCCATAAATCATAGGATTAAGTCTATGCAAGCCTGCTAATGATTACTGTGATCCCGTTAACCCAAGGCGGCAAATAGTTAAATTTCGTGAACCAACACGCAAGCGGATCGCCATAAAACAAAAATCTGCGTTAGCTCACAGCGATAAATGCCATTTGTAGCGGCTTAGCTTGGTGATAAATCCGCATAAATTTACATAAATGCCACAAATAATGTGCGTTGATGCACATTGAAATCGAACATATCCACAAAACCACTTCGTGAGCATCGGCTAAAACGATTGTTCTTCTCCCACCGCCAGCGATTTGGGGAGACCAAATATCCCCGGCCGCAAATCACACTATTTATTGCTGTAGTTTCTAGAATGATGCCATCAACCAATGGTTACTGATTGATAAATAAAAGCAATTAATAAAAGAGGATATTCATGATGAGCATTAATCGACGCCAAGCATTAACTCGCATTATCGGTATCAGCACGGCGGCTGCGGGCGCAACTTTAATGGGGACGTCAGCATTTGCGGCGACCAATGCCGACGGTCAATATCAATTAGCCCTCGGGGAAAAACTCAAATATGTGCCACTCGATGCCATGGCGACCGCAAAACTCGCCTACGAGACAGGTGGCGGCTGTATGCACCAAGTGTTTCATTCGGTTATCACTATGCTAGCGCAATCTAATAGTGCCGATGCCGATAAATTCAAAACCATCCCCACCGCTCTGGCGGGTTATGGTTTTGCCGGGGTCACAGGCCAAGGCACACTTTGCGGCAACCTCAACGCCATCGGCATGTTAGTCAACATCTTAGATGATATTAACGGCCAGAATAGCGCGGTGATTGCCAATGCCTTCCGCTATTATGAAAACACCACTTTGCCACTATCGACCCCTGAGTTCGTTGCGGGTATCGGCTCTACAGCGGAAAAAACCGCCCTCGTAGGCAGCTCTTCGAAGGCGATGAGCGTATTGTGCCACTCTTCTATCAGTAACTGGTCACGGGCTTCAGGCCTGCCATTCGCCAAGAAAGGTGAGCGCTGCTACCGCCTATCGGCCTCTATGGCCTATTACTTGGTGGAACTGCTAAACCGTGCCTATCAGGGCGAGAATATTGGCGCCCTGCCCGGCAGCAAACCCTCACTCGAAGCGCAGGATTGCCAAGTCTGCCACGGCAGCACTAGCACCTTAGGTTCGGCGGCAAGTGTTAAAACCGATATGGAATGCACCACGTGCCACACTGGCCACTTCAATTAAGGAGGCAGTGATGAAATACCCATTACTCGCATTAACCCTAGGTACACTCGCCCTTGTCGGCTGTGGTAGTGACGATGATAAATCCGAGGAAGTCACACCTCCGCCGCCACCGCCGCCAGTAGAAACCACGGTGAGTATCGATGAGGCCAGCCAGATTAATCTGGCGGTAGAACAGTTTGACCCCAATACTGGCAGCTTAGTCTTCTCATTAACCGATGCTAACCAGGCGGCTATTACCGCCGCCAAGAGCTATGACATTTATTACTTTGGTTTCCCTAATAAGGATAAAGCCTCGGCCAATCCTAAGGCGTGGAAGCGCTGGCATGTGACCCAAAGCTATCGCTGCCAGAGCCAAGGGGAATGTACGGGTCAGCTGACCGAAGTGAAGCATGGCCAATATCAGTTTGAAATCGCGGGTCTCGATTGGCAGCAACAGGATCCCAGTGGCGCCGTGTCCCAAATCAAGGTCGCCATTCAGATTTATGGTGCTAAAGCCAATAATGAACTGACATTAGTCCAAGTCACACCGCAGTAATCCCATCATCGCGCCCCAAAAAAGGCATCCAATTGGATGCCTTTTCTACGTCTTAATAACGCTATTTGCTCTGGCAAGCCCACAAATGGCCGCTGGGATAAAACTTGATCAGTACGTAATTGTTTAAGGTATCCATGTCCACAATCTGCATATCAAAACTCATTCCGCCCTGCTCAAATAAGGCCTTACGGGATTTTTGCACTTCCGCACGCATTAAGTCCGGCACCTCGGTTTGCAACAAATCCATTTTTAAATTGGCCTGATCTAAGTTGAGCTTATAGGTCATAGTTCCAGGTGCTAAGGCGCTGACTTTTCCCTCATAAATTAAGGCGGCAATATCCTGGCCATTCTGCCCATAGCGGTAACTTAACTTGGCCTGATTAGCCGCAATCTTCACATCCAGCGCCAAACTTTGGCTGTACGTGGGCAAAGATTCCGCCTTAAAAGGCGCCTCATACAACTTAGCGCGGCAACTCAAATTTAGCTGCTTGCTATTAAACGTCATCGCATAGGCACCCAACCCTATGCCGACTAACACCAGCACTATGGCAACCACATGCCAGAGGCGAAGTCGGCGGTTGTGGTTTTTTATCCCTGTCAGTTTAAGCACAGATCCCCACCATTTTTAGCCATAGCTCATCAATCACATCGACATTGAAGTTTTCCGACATCATTTTGATGGTTTCAAACTCGAGTCCATTGGCATCATTATTTTTCAGCACCAGACTGACAAACCTTTGATCCGTCGAAATAGTCGCCGCAATGGATTGCCACGGAAACACAGCACAGGCAGAGACTTGCTCTAAAAAGTGATCGACTAAGGGTCGCATCGAATGATCCGACGGCTGACCGGTATAGAATTGAATTTCCGAATAATGCCCGCCGTGCGTCAGCAACTGCTTCGCATAATTCGGCGCTATGCTCGTCGGGTGAGTGATGTGCGAACCCACCCAAAGCAGCGCGGCTAAGGTTAGGAGCGTGAGTACCATAAACTGCGGCATACTCAGCTTAAACAGGGGCGAATTCTGTGCGGTACGAGAATGTTTTCGGGGCGTGGCGTAAAGGATATAACCTTGATTAGCGACACTCACCAACAGATGAGCGGCGTCGTCACCGAGAAATAATCGTAAGCGGCGAATAGTACTATTGAGCAATTCATCGCTGCGCATAGACAACTTGAGGTGTGGCGAAATTACCTGCTGCAACTCCATACGCGAGACCACTTTGCCACGCTGCGCACTCAAGAGTGAAAGCGCTTGGAATTCGTCCGCGCTCAATAACCAGCTGCGTCCAGAGGCTGCATCGACCAGCACTTGTTCCTGCGCATTAAACCAACAAGTGCCTATTTGCATCTCGGCCCCTTTCACTATTTGATGTAGGGCCGAGTATACAATTTGAACGAAAACAACGCAGTGATCTTATCGCCACCTAACAGGGTTAGATGAATAATCTGTGAATTACATCAATAAAACATTTAATGCTAAAAACAAATACAGATACATTATGTTTCATTTGTTTTTAGAACATTGCAGCATTGAGCCACATATGTACCAAAATGCTAGCGACATAGCCTAGTGCGATCACAGGTGTCCAACGTAAATGGGCGCCGAAGGTGTAAATCCCCCTTGCCTGTCCCATCAAGGCGACCCCGGCCGCACTGCCGATGGACAACAAACTGCCCCCAACACCCGCAGTTAAGGTCACCAGTAACCATTGGCCAAGGGCCATCTCAGGGTTCATGGTCAATACGGCGAACATCACCGGAATATTATCGACAACTGAAGACAACAGACCGATAGCGACGTTGGCATAGGTCGCATCCCAATGGGAATACAGCGCCTCAGACACTAAGCTCAAATACCCCATAAAGCCAAGGCCACCCACACACAACACCACACCGTAGAAGAACAGTAAGGTATCCCATTCAGCACGGGAGATCCGGCTAAACACATCGAAGGGCACCACGCTGCCAAGCTGTTGCAGACGTTGCTCATCGCGGCGTAACTCCGCCTTCGCCCGCTCACGGGCAACGGATTTGTCGAAGGTCTTACGCAGGTAGTAACCGAAGAACTGCAGGAAGCCTAGACCCGTCATCATCCCAAGGACTGGTGGCATGCCGAAGAAGGAATGCGCGCACACCGCCGTCGCAATGGTCAGCAGGAATAACGCCACGATACGTTTCGCGCCAGGTTTAGTGTATACCTGCTCTTTTTCAGGCTCGGGCACATAACTTGGGATAAACACGCTCATGATGGCCGCGGGTAAAGCAAAGTTAACCAAGGCGGGAATAAACAGATGGAAGAAGTCCGCAAAGTGCACTAAGCCCTTTTGCCACACCATCAGGGTGGTGATATCGCCAAAGGGGCTAAACGCACCGCCCGCATTCGCCGCGACCACAATGTTAATACACGCCAGCGTAATAAATTTGCGCTGCCCTGCGCCCACCTTCATCACCACGGCACACATCAACAACGCCGTGGTTAAGTTATCGGCCACCGGCGAGATAAAGAACGCCATAAACCCCGTCAGCCAGAACACGGTTCGCAGGCTAAATCCCCGTCCGACTAACCAGCCGCGGATCGCATCGAATAAGTTACGTTCCTCCATGGCGTTGATATACGTCATCGCCACTAATAGGAAGAGTAATAATTCGGCGTATTCCAGTAGATTGTGCTTAAAGGCCGCCTCGGAAACCTCCGACATGCCATTTTGCACATACACAAAACCTATCATGCCCCAAATAATGCCGGCTGCGACCAATACGGGTTTGGATTTACGCAGGTGCAGCGCCTCTTCGGCCATCACCAAAATATAGGCGAGAACGAAGATGCATACGGCAATATACCCCACTGATGCAGCGGTTAAATCGAGCCGTTCTGTTCCTTCGGTCATTGCCCAAACTGCTGGTGAGAATCCGCTCAATATTGCAACGCAGAATAGGCTAGATAGCGCCACTCCACTGTTTTTAAACCACTGCTGTAATTTCATCAAAGTTGATCTCTGCAAGGGAAATTAGTTCGAAAATTACCATAGCTCGGGCTCTGTAAATTTTGACAAAACGCAACTTTCTACGTATTTCTCGGTAACTAAAGGGGCTTACAACATTAATTTTTGTATAACTACAGATACAACTAATAAAGAATTAACTAACTTTGTTTCAAGTTAGTCCAAAAACAGCCAATAAAAAAGCACCTCTCGGTGCTTTTATGTTGATATCAATCACATTGATTAGAACGAATAGAGCAAGGTCATATTCGTTTCGGTATCAGTGCTCTTTTTATCGTCCAGTGGCTCACTGTTGTAGCGCACAATAATCGCAAACTTCATCGCTAAGGCGCCAATGATATTGGCTGTCAGCGAGGTTTCTGAACGCGCATCTAATTTATCGCCGTAGTCGGCCACAAAACGTTGCTGGAATTTTGAGGTTTCAGTGATTTCAGTTTCGAAGTTGATCACGCCGTGGGCAACCACGCTGTCATTCGAATCCGTGCCTTCTAACAGGGCTTGCTCTGAATCGAGGCGTTGATAGATGTAACCGGGACCGATCTCTACATCTAGGAAAGTCTTGCTGGTGTCATAGAGTCTGTGACCATAACCCGCCGCGCCTGATACTGTGTAGTCATAACCGGTGAAAGGGTCGACTTCGTAGTTAGCGTTGGCAAACAGATAGCTGCGGTCTGTCATCTTATAGTTGCCTTGAGCGCCCGCTAAATAACGTTTTGCCGTGACTTCACCCGTATCTTCTTTATACAAACCTTCTAATAGGTATTGGTTTTCCCAATCACCTAATTCGTGCTTAAGGCTTAAGCGGCCCTTATAGGATGAGGTGTCGGTGTTACCTGTGGTTAAGGTTGCACCTAGCTCGGCTTCACCTGCGAATGTCTTGTCGCCTTTAACAAAATCGGCTCCCGCATTCGCCATAAATGGTGCCGTCATTAATAGTGCTGCGGTCAGTACTTTCTTCATGTTTATCCGTTCCCGTTCCGTTTAATCCCCTGAAAATCTGGGCAATACTAACATTTACGATTAAAAAATGAAAATTCAACGGTTTTTTGCATAAAAAAGCCCGCACTTTGGCGGGCTTTTTAGAGAAGTATTTAAGGCTTAGAGATTGATCTTAGGATCTAATGCGCCTGACTGATAAGCTTTGTACATTGCTTGTAAAGACAATGGCTTAATCTTAGAAGCTTGACCCGCACAACCGAAGGCTTCGTAGCGAACAGTACAGATGTCTGCCATCGCTTCCATAGAGGCTTTCAGGAACTTACGTGGGTCGAACTCGCTTGGGTGTTCGGCCAAGTATTTACGTACCGCACCGGTAGATGCTAAGCGCAAATCGGTATCGATGTTCACTTTACGCACGCCGTGTTTGATACCTTCAACGATTTCTTCTAATGGCACGCCGTAAGTTTCAGGAATTTGACCACCGTATTGGTTGATGATCTGTAACCATTCTTGAGGCACGGAAGAAGAACCGTGCATCACTAAGTGAGTGTTAGGAATGCGGGCATGGATTTCTTTGATGCGGTCGATTCGCAGTACATCACCCGTTGGTTTACGGCTGAACTTGTATGCACCGTGGCTAGTACCAATCGCAATCGCCAGCGCGTCAACATGGGTATCGGCAACGAAGCGTGCCGCTTCTTCTGGACTGGTCAGCAGTTGGTCGTGGCTTAATACGCCTTCTGCGCCTACACCATCTTCTTCACCGGCAGTACCGGTTTCTAAGCTACCTAAACAACCGATTTCACCCTCTACAGACACACCACAAGCGTGGGCGAATGCAACAGTTCTGCGAGTCACATCAACGTTGTACTCGTAAGAAGCTGGGGTTTTACCGTCGGCCATTAATGAACCGTCCATCATGACTGATGACATGCCTAATTGGATAGAACGCTGACAGATATCAGGATCGGTACCATGGTCTTGGTGAATACAGACGGGGATATCTGGATACTGCTCAAGTGCAGCCGTCATCAGGTATTTTAAGAATTGTGGACGCGCATATTTACGTGCACCCGCAGAGGCTTGCACGATAACAGGGCTGTCTGTAGCTTCTGCGGCCTGCATGATGGCGCGCATTTGCTCAAGGTTGTTTACGTTGAACGCTGGCACACCGTATCCATGCTCTGCCGCGTGATCGAGTAGTTGTCGTAGGGAAATTAACGCCATTTTTTAACTCCAATAATAGGGTGACTGTCACATCAACGTTAGGTCACCGAGGTCGCTATCGTTTGGATGGATTTTTATGCTCAATCACTCAAGAACAGGTTAATGCTCTTAAGAGAATGAGCGGTTTTTTATAATTTTTTTATCAAGCTTTAGTGCCATCGCAGCACCCTGCCGCGATGGCGCAATACCTAACTCAGTGTTAGGCACCGCGTTGTTTTAGCATAGCTACAGCCGGTAACTCTTTACCTTCTAAAAACTCAAGGAAAGCGCCACCGCCAGTAGAAATGTAAGAAACTTTATCGGCGATATCATACTTGTCGACCGCCGCTAAGGTGTCACCACCGCCCGCGATAGAGAAGGCTTTAGAATCAGCGATAGCTTGTGCGATACGCTTAGTGCCTTCACCGAATTGGTCGAATTCGAACACACCCACAGGGCCGTTCCATACGATAGTGCCAGCAGACTCGATGATTTTCGCTAAGGCTTCGGCGCTGTCGGGACCGATGTCGAAAATCATGTCGCTATCGGCTACTTCATTGACCGCTTTTAAGGTCGCAGCAGCTGTAGGGCTAAACTCACCCGCAACAACCACATCGGTAGGCACAGGAATGTCGCCACCGCGGCTTTGGGCGTTCGCCACTAAGCGCTTAGCTTCATCAATTAAATCCGCTTCGTATAAGGATTTACCTACATTGTGGCCCGCCGCAGCGATAAAGGTGTTGGCGATACCACCGCCAACGACTAACTGGTCCACAATACCAGATAAGCTTTCTAATACGGTCAGCTTAGTCGACACTTTAGAACCGCCAACGATGGCCACTAATGGGCGCGCGGGGTTGTCTAAGGCTTTGCCTAACGCTTCTAATTCTTGTGCTAATAACGGGCCTGCACAGGCGATAGGAGCGTGTAAGCCAACGCCATTGGTTGAAGCTTCTGCGCGGTGAGCGGTGCCGAAGGCATCCATCACATACACATCACATAAGGCCGCCATTTTCTTTGACAGGGCTTCGTCGTTTTTCTTCTCGCCTTTGTTAAAGCGAACGTTTTCAAACACAACCACTTCGCCTACCGCGGCGTCAACGCCGTCTAAATAGTCGGTCGCTAAACGGACGGTGCAAGACAGCGCTTTGGCCAAGTAATCGACCACAGGTTGCATGGAGAATTCGCTATTGTATTCACCTTCGGTTGGACGACCTAAGTGAGACATCACCATTACCGCTGCACCTTTGGCAAGGGCTAATTCGATAGTGGGAAGAGAGGCGCGCAGACGAGCATCACTGGTGACCACGCCGTTGCTGACTGGCACATTGAGATCTTCACGAATAAGCACTCGCTTACCTTGGAGATCTAAATCTGACATATTGATAATTGCCATGGTAACGCTTCCTTTTATAATCAAAAAAACAAACTGGTTTTGCATCAATCGGTTAGCTTAGATAGCTACTCGGCACTCGACATCCCGTCGAATTGGCCACTAGGCTTAACCCATTGGTATAAATTCTTATCTTCAGCTTTGTTTAGCTGCAATCATCGCCAAACTGGTATCTAGCATACGATTTGCAAAGCCCCACTCGTTATCGCACCACAGCAACAGTTTAACCAACTGCCCTGCGCTCACCCGAGTTTGGGTGCCATCGACAATACTTGAGCGCGGATCATGGTTAAAATCACAGGATACCAGCGGCTCATCAGTATAGCCTAAGATACCGTTAAATCGTCCATTGGCGGCCAATTCTAACACTTGATTGACAGTCGCAATATCCACTGTTTTATCTAATGTTACCGAAAGATCGATAGCGGTAACGTTGATCGTGGGAACGCGCACCGAAATCGCCTCAAACTTGTCTTTCATGTGCGGCAAAATCCGCTCGATACCGCGGGCAAGTTTAGTGTCGACAGGAATGATTGACTGGCCCGCAGCTCGGGTGCGGCGTAAGTCATCATGATAGGCATCAATCACTTGCTGATCGTTCATCGCCGAATGGATAGTCGTAATCGCGCCACTTTTCACGCCAAAGTGTTTATCCAGTACATCGATAACGGGCACGATACAATTGGTCGTACAAGAGGCATTGGAGACCACGGTATGCTCGGCGCGCAGTAAGTCTTGGTTGACACCGTAAACGATAGTGCCGTCAACATCGGCAGAAGAAGGGTGACTGATTAAGACCTGTTTGGCGCCTGCGTGGATATGGGCCTCACAACTGTTGCGATCTAAGATGGCGCCAGTCGCTTCATAGACGATGTCGATGTCCATTTCGTGCCAAGGCAACTTAGCAGGATCCGGTTCATGGAGAATTTTGATGACGTCATCGCCGATCAGCATCTGATCATCGACTAATTTGACTCTGGGCTGAAACCGACCGTGGGTAGTGTCGTACTGGGTCAGATGAATGATGGCTTCGGGCTTAGCCAACTCATTGATTGCGACAATTTGTATTTGCTGACGTTTTCCGGACTCATATAAAGCGCGAAGGATTGAGCGGCCAATACGACCATAACCATTGATTGCGACTCGGATCATTGAGGTCTTTATTTCCTCTTAACAATACTGCATATACAAAAACGGCCTGCAAACGATTGCAGGCCGCATTATACAGATTAACCTTTCAAAAGTTTAACCTTTTGTCGGTAATCTCATCACCTAAGCGATTAGCCTAGTGATTTTGCAGCATTCAGCACATTTTCAACGGTGAAACCGAAGTGCTTCAGCAGCACGTTGCCTGGCGCAGACTCACCAAAAGTGGTCATGCCTACAACAGTGCCTTCGAAACCAACATACTTGTACCAGAAGTCAGTATGGGCCGCTTCGATAGCGATACGCTTAGTCACAGCTTTTGGCAGTACAGATTCTTTGTAAGCAGCATCTTGCTTATCAAACTCAGTGTTTGATGGCATAGAAACAACGCGAACTTGTTTGCCTTGTTCGGTCAGCGCTGCAGCCGCTTCTACCGCTAATTGGACTTCACTACCGGTCGCAATCAGGATGTACTCAGGCGTACCTGCACAGTCTTGCAGTACGTAAGCGCCTTTTGCCACATTCGCTAATTGCTCAGCAGTACGTGCTTGAGCCTTCAGGTTTTGACGGCTGAATACTAGCGATGTTGGAGCATGACGACGTTCGATAGCCGCTTTCCAAGCCACTGCGGTTTCAGCCGCGTCACATGGACGCCATACCGCCATGTTTGGCGTCATACGCAGGTTAGCTAATTGCTCAACTGGTTGGTGAGTTGGACCATCTTCACCTTGACCGATAGAGTCATGGGTATAAACGAAGATGTTTTGAATGCCCATCAGCGCAGACATACGTACTGCGTTACGTGCGTATTCCATGAACATCATGAAAGTCGCGCCGTAGTTGATGAAACCACCGTGGAGTGACACACCGTTCATGATGCCGCTCATACCGAACTCACGCACACCGTAGTACACGTAGTTACCCGCTGGATCTTCTTGAATACCTTTAGAACCTGCCCACAGGGTCAGGTTAGAACCCGCTAAGTCAGCACTACCGCCTAACAGTTCAGGCAGAACTGCACCGAAGGCTGCAATCGCGTTTTGTGACGCTTTACGGCTCGCAATGCCTTCGCCTTTCGCTTGGCATTCTTGGATAAAGGCTTGTGCTTTGGCTTCGAAATCTGCAGGTAATTCACCTTTCAGAACACGGCGCTCGTATTCGGCAGCCAGTTCTGGGTAAGCTTTCGCGTAAGCGGCAAACTTGTCGTTCCATGCTGCTTCACGGGCGTTACCGGCTTCTTTAGCATCCCAACCTGCGTATACGTCGGCAGGGATGTCGAATGGCGCATGTGGCCAGCCTAAGAATTCACGTGCTGCTGCGATTTCCGCATCACCTAATGGTGCGCCGTGGCAATCGTGGCTACCAGATTTGTTTGGTGAACCAAAACCGATAATGGTTTTGCAGCAGATCATGGTTGGCTTGTCGGTCACCGCTTTTGCCGCTTCGATAGCCGCGCGAATCGCATCGCTATCGTGACCATCAACGTTAGCAATCACATGCCAGCCGTATGATTCGAAACGTTTTGGCGTGTCATCGGTAAACCAGCCTTCAACATGACCGTCGATAGAGATGCCGTTGTCATCCCAAAATGCGATCAGTTTGCCTAGGCCTAAAGTGCCAGCCAGAGAACAAGCTTCGTGGGAAATACCTTCCATCAAGCAACCATCGCCGAGGAAGCAGTATGTGTAGTGGTCAACAATCTCGTGACCTTCACGGTTAAACTGTGCCGCTAAGGTTTTTTCTGCAATCGCCATACCCACAGCGTTGCTGATCCCCGCCCCTAATGGGCCAGTGGTGGTTTCAACACCTGGGGTGTAACCGTATTCTGGGTGACCCGGAGTTTTTGAATGTAACTGACGGAATTGCTTCAGTTCATCGATAGGCAGGTCGTAGCCAGTCAGGTGTAATAAAGAGTAGATCAGCATAGATCCGTGACCGTTAGAGAGGATAAAACGATCTCTATCTACCCATTTCGGATTGTTCGGATTGTGCTTAAGGAAATCATTCCACAGCACTTCAGCAATATCTGCCATGCCCATTGGGGCGCCAGGGTGGCCTGAGTTTGCTTTTTGAACTGCATCCATACTTAACGCACGGATTGCGTTGGCGAGTACTTTACGGGAAGACATGCTCTCTCCTGCTTAATTTGTGGGGTCTAGCGGGCAATTTGGATGCATATTTTCCCCTACATAGCGAAGCGACGCAAACGAAAATTGCATTCCACTGTCCAGTCTGGTGGATTACACCTTTGAAGGTTTAGGCTAATTCATCTTAAAACACATTAAATATATTTGTAATACAATAATTCAAATATGTTATATCCTTTGTCACATTGAGTCCCATAGTAATCAGGCTACAACCTTGGTTTGAGCTTAGCTCAGCGATAACTTGCCCTACTCATCCAAGGCAAAAACCATATACCACTATCAATTCATTGAGTTAGAGCAGAAACTCCAGCGCCACAAACTCAGCCCGATTTGGGGCTTACCTCACTTTACACACAAATATTTAGTTTAGGGGGTGTCAACCAAGGGAAATTCCACTAAAATGGCCGTCTAGATGTAGATGCTTCTACACGTTTGATTGCTAACGACGAGATTTTCCTACTATGGCAAAGCACTTGTTTACTTCTGAGTCGGTCTCAGAAGGTCATCCCGATAAGATTGCAGATCAGATTTCTGATGCTGTGCTAGATGCGATTCTGGCCCAAGATCCTAAAGCACGTGTTGCGTGCGAAACATATGTCAAAACTGGCATGGTATTAGTAGGTGGCGAAGTGACCACCTCTGCCTGGGTTGATATTGAAGAGCTGACCCGTAAAACGGTTCGTGAAATTGGTTATGTCCATTCAGATATGGGCTTCGATGCCGATTCTTGCGCAGTATTAAATGCGATTGGTAAACAGTCTCCAGACATCAACCAAGGTGTCGACCGTGCCGATCCAAAAGAACAAGGTGCCGGCGACCAAGGTTTAATGTTTGGTTATGCCAGCAACGAAACCGACATTCTGATGCCAGCGCCTATCACTTATGCCCACGCATTAGTGAAGCGTCAATCTGAAGTACGTAAAGATGGCACTCTGCCATGGTTACGCCCAGATGCGAAAAGCCAAGTCACCTTCGCTTACGAAGACAACAAGATTGTTGGTATCGATGCGATCGTATTGTCTACCCAGCACAGCCCTGACATCGCCCAAGCGGATCTGATCGAAGGCGTGATGGAAACCATCATCAAGCCAGTTCTGCCAGCACAATGGCTGAACAAGGACACTAAATACTTCATCAACCCAACTGGCCGTTTCGTTATCGGTGGTCCAATGGGTGACTGTGGTTTAACCGGTCGTAAGATCATCGTAGATACCTACGGTGGTATGGCGCGTCACGGTGGTGGTGCTTTCTCTGGTAAAGACCCATCAAAAGTTGACCGTAGTGCGGCCTATGCTGCCCGTTACGTAGCGAAAAACATCGTAGCTGCGGGTCTGGCTGACCGTTGTGAGATCCAAGTGTCTTACGCTATCGGTGTGGCTGAACCTACTTCTATCAGCGTTGAGACCTTCGGTACTGGTAAAGTGTCTGAAGAAGTCTTAATCAAGTTAGTCCGTCAACACTTCGACCTGCGCCCATACGGCCTGACCGAAATGTTGAACCTAGCTCGCCCAATCTATCAAGCTACCGCCGCTTATGGTCACTTTGGCCGTAACGAGTTCCCATGGGAAGCGACGGATAAAGCTGACGCACTGCGTGCCGATGCAGGTCTATAATCTGCATTAAGCTCACGCTTTCGCACAAAAAAACCGCCTAAGGGCGGTTTTTTTATGCTTAGGATGTATTGCCTAACTCCATTACTCTCAGCAAGATGGCTTTCACTCTAGGCAAAAGTCAGAGACTCAATGAAGCCGTTAATCGCACAACTCCAATCCTGTTCTTGGGCGACCAATGTGGGCCATCACGAGCCCATGGCCAACACCTTAGGCAGCTTAGAAGACATAGCCACTTGCCTTGAAAGGGATCCCGACCGTTTTTTCGAACCGCCCTACACTGAACCCTATGAAAGCTTATGTGTTAGCGACCATCAACAAGCCGACAGATTAAAGCCACAAGTCTCTAGCGAAATCGTCGCTCAAATCGCGAAAACCGCCTATCTGGAAACGTGGAAAATAATGCCCGTTGCTGAGATTTGCGCGCTAGTCGCAGATGATGCCGATACCTTAGCCACCTTATTGTTAGCCGAAGTCACGCTATGCGACTTCACACAAGAACGTCTAACCTGGTACTTGCAGGGACGGCTTCCTTTTGGCTATCAAGGAAATTACCCGATGGGGAAATGGTTAATCCTGTAATCTGGATTAACAATGGTCAAAATGGGCGTTTTGCATACACAAGAGGTTGATCTGCGCGGCGGATAACAGTGCACAGTCTTGCACGCTGATTATCCTTGCGCCCTTAACGGCCTCAGGCGCTAAACGGACGATAGCCGCGCTGTAGGCATTGGTTCTGCCACAATCGAGCCAACAATCTTCAATCTGCAGCCAATAATGGGGGCGACTGTCGTCGCAATCGACTTCAAATCCACGGGCTTCACATTGCTGCAACGCACACTCGGATAGCAAGACGCGCAAATTATCCCAAGCCGACAAGTTCGCATTGGCGTATGTCATCAGCAGGGTACTGACTAAGTTATCAGTCACTATTTCTCTCCAACCAGAAGGCTTTGGCCTCGGGGCCTGGCATCGCCTTAGCGTATAACCAGCCCTGCACATAACCCACACCCGCCGCTTTAACAAACTCGGCCTCTGTGGTGGTTTCAACCCCTTCGGCAATCAAACTAAAACCTAAGCTATTACAAAGCTTACAGATTTGCAGATACAAGGTCCGCCCTTTTGGCTCACTGGTATTGGCCAGAATACTACGGTCTAGCTTAATACCATCCACATTGATCCGACTCAGCAGACTTAAGCTAGAGAACCCCGTACCGAAGTCATCTAAGAAGAAGCTAAAGCCATGCTGCTTAAGCTGACGCATGCTGCTATCGATGCGATTCAAATCCAACATAAAGGCCGATTCTAACATCTCAATTTCGACTCGGTTGGCAACACTGCCTAATCTTTCGTGCAGCGTCGCCAGCAACTGGGGATCGGTAATATTGTTTGGGTCGATATTGATGCTCACTTTAGGCAAAAAGCCTTCTAATTCCCAGCGGGCCAGATCCTCTGCAACCGTATTAATCACAAAGCGGTCAATGATATGGGAATAACCTGCACGCTGAAAGGCATCAATAAAGTAAGGTCCCTTCAAGTTACCATGTTCATCCTTCAATCGTATAAGCGCCTCAAACCCCACCACATGGTCACTGCTGAGGGCAATTTTTGGCTGATAATGCAGCTGTAACTCCCCTGCCAAGACTTCTTTAATGGTCTTCTCGAGGTTTAATTCAGCTTTCAGTGATTCTGACTGCTGCTGTGAGTAATGCTGCTCGGTCATACGGTCAATATCCGCTTGAAACTGCACGCGTTTGATTAACTCGCTATCAAACTCATAGTGCTCAGACATCAAGGAGAAACGCCGCACAAAGGGAAGATAAACCAATACTCCAAGTCCGATTAATAACACTTGGAACAACACCGCGCTGATATGGCCGCTGGCAATGTAAGCGTTTAGCAGTGGCGGCGTGATCCAAGGAAAGCTGTGCCCCTCAAAGCTTAAGATCCCAACATTTATGGCACTGTAAGCTAGGATAAAATTAATCAGCGGCGACAGAATAAACGGCACTAATAAACGTGGATTAAAGATAATGGGGAGACCGTAAATCAGGATCTCATTGATGTTAAAAATCGCAAAGGGTGTGGCAATTTTAGCAATATGCCGAGTGGCACTGTCTTTAGCACCGATAAAAATGGCAATGATCAAGGATAGCGTCGCGCCACTGCCACCATAGAGAATAAACAAGTCCATAAACTGGCTCGCAGTCAGGTGCGGCACCAATTCCATTAAGCCATTATCGACACCAATCAGCAGCAGATAGGCATTATCGCCATGCACCCCAAAACACCAAAGCACGTGGGTGATCAAAATCCGCATAAATAGTTGTACGCCTAGGCTCGCCTGATGCAGTGATTCAATCAAGGGGGCAAACAACCATTCTAAAAAGATAGAGGCTTCAGCAACAATGGCGAACAAGCCAATAAAGCCGAGCACTAACGGGAAGAATAAGTTTAAGTGTAGCTTTAAGTAACGACTAAGTGCCTTTGCCTTAATAAACTTTAGCCCTTTCCAAGCAGTCAAAAATCGTAATAAATAGGCCGAAATAATCGGCAAAATCGCCATACGCGGATCCGCTAAAATGGCACGCACATAATCGAGATTAAATACGTTGCCCGTATCTTGGGCATTAATAGCGAGCAAAAGACTCAGCGACAAAGAACACACCACAATCGCCGACTGCTGCAAATATTTAGCAAAATGGAAGGACAGGGAAATTAATGCCAGCAGCGGAAAAATCTTGGAAAGTTGTACCGAAAAGAAACTAATACTCTGATGAAATGCAGTGCCCTGCCAAGTCGGCATACCGATGTCGAGTAATGCAATAATCAGCGAGAGAAACGAATTAATTAAAATAAAAGGCAGTAACGCGATAAAGGATTCACGTATCGAGATAAGAAAACTTCTATCGAGAAATTGGCGTAGCTCAAACTTCATAGCGCTATTTTTATAGATTGGTATGCACTAACCATAGTCGATACTCAGTATTCCTCATAACGATATGGGTTAAATACTGAGTTTCCAGGCAAGAACAAGTGTAAACATGAGTGTTCACTAGGCTTGAGTACGAGCCACCATTAAATAGTAATCTCTTGCTGAAACCGTAAAAAAATCAGCCACTTGCATTGCAGCCTTTTGGGTGTGGGCGGCAAAGGAACGCTCGTTGTCCTCCGCGATAAAGGTCACCGCATAAGCAAAATGAGGGGCAATTTGCTGAAAAATCCCCTTCACTAAGGCCGCAAAAACTCCCTGACCTCGGTAATGTTGATCAATCCAAATCGGGCCATATTGGCAACTGTTCTGCTGCGTTAATCTAGGGCCATCCCACTCGGCCTTAGCCAAGCGGTTGAGGAGTGTGCGGTACATAGGCCAAGTGGTGAAAAACGCCCAGCGCCCGGCAATCACATAACCGATAATTCGCCCTTTATCTTCGGCCACTACCACCCAATGCCGAGTGACTAATTCGGTCAGCTCATTACGGCCGAATGCTTGCCCCTCCAACCCCATCGCCGAAGACGCCAGTTCATCGTTGAGGAAAGTCCTTTCTAATACAACTAAGGAATCAATATCTTGCGTCGTAGCTGGACGTATATTCACTGTCATTATCTTCACTCAATTTGGCGAGTAATCTGGTTGGCGGCGCGCCAGTATACAGGAGTCACCAATCATCCCAATAATAGATGCACAAAAAATGGTGTTTTTTTAGCCCATTGATTTGCAAATTATCCTGTTGTTTTCCAAACTTAAGGCATATTTTTTGCCCATTAGGCGCCACCATGTTGCCCGAAACCATCAACCCCAATGTCAGCCTACTCGATAGCGATCACCAGCAAGTCAATCTCGGTCGCTGGATGCACCAATGTGAGTTGATTAAAAGCTACTACAGCGCCACCAGCGTGTTTGTGCTGCAAATGACTCAGTCTGGGTTTGAAGTGATTGTCAGTTCGGTGAGCGAAACACCGCTGTTTACCTCAGGCACTTTGTTTGCGAGCGACTTCCCCCTGTTTGAACAACTTAAACATAGCCCTGCGGAAGGGGATTATCTTAATCTCGGCCGTTTTATGCTCGATGAATTGCCACGGGATTTTGATGGTATTCAACATATTCTCTCCCGCCCTATCGCTTGGCCCGACGGCAGTCAATTTGGCTCGCTGTGCGTGTTAAATCCCCACATGGTAGATCCCTTAAACAACAGCGCCATGCTGGAGCCCTTTCAAATTCTGCTGCAGCAGGAATTGTCCCTGCTATGTCAAAACCATCGAATCGAATCTCTGTCGATGCGCGATCAAGAAACCGGCATGCTCAACCATTATGGCTTTATGATGATGGCACCAAGGCAGCTCAATCTCGGCCGCCGTTTTGGCGCCCACGCGGGAATTCTTTTTTTCGAGTTGATTGAGGCAAACACCTCAGAAAACAGCTTAGAAGAGAAACACCACAGGCTGCTGGGCAATTTAGTCCAAGATACCATTCGCACCGCCGATGTGGCCGCCCATTTCAGCGCAACCCAGTTTGTGGTGTTAGCCTTTGTCGATAGTGAGCGCGATATATTGCACATTATGAAGCGGGTCGAAAAACAATTAGAGCAGCAAAATCACCATCTCAAGCTCGATGCCAGTTACAGCTTTTTTACCCCCGAATCGACGGCCAAGTTAGCGCCCATGATGGAGGACGCGCGCAGCAAACTCAAATCCATGCAGCCCGAGCCTGAACCAACGCCAGCGAATCAAGCGCTCAAGTTCGATGCCAAGCTGTACGATAATCCCGCCGCCGACTCGGCCGAGCTCTAGTCTCTATACAGGCAATTAGTCTTTATGCTTAGGCAATTCGTTTTTAGTCAGCTCATCCTGACGCTTCGCCCATTGGATAAAGAGCACCACGGGATAGGGAGACATCAGCACCAACCCTAAACCTATGAGACTTGAGATCAATAACATACCGCTGATTTCTAGACTCCATTGGGTCAACATATAGATCCCAAGTCCACAAACTAACATCAAAACACCTAACCAATGTAAAAACTTCAATAAATTCATAGTGCTTTTAATGGTATCTATCATATAAACCTCTTTTTATCTCCCGCTAAACTTGTACACTATGGCCATGAATACGGAAAAAGGAACTGAGACAATGTTAAAACAAACATTTCTATTAAGCGCATTACTTTTTGGTTTAACCGCATGTCAGAGCACAGACGTTGCCAATCAGGACACAGTGCCATTACAGGGAAGCTGGCATATTGAAGCCGTTCAAGGGCAACCCTCTGTGGATTACAGCCCAGCGCAAATCACCTTTGCCGATGAAGGTAAACTCTCTGGCAATAACAGCTGCAACAACTTCTTTGGCCAATATAGCCAGCAGGGGCAGGAGCTAAAAATCATTCCTGGCGGCAGCACGATGAAGGCCTGCGTCGATGCGCTGATGCAGCAGGAGCATAAAGTGATGCAAGCCCTGCCGTTAGTCGCTAAGGCCAAGTTAGTGCAAGGTCGTTTAACTCTGCTTAGCAGCGATGATAAGCCCGTCCTCGTCCTAAGCCAGCTTAAATAAGCTCGCTTCGATAATAAAAAACCGCCTAGTTGGCGGTTTTTTATTATTCAATGAATCAACTTTTCGTCGCGGCGTTTTCACTCGCGGCATTTTGCTCGGCAATCATAGCGCTCTGCACCATGTCGGCATTGTAATGTTCAACATCCAACTCATCTTCCGACTTAGCAATCACAGTCGTTGCCACTAAGTCACCAGAAACGTTTACCACAGTACGTGCCATATCGAGAATACGGTCAATCCCCGCAATCAAGGCCACGCCTTCTAAGGGTAAGCCAACGGTCGAAAGCACTAAGGTCAACATCACTAAGCCTGCGCCCGGCACCCCCGCGGTGCCGATTGAGGCTAAGGTCGCGGTTAAAATAATCGTTAGATAGTCGACCCAAGTTAAATCAATACCAAAGGCCTGCGCCACAAACAGCGCGGTCACGCCTTGATACAAGGCCGTACCATCCATATTGATGGTGGTCCCTAAGGGCAACACAAAACTAGAGATCTTCTTATTGACCCCGAGATATTCGCTCGCACATTTCATGCTTGCCGGTAAGGTACCCGCCGAACTTGAGGTGGTAAATGCCACCGCCATCGCATTGCTGATCCCCTTGAAAAAATGCAGTGGATTTAGCTTGGCAAATAGGCGCAGCACTATGCTGTAGAAGCCTAACACGTGGATAATACAGCCAATATATACGGCAATAATTACTTTAATCAGCGGCCACAGCATATCGATGCCATACTCGCCCGCGACCCATGCCATCAGACCAAATACCCCATAAGGAGCAAGCTTCATCACCATGTCGGTGAGCTTGTACATGGCCTCGGCAAGGCTTTCAAACACCTTGATAGCAGGCTTTCCATGGTCGCCAATCAAGACCAAGGCAATCCCAAGCGCAACAGCAAACACAATGACTTGCAGGATTTGGCCACTCGCCAAGGCGGCAACAGGATTGGTAGGGACTATGTCAATCAGGGTTTGCATCACCGAAGGCACTTCTTTCGCCGTTTGTACCGCTTCGTGTTGCAGTAAAGGCACGCCCGCACCGGGTTGCACCACATAGCCCACGGCTAAACCTAAACTGATCGCAATCGCGGTGGTGCAGAGGTAAAACGCAAAGGATTTAAAACCAATTCGGCCCATTTTGGCGGTGTCTTCCATTGAGGTCACACCGACAATCAATGAACAAAACACTAAAGGCACAATCAGCATCTTGATGGTATTCACAAACAGGGTGCCAATAGGTTTCAGGTAAGAAGCCTGCTCACCTAAGCTGACGCCCACCGCAATCCCCAACACCATACCAACGAAAATTTGCAGCCACAGGGGCACTGACATCCAGGAAGACCAGATCCGGCCTAGGGCTGATGACCTATGTTTTGACATGTTTATAACCTTGAGTTTGAAATGATGATAGGGCTGAGCCTTATCCTTGGCGGGACTAACTTAAATTAGCCAGCCGCCGAGTCTAACATAAGGGATAAAATTCTAAGGATGATCTATATCACGTTGATGCCAACCGCTGCAAAATCCAGCTAAGGCAAAGCCTAGGCCTCAAATTGCACCGAATTGGCCGAGGCGGCAAAACGTTGGCGATAAAGGGATGCGGGCGGCTGCTCGCACTCGATAAGGTAGCTCCAATAGTCATCATCAAAACCGCTGAAAAGTGACTGATTATCCCCCTGTGATTTGAGGATCAAATACCACCAAACCAGCCCCCATAGCCCAAAGGTGATTAAGGTGAGCATAAAGTGCATGGCGTGATTAATCTGAAGATCTTTTTGCACATCATAGGGTTGTAAAATTTTTGGCTTAAAGCGACGAGTTGATTTTACGAATGCCATAATCGCACCACTCCCTTAGGGTGAAAACCTTATTCAAGCCTAGCAGATTAGACTTTAGTCGTACAAAAATTAGCCGAGATTAAAGCAGGATTTGAAACGCTGTTCACTCGTTCTTCTAAACTGTTCCGTGCTAAAGTGTGCCGCCGAATAAAGCCGATGCATAAGCGTCATCCCCATACACAAGAGCGGTAGAGGTACTAACCGCCGAGGAGTTGTTATATGTTGATCCGTAAAGCTAAAGTGCAAGATCTCACCGCCCTAGTTCAATTTAATCAGGCAATGGCGCAGGAAACCGAAGGCCTCGCCTTAGACGAAATGACCCTGATTAAAGGCGTTAATACCCTACTGAATCACCCTGAGAAAGGTTTTTATCTGGTAGCCGAGATTGATGGCGAAATTGTCGGTTCGCTGATGGTGACCTTCGAGTGGAGCGACTGGCGCGCCAAAGATTATTACTGGATCCAAAGCGTTTATATTCGTCCACAGAATCGCCGTCAGGGGATTTATGGCAAGCTCTATGCTGAGGTAAAACAACTGGCCGAGGCCAATGGTGGCGCCGCGAGTTTCCGTCTCTATGTGGAGCAGGAAAATACCGCCGCTCAGCAAACCTACCAAGCGCTAGGGATGAAGCAAAGTTACTATCTGATGTACGAAGAGAAGTAATAAAAAAAGGATCGGGCATAACCCGATCCTTTCGTTTCAAACCGCTTTTAATTCCAATCTTAGCTTAACAAGCCAAACAGAATGGCGGTCATCGCCAGTAGGCCCGCAATAATCACAAACACGTTGCTGATGCGGTTACGGTAAGCCTTCAGCGCCGGCACTTTGTACACGGCATACATTGGCATTAAGTACAAAATCGCCGCAATAATCGGGCCGCCCAGCGCCTCAATCATCCCCAAAATACTTGGGTTTTTAATCGCAACAGCCCAAATCGTGGCAAACATAAACACTAAGATAAACTTGTTCAGCTTGTTCTCACTGATTTGTTTGTTACTTGAGCGCAGCTGCTTAACGATAATGCCCTTCATGCCCTCTGTTGCGCCCATGTAATGACCAAAGAAAGAAGACACAATCGCCACAAACGCAATGAAAGGCCCGAAGTAGCTGACAAAACCACTGTCATGCACGTTCGCAAGGTAAGATAAAATTGGCAGGTTCTTCGCCTTCGCTTCAGCCAACTGCTCTGGCGACAGTGACAAGACGCAGGAGAACACGAATAACATCACAAAGCCGACTAACATCATCGAGGTGTTACGCAGGATCACATCGGCCTTACGAGCCGCATTCGCCCCATGGTCACGCTTAAGGGAAACCGAAAATTGCGAAATCGCCGGAGAATGGTTAAAGGCAAACACCAATACTGGAATGGTTAACCATACGGTGCCTAAAAAGGCGCCGGTGTCTGGCACGACTTGCAGCGCATCCATTTTCCACTCTGGGATCAGATAGATGGACATAAAGGCCAAAATGCCCACCAGCGGATAAACCAGCAGTTGAGTCACTTTTAGCATAAATTGCTCACCGGCAACCATCACTGACATCATGCCGAAAATCAACACGCCAGACAGCAGGAAACGTGGCGGAGAGGCCATGCCCAACTGGTTGACGATAAAGCTGTCGACGGTATTAGTGATCCCCACCCCGTAGATCAACACAATGGGATAAATCGCTAAGAAATACAGCAGCGTAATCGCTTTGCCCGCGCCAATCCCAAAGTGTTCTTCAACCACTTGGGTAATATCACTGCCGGGAATGCTCGATGAACATACGAAACGTGACAGGCCGCGGTGGGCAAGATAGGTCATAGGCCCGATGATAATGGCCATCAAGACTAAGGGCCAAAATCCGCCCATGCCCGCATTGATAGGAAGAAATAAAATGCCCGCCCCCACAGCGGTGCCGAATAAACTTAGCATCCAAGTCGTGTCTTGGCGCGTCCATGGTAAGTGTCTTGTTGTGCTTTCTTGCGTGCTTTGAGGTGTTTCGAGAACACTGATCGCATCTTTTTGCATATTAAAATTACCTTACGGTGATACCGCATAAAAAATTCGGCGTAAGGATAGCGAAAAAGCTTTAGCAAAAGTTGATCTAACGCCATTTTAAGTAATGAAATTTCAAATAAAACGGATATTGCGACCTAGATCCATGATTTGGCGTAATAAATTTTCAATAACGCATCAAAACGATCACAATAAATCACCAAGAAGACACAGTAAATTCACCCAAGCACCTAAGTTGCGACATCTGCATGTCGTCGATAAAAAAACCAAAGTGGCGTTAAGTCGCAAAAATCGCCCAATTGGGATAGAACTCAATCAAGTGCTAATAAAGTTTGAAGTAGATCACCCTCCATATTGTTAAATTTTTACATTTTGAAACAGCAAGCGCTGCGCCAGAGAAAGCCCATAAAAAAGGCCCACCTAAGTGGGCCTATCGATTAACGACAACTCAGCCATTACTGGGCTTTTTGCAGTGTCAGCTCTGTAGTCGAAATCACCGCAGGGGCAATATCGGCTTCCTTAAACAGTAAAGGACGGAAACTCTTACTGCTGGAATACAGATTGCTTTGGTCGGTAAAGGAAGGTGACAGTATGTTGCTCGACTCCGAATAGGTGAGTATGCCGCGCGCGACAGGGCCTTCATCGGTAAAGCTTACCGCCATCATCCAGCTTGAGCCGTAACGCACTTGGTAACCCTTGACCGTCATGCCTGAGGCCATCGCCTTACCCGTAACAACGTCCATCAAAGGCGCGTACTTATGCTGCGGGATCAGAGTGTCATCTCCCGATAAGCTCGTCGAAAATACGTTGAATCCACCTTCTGCGTTATGGCTGCCCGGCCAAGGTAAACGCGCGCCGCTGGCAGTGCCATCGGGGAGTGATTTCTCGACAAACTGCACATCACCTAGCGGTGCATCTAAGGCAAAACCTGCGGCTTCAAGATTCAAGGCCGCATGGGCAAGCGCCACTAATGCGCTACCGTCGGTGGTGAGCGTGTTAGGCGTGGTCGCCGCATTCGCGGGGTCGAATCCCTTGGTCAGCATGGTTTTTTGGCTGAACTGATGGGCAAACTCACGCAATAAGGCGCCGCCTTTACTGTCGTTATCTTGCTTACCGTTCCAGGCTTTGAGCGCTGCACAGGCTGAGGTGAGATCCTTAGATAAGCTCGCAGATACCACCACAGGCGTACTGCCCTGCGCCTCACATTGGGCAATCAAATCCGGCAATACCAACTCAGCTAAATAACTGCGATTCGACAATACCGCGGCTTCTAACTCTTCCAGATTAAACTTGCCATCGCTACCCGCCGCATCCTGCATTAAGGTTAAGCCCATACGAGTACGCAGCGATAATTGCCCGGCTTCTGGACCATACATAGGCGAGAAGTACGTCAGCGGCTCATTCAGGTTGGTTGACCAGAAGGAGTCATTGGAGTTTTGCACAAAGTCGCTACGCTCAAGCTTAGGCGCACGCTCATAAGGGGTTGGGCCATTAAAGCTAAATAATGAGGTATTCCCCGGCAGAATGGTAAAGCCCGCCTGCTGCTTGGCCGCCTTAATATCGGGCGAAGTCTTGAGCACCACTACGGCCGCCTCGGATAGACCGGGCACGGTCGAGTCGTCGATGTAGAAGGCGTTACCCTCTTTATCGGCATACATAGTGTTATTGAAAATTACCCCATCGTAATCTTTAAAGGCTTGTTGGAATTCGTCTTTATTAGTCGCTAAGTTCATGGCGAGCCAATGATCGACCGGATCCATAGTTGCCATGTTGGCATCTTGGATCATAAAGGCACTGCCATCATCCCAACCAAAAGGTGCAAGCGAAGGTGGCGCCTCGACCATAGGTCCTTTTGCCGTGGTATAAATATCCTTTTCGGCCACTAACATGCCAGCGGGGCCGGCGTTCACTAAGATAGACACTGTCTCTTTATTGATCGGCATCGGCTGCCCATCAAACAGGTATTGCAATCTGTCGCCCGAGACCAACTCGAGGTTATACATCACAAAATGTTCGGCGGTTGAGAAGGTATGAGTCCAAGCTAAGTCTTTGTTAAACCCAATGTTGATAGGGCCTGGCATGCCCACCAGCGAGCCGCCCATCATATCCAATTGGCCAGGGATAGTAATGTGCGATTGCCAGAAGCGCAGGTTGCCCGTGTGTGGGAAATGCGGATTGCCTAGCACCATGCCGCGACCATTTTCGGTCTTATCTTTACCCAAACCCCAACCGTTAGAGCCTAAATCCCGAGGATTGGTCTCGGGTGTGGTAATGCGCGCCGCACGGGCAAGCAACTTAGACTGCATATCGCTGACAAACGCGGTTTGTTCTTGGCTTGGTGCAGGTCCGACGATGCGTGGCATGTACTCCTGCCCATCCCCTGGGTTGGCGTAGAAAATCAAATCGAGGAAGTTAGCCGCGCCGGGTAATAGGGCGATGGAAAACAGATAAGTGACCACATCCTCTGGCACAATGGGCTTCACCCACGGTTGACCGCCACAGAAAGGTTCGGCGGTTTGTTTACCCGCCTCAACATCGGCAAGGTATTGGTTATAACCCGCGGTAAAACCTTGGATTAATGCACGGGAGCGCTCGCTAAACTGTGGCCACTTGGCCTCAGCTTGCTCACGGATTTTTAAGGCTTTATAGGCAAAGTCGGAGATTAAGTTGCCATTGTCTTCTGAGGTGGGCTGCCCTGTGGTGAAATCAATCGACGCATGGGGACCAAAGTACATAGAGCGTTGGGAGTTGGCCTTAATAAAACCATCGGCGAGCACGCAGAGGTTGTCCTGCGCCTGCGCGTAACCGCTACCAAAACCTAAGCTTTCTAAGTTATCGGCTTGGATATGGGGCACACCGTAGGTAGTTCGACGAATATTGACTTTGAGTAAGCCGTTGGGGGCAAAGGTTTGCAGCTGGGTTTCAGGTTCGGTAGGTGGAGTGCTATCTTCGCTGTCGTTACAGCCTGTGAGCATAACGCCGCAGGCCATCCCCATCGCGATCATGAGTTTGTTGAATTTCATTATTATTATCTCTTAATTTTAGTTCCTTCAATGACATAGCTTTACTGCTTAAATCAGCTAATTGACTGAAGGAGCAATAGTCGTATGTCGCTTCCTGATGCACGACTCTGGCTATTTGCTCCCCATACATTCGCTTTTTTACTGAGCCAAGGCGATGAATATGGCAAAATAGAAAACCCAGAGGCGAGACACCTCCGACCATTTAAGCAATGATTCAAACGAGCGTCCACATTAAAAACCAAAATAAATAACTTATATGCAACAAAACATTATCAAAGTGATCGTCGGTTCGAAAAACCCCGTCAAAATTAACGCGGCGGCCAATGCTATGGCGCTGCTCTTCCCCGACTATGAGATCCAAACTCAAGGTATGGATGCGCCATCCGGCGTGCCCGCGCAGCCAATGACAGATAGCGACACCCGCCAAGGGGCTATCAACCGTGTCCACTATTGCCAGCAACACGTTGAAGCGGATTATTACTTTGCGATGGAAGGCGGCGTCGATTGTTTCGAGTTTGGTCCTGCGACCTTCGCCTATATTGCGATTGCCCACCAAGCCCGTTTGAGCATTGGCCGAGGCGCCTTGTTGCCACTACCTATGCAGGTCTATCAGGCGCTCGAGGCGGGTGAAGAGTTGGGTCATGTGATGGATAGACTGTTTAATACGGTTAACATTAAACAAAAAGGTGGCGCAATAGGCCTACTCACCCACGGCCACGCCACCCGTGAGAGCAATTACACCCAAGCGATCATCCTCGCCATGGCGCCGTTTTTAAATCCTGAGATGTACCCTTAAATTTTGTTAATGAAATATTGCAAAGCCGAGCAAAGCCCGCTAATTTCGTTGTAACTTGCAACTAAATGATTCGAACTGAGCCACTGCCAGCCCACACAAGTGCTGCATGGCTCAACTTTGGTTAACCCTGATGGCATTCAATCCGACTATGGCAAATGATCCCGGCTCATCTAGCCAACTGAGACACCTTTCCCGCTATATGGTCAGACACTTAGGCATGCTCAATGCGGCCTTTGGCGATTTACCTCTGTCCCCAGTACAGGCCCATGCCTTGTTTGAGATAGGCAATCAACCGCAAACCATTAAGGAACTCGCCTGCAAACTGAGCATAGATAAATCCAATGCTAGCCGTGCAATCAAACACTTAGTCGATAAAAACCTCGCCCAGAGCCAAATGCATCCGCGGGATAATCGCTGCCTCGTCGTACAACTGACTCCTGCGGGTAAAAAGCTGCTCGCAAAATTAGATAGCCAGCAAAATCAACTCTTTCAAGAAATCTTGGCTCAGCTGACCCCAGAGCAAATTCAACAAATCGAGCAAGCCCTAATGCAATACAACCAAGCCATACATAAAGCCAAACAACAATCGGGTTATCTTATCCGTGAAGCCACCGCCGCCGATGATGCCGCCATTGCCCAAGTGATCCGCGCGGTTTCCGCCGAATACGGCTTAACCGCGGATAAAGGCTATAGCGTTGCTGACCCAACCTTAGATTGTTTAAGCCAAATCTATTCGCAGCCGGGCGCCCAATACTGGGTGATAGAACATGAAGGCCAAGTGGTTGGCGGCGCAGGCATAGCGCCACTGGCTAACAATGAAGGTATTTGTGAGCTGCAAAAAATGTACTTTATGCCTGAGATCCGCGGTAAAGGCTTAGCCAAGCGTTTAGCGCTGCAGGCCTTAGACTTCGCCCGTGAAGCGGGTTATCAGAGCTGCTATCTCGAAACCACCGCATTGCTCAAAGAGGCCCTAAAACTCTACGAACACTTAGGGTTTAACTACCTAAGCGCCCCACTTGGTAATACTGGCCACGACGCCTGTGAAATCCCAATGCTATTACCACTGCACGCCGAGCAAACCCCATAACCACTCGCCAATATCAGCAGGCCATAGGCCTGCTGAACCCGTAAATGAGTAATTTACTCATTGAATAATGTGTTGTGATTTATGCCCAAATTCGACCAAGTCTGTTGTTATCCCTCCTAATTCGCATAGTTTTTTATTCAGCACCTGTATTAAACTAGGCCTCTTTTTCATCCGGTAAAATGATATTTATCTAGATGAATTTGCTGCATTATTGTTAAATAATTAGGGAAGCCCATGCTAAATTGGATTTTTGGTGATAATAACCTCACTCTGCGGGAAATATGTTTAGATAACGAATTGTCGACGACCAAGAAAATACAAAAAATAACAAAGTACCTCGCCAATGGCGGTGATATTAATTTTATTGATCCCGATACTTCCCCCTGTAATGTGTTAGTCCCGCTTTCTCGTAGTCCTGAATCCGACCTCGAATTGATACAATATCTGCTGGATAATGGCGCTCAAATTGAATGTAATGGTTTTAGTGCCTTACACTCTGCACTTGAATTTAATAATCCTGAATTGGTAAAGCTCTACCTCAAGGCTGGCGCTAATCTTTACTACCAAAATCAATATAATAACTGCTGGTTAAACTACTTATACCACCCTAACCCACAATATATTTATCAAGATAATCAGCGCATCGCTATGCTAGATCTGCTGCTGGAGCAGGGACTGGATATCAATCATTCGGTGAGTTTTTGGACCAATGGCGAGTTAAATCATCCCTTAGAAATCCTTTATGCAGATCGCAGTAAAGAAGTCTTTTTACATATTATTAATAAAGACATTTATTTGGACATTGGCCAATTAAGCCTGATAGAAGAGATTATTCTTTCCAGCGATTTTTGGGGAGTTGAAACCTTCGAACCATTAGTAAAACGCTATCCTGAGTATAAAAAGTCTCGTTATATTATGGCCAACGATAGCAGCTTTTGGGATGACGCCAATTTACTCGAACTCTGTGTCTACGCAAAAGCGCAAGAATACACTGAATATCTGCTAGATCATTATTCGCAGCTCAAGGCCGACTCCCACGCGAAAAGTTTGCTCTATGCGGCATTGACCTCAGAATTTGACCTCAGCATTATCGAAAAATTGATTAAGGCGACCGTCGATATCAATCGCATCTATAGGATGACACCGCCTGATGCCGACCATTCACCCGTGCTCAACCAATTTATTGATAACGCCCAATTTACCGATGTGAATAAACGGGAGTATATCTACCAAGCACTAGAGCTGTTGCTCAAATATGGCGCGAATCCAAATTCCGTGTTTATGAATGCGGGTAAACCCTACGAAATGTTGGCCTGGTCGAACTTGCGACTATTGGTTTATCCAATGGTCGAGAAGAAAACCTTTCTACCGGAGTTTCTCGACCTCTTCATAAAATATGGTATGGATATCAATAAAAAATTTGGTGCGGTGGATGAACCAAGCTTGCTGACTATTTGCCAACGTGGTTCGGGTAAAGAAGATCAAGCCACACTTATCCAAGTGATGGAATATCTGCTCACCAAAGGACTCGATTTAAGCCTTACCAATATCTACAACACTAACTATGTGTCCGCTGCGGCCATCGCCTGTCGAACCCAAGTACTTGAATGGCTGATTAACCAAGGCGGAGATATTTTCACCCATTGCGGTCACGATAATTCGCCCATATTGCACAAGGCGATTTCGACCTACTGGTGGGATCAAATCACTGGCCCGATGCGGCGTAATACCGTGGAACGATTACTGCGCCACGGAGCCAAAATTGAAGAATTCTCAGTAGATGAACAATTTACACCACTGATGTGTGCCTGCTATTACGGCGCACAATCCTGTGCTGAAGTGTTACTCGAACATGGCGCCAACCCCAATGCCATCAATGCCGAAGACACCACCCCCGCCCTTTGCGCCGTGATGGGCGGCAGTTCTATTGAGTTTCCTCGCTTTGAGTCAACGGCGGTGCGGATCTTAAGACTGTTGCAGCAATATGGCGCTGACTTAACCGTAACTAATAGTGTCGGTAATAGCCCGCTAAGCGTGACGATGGAGCAGGAATATAAAGAGATTTTCGAAGTACTACTGCAAATCGTCCCCTACAGTGAGTCCCAACTTGAGCAAGCTCTGAGTAAAGCTCAACCACAAAGTTATTTCCAACGTCGGCTATTACAGAAGCTAGGGCGTGAAATCCCAGCAGCACCCACAGTTATCGACCATAACGTAGCGAAGCCAGAAGTCGCATCGCTTACGCTTGAATGTGGCACAACCCATGTGGAGGCACCAAAACATGCACATACTCATAAAACTAGATTAGAGGTCAGTGATGCGGCGGTGGATAGAAGCAAAATCCCGACGCTGTTTGATCTCAAAAACAGAGTGCTGCATTTCTTTAAGCCGATAGCCAGCGATCCAAGCATCACGGCTCAACAGTTAAACTCGGTTAAAGAACAGGTCGAACTATTGATTGAAAAGCTCGACAACTTTAGCTTTTTCCGCAATCAAGCGACAAAAGCCGAATTTGAAGAAGGGGTTCAGGACTATCTCGATGAAATGGTTGATGAAATCAACAAGGTTATCGGGGATGATTATCCCGCACTTACCGAAGCCTTAGTCGATTCTGTTTGGACAATTTTGCAATACTTTAGGGTTGAAATTGAAATCGAAACCGCGCTAAGAAAGCGCTTTTGGTAACAGTTAGCACCTTAGCTAGCAACCCAAGATAAAGCCCCTTTTATATCGTCACTTAAAGGGGCTTTATGCTTTCGAAGTTAGGCCTACCTTCGCACCTGCACACTTGGATGGCTATTAGCCAACATAATGGCAAGTCTTAAGCCTTAAAAGCTTTAGCAAGCAACTGACTACGAATGATTTGGCGTATTTGATTATGCAGTTCAAATACCCGGTTACGGTCGTTAAGGTTTAAGGAGAGGTTTTCCAGCATGACTAAGTCCAGATTAAATTCAGGATAATGTAGCGTCATCGACATATAACCCGAAACATACCCCGTATGGCTATATTCGACCAAGTCATTGTCCTTATTGATCCTTATCCCATAACCATAGCGCATATTCGGCCACAAAAATGGCAACTCGATATACGCAGTGGTCATCCGCTGATAACTTTCAGGGCTTAACAACTTGCCAGCATGTAATTGCTGCTGAAAGTCGGCATAAGTAGCCGTCGAGGCAATTAATCCCCCTGCGGGCAATAACGCTTCATCAATCACCAGCTCAGCAGGGGCAATCACTTCGCCTTCCTGCAATCCCACCGCCAAGCTAGGCACTTTGGCTTGAATCGCCTCAAGACTTCCCTGCTCGGCACTTAAGCCATTAAGTTGATATCGCGCAGCAAATTGTGTCACCTGCTCGGTAAAGGATTGATGATTCACCTTCTCGAGCACTTGCCCAAGCAGTGAATAACCCAAATTAGAGTATTCAAATTGGCTACCCGGCTCGAAGCGATTGGCCTGTCCAATGCTGGCAACACCCGATGTATGGTTCAGCAGTTGGTGCAAAGTAATGCGCTCATCATAACGGTTGGGATTCAAATCCCCCACATGAGTGCCCGCATCAATGGCTTTTAGCGCCTTAGATTCCGCGTCAAGACCGCCAAAAAGGTAATGATTTAGCGTTTGATTTAAATCGAGTTTTCCCGCATCGAGTGCTTGCAACACTAGCGTTGCGGTAATTTGTTTCGAGAGCGATGCCATCACAAAACGCGAATCTTGATTGATACCTTCACCCTTTTGTAATTCAAGCAGTGGTTTCCCCTCTTCAAGCAGAATAACGCTACCACTAAATGGCTGCGGCGAATCCATTATCGCCGCTTGGATTAAGCTCTTAATCTCCCCAAGCTTAGATGCTGAAGATGCAGTTTGGCTTTCAAGCTTAACTGACTGACCGCCTTGCACGCTTTCCGACACAATCGCAGTTTCAAGCGACTCGCCAACACTATTGGCACTTGGGAGTAATAACAGCCCCGATAGCAGGGAGCCAATAACACTCAAACGCATGGGTTATCCTTAACTTAATTAGCAAATACTGCCTGATTAGAAAGCGGCCAGCTTATCACAAGCACACCTTAAGTGTGACTTGAGGTTTGGAGTGCCAGTTAGGAAGCAATTGATAATTCGTTATAACACCACAACAGCAATAATTACCGCACCCAACATATATAAACCCGCTGTGAGTGATATCGATTTTAGCGGGCTAAACTCTTCAACCTCCAATGTTTGTATCTCTTCAATTTTGACTTCTTTTCCTTCTCCCTCAATCTGCTGATCAGTCACTCTTTCGACGGTAAATTCCACCTGTTTACCCGATACAGTGGTGACTTTGACTTTTTCGCCGATATAACTGGGTGCCGATTGAGCGTCTAATTTAACTTCATTGAGTGAAGAACATGCACTAAGGGAGAAACTGATAAGTAATGCTATGGCTAGCCTTTTCAAACGAACCTCCTATCCTACAAACGGTTGAATCCATGATTAAATAATACCTATAGGCATAAGTACTTAGATAAGACGATTCAACTTACGAAATTCCGCTCGTAAACTAAAGAAACTTAAGCTGAATTGACTAAGGTTAAATCTTTTGACTGAGGTTCAAGTAATAAATCTATTGAGACACCCATTGTTAAATTTTACAAAGAAAAGACAAATTTGAGGCATATTCAAGCTAAGAGGATACGCTGTGGTCAGCAGGATTAAGCGCAGATATGGAAGTGGCCGTCCGTGACATGGATGTCACGGTCGAGCATACATGGACGTACTTGCTGCGTGTCACTGGAATGGCTGTGCTTAATCACTAAGTTTATCGAGATATAAATGAATATCTTTTGTAAGACAAGGCAATAACCTGACTACCAGAAGTTTTTGGCCTTCGTTTGAGGCTCAACAATTTGGCATGGTGGGTTTCATATGCCGTCTTACACCACTGAAAGTCAGCGTATGCTGGGCTATTTAATCCGCCATAGTGGAAAATCTTTTAGCTAGATATCAAAAGCCCTATAAAAAAAATCGCGTTAGACTCAGCTGTACTAGCCCTGCCTAACGCGATTTTCTATTCAACTTACCGCTTAATCACCAAAGTCATCGAGCAGGATATTTTCAGGTTCGACCCCTAGGCTTTCGAGCATACGGATCACCGAGGAGTTCATGATTGGAGGACCACACATGTAATACTCGCAATCCTCTGGTGCCTTATGATGTTTAAGGTAATTTTCGTAAATCACATTATGGATAAAGCCGGTGTAACCGGTCCAGTTATCCTCTGGTAACGGCTCCGAAAGTGCCACATGCCAGACAAAGTTGTCATTTTCAGCCGCTAATGCATCGAAATCTTCTTGGTAAAATACCTCACGGGTTGAGCGGGCGCCGTACCAGAAGCTCATCTTACGCTTGGTCTTTTTACTCTTGAGCTGATCGAAAATATGCGAGCGCATCGGTGCCATACCCGCACCACCGCCGATAAAGACCATTTCCGCATCGGTTTCTTTCACAAAGAACTCGCCGAATGGGCCAGAGATGGTCACCTTATCCCCCGTCTTAAGGTTAAAGATGTAAGAAGACATCTTACCCGGTGGCACATTGGCCGATGGTGGCGTGGCAATCCGCACGTTAAGCATAATGCGGCCCTTTTCATCGGGATAGTTCGCCATCGAATAGGCGCGCAGCACATCTTCATTCACGGTGGAGACTAAGTCGAACAGGCCGTATTTTTCCCAATCGTCGCGGTACTTAGCCGGAATATCAAAGTCGGCGTATTTCACCACATGGGCAGGCGCTTCAATTTGAATATAGCCCCCCGCCTTAAAGTGTACGTCTTCACCTTCGGGCAGTTTTAGCAGTAACTCTTTGATAAAGGTGGCCTTGTTATCGTTTGAGATCACCTCACATTGCCACTTCTTCACGCCGAATATTTCTTCCTCTAGCTCAAGTTCCATATCGGTTTTCACCGCCACTTGGCAGGCGAGACGACAGCCTTCTTTGGCTTCTTTTTTAGTGATATGCCCTTGTTCTGTTGGCAGAATATCACCACCGCCCGATTTGACCTTCACTCGGCACTGGCCGCAGGTCCCGCCGCCGCCACAGGCCGAGGGAATAAAAATATTCTTACTCGCTAAAGCGCCAAGCAGTTTGTCGCCCGCGGCAACTTTAATGCTTTTCTCGGCATCGTCGTTAATCCCGATAGTGATCTCACCGGTAGTCACTAATTTCTTTTTGGCGATAAGGATTACTATCACCAGTAGGCACACCACTAAGGTGAACATGCCTATGCCTATTGCCATTTCCATTCGATAACCCTTTTTCTAAACAGAATGCGGTTTCACTTTCTCAGTCACGCGTTACAGCGAGATCCCCGAGAAAGACATAAAGCCAAGTGCCATCAACCCTGTGGTAATAAAGGTGATACCAATCCCCTGTAAGCCTTCGGGAATCGCATGAAACTTCATCCGCTCACGCAGCCCGGCCAGCATCACAATCGCCAGCGCCCAACCCGTGCCCGACCCCATGGCAAACACCGCCGATTCGGCAAAGTTGTAATCACGGTTAGCCATAAAGATCACCCCGGCAAAAATCGCGCAGTTTACGGTGAGCAGTGGCAGGAAGATCCCGAGGGAGTCATACAGGCTTGGAATGTATTTATCTAAAAACATTTCAAGGATTTGCACTAAGGCCGCGATCACACCGATAAAGGTGATCAGTTGCAGGTAACTTAAGTCGATGCCAGGCATGCCCGCCCACGCCAATGCGCCCGGTGCTAACACCTTCACATAGATCAGTTGGTTTAAAGGCACGGCTAAGGTCATCACCACGATAACCGCCACGCCTAAGCCGAAGGCGGTCGACACCTTTTTAGACACGGCTAAGAAGGTACACATACCGAGGAAGAACGACAGCGCCATGTTGTCTAAGAATGTGGCCTGTAAAAACAGATTAATATAGTGTTCCATATCCGCTCCTTAACCGCGTTTACGCTGGATCACGTTAATGGTCCAGATCAGCAGGCCAATCAGGAAGAAGGCGCTTGGGGGCAACTTAAACATCTCATTGGGTAAGTACCAGCCGCCGTTTTCAACCGTAGTCAACACGCTATGCCCAAACAGATTGCCCGTGCCTAACAACTCACGCACAAAGGCCACACTGATCAGCACCAAGCCATAACCCGCCGCGTTACCTACGGCATCGACCACGGCTAAGTGAGGTGGATACTTCATCGCAAAGGCTTCTGCGCGACCCATGATGATACAGTTAGTGATAATTAACCCAACGAATACAGAGAGTTGCTTAGATAGCTCGTAAGCCACATCCTGCAATACCATGTCGACAATAATCACCAAGGAGGCAATGACCGTCATCTGGGCAATAATCCGCACACTGTTAGGGATAAAGTTGCGAATGGCGGAGATGATAAGGTTTGAGAACACCAGTACGAAGGTCACCGCCAGTGTCATCACCACGGCCGTCTGCATGGAGTTACTCACCGCCAGCGCCGAACATACGCCCAGCACTTGCATCGCCACTGGGTTATTGGCAAATACAGGGCCTGCTAGCATGTCCCGCATGGATAAACTGTTGCTCATTTTGCACCTCCCAACTCACCTTGTTCAGCCGATGCTTTTAATTGGTTGAAGAAGGTTTGGAAACCCTCGACGCCAAACCAAAACTCCATTGCACGCTGCACGCCACGGCCGGTCATGGTCGCGCCACTCACAGCATCAACACCGTGGATATCACCCTCTTTGGCGCCGCCTTTCACGAGGCGCATCGCAAACTTGCCTTTTTCATCAAAGAGTTGTTTACCCTTCCACAGGGATAACCAATGTGGGTCAGTCACAAAGTCACCGATACCAGGGGTTTCACCGTGCTCGTAAACCACCATGCCTTTAATCGTATTAAAGTCAGGCTCGACGGCCACGTAACCGTAGATCATCGACCACAGTCCTTTACCGTAGAAAGGCACGACCACGCTGGATAACTTGCCGCTGTCATCGAACACCTTAAACACGCGGGCATCGTTGGCGCGGGTCTTGATTTTGGCGATATCCTTTTTAGGGGCGCTTGAGGTTTCTGGGTTAATCGCCGCCATGCGCTCGTCAAAGTCGAGTACATTGGCATCAGAGTCCACTTTGCCTGTGTCGAGATTAATCAATAATGGCTTAACGGATTTAGTAAAAATCTCTCTAAACTCATTGCCTTGTCCAATATTTACATCGGCCGCCATCAACACATAACGTTGTAACTCATCGCGTTTTTTTGCGAGCTTACGCTCTTTCAACACGCCTGCGGTGCCAGTAATCATAAAGGAGCACAAAAGGCAGAGCGTGATGGTGAAGATCATGGTCCCCACCACAGTATCTTTCTTAAATACCATGACGTTTTACTCTCCGTTTGATGTTGGCACGGGCCACCAGATAATCGAACAGCGGTGCCCACAGGTTGGCGAACAGGATGGCTAACATCACGCCTTCTGGCATTTTGGGGTTAGCCACACGGATAAGGATTGTCATAAAACCAATCAAGGCGCCGTAGGCAAACTTGCCTTGGCGGGTATAAGAAGTCGTTACAGGATCGGTCGCCATAAACATCATTGCGATAGCAAAGCCGCCCGTGACTAAGTGCCATGTCCAAGGCATTGCCATCATCTGGTTAGTGCTTGAACCAATCACATTGAACAAGGTTGCAGTGGCAATCATGCCCAACATCACGCCCACCACGATGCGCCAGTCGGCTAAACGGGTGATAAGCAGCAATAACCCACCGAGCAACACAGCAAGTGTGCTGGTTTCACCAATCGCGCCCACGGTAAAGCCGAAGAAATTATTCCACCAGTTAGGATCGCTAAAGGCGCTGTACCAAGCGTAATCAGCAAATTGCAGCTTACCGGCTGCGGCTTGCGCTAAGGCAGTCGCGCCTGAAAAGCCATCTACAGCAACCAGTTGTTTAACGGTTGACACTTCAGAAGGATAGGCAAAATAGATAAACGCCAAACCTGCTAATGCGGGGTTAAGGAAGTTATATCCCATGCCACCAAACAGCTCTTTGGCAATCACCACCCCAAAGCTAATCCCCATTACCACCAACCAGAGTGGAATCGAAACAGGTAAAATCAGCGTAAATAACAAGGCAGTGACGAAGAAGCCTTCGTGCAATTCTTGGCGACGCACCTTGGCAAACACCACTTCCCAGAACAGGCTGGTCAGCAAGGCCGTTAAGTAAATCGGCAGATAAAAACTTAAGCCATAGAGGAACAGGCCAATCACGCCCGTCTCGGCACTTAAGCCACCACTTAGGGCATTAAACAGCGCGAGTTTCCAGGTTTCTGGCGTCGTTAGGCCACTTGCTAGTGCGAGCTGAGCCTGTAAGCCTACGTTATATAAGCCAAATAAAATGGCGGGTAATAAACAAAGGCCCACTAAGGTCATGGTACGTTTTACGTCAATGGCGTCACGTACGTGTACTTGTCCTTTAGTGCTGCGACCACTGGCGATCACCAATGAGCGCACAAAGCCCTTCATCGATTTACCCGTGGCGTAATACTCTTGCTGCAAATCAGGGGCGTCCTGTAAATCAGGTTTTTTAGGTTGTGTCGTCATTAACCTTCCCTCTCAATAACATCTAGACAGGCACGTAACTCTTTACCGAAGTCATACTTGCCGGGGCACACAAAGGTACACAGGGCTAAATCTTCTTCATCTAACTCCAATGCGCCTAACGCTTGTGCTTCGTCGGTATCTCGCACCACTAAGTCACGCACTAGCAGAGTGGGTAAAATATCTAAAGGCATTACGCGATCGAGCTGACCAAAGGCCATCATGGCGCGGTGAGAACCGCCCTGATGCGTGGTAAATTCGAAGGATTTGGTCAGGCCAAATAAACGGGAAGTCACCGCACGGGTGATAGAAAACTTGTCCGAACCGCCACGCACCCAAGGCAATACTTGGTGCTGCGCATCTTCGGCGAGAACCGATACTTGGTTGTGGAAGCGACCTAAAAAGTCATGTACGCCCCTCGCGGTATGGCCTGATAACACTGAGCCTGATACCACACGGTTGTTACCGGGTTTCACTTCGTCAGCCACTAAGGCGCTCAGCTCTGCCCCTAACTGAGTGCGCAGTAAACGCGGGTTAAGCACGCTCGGGCCACCCAGCGCCACAACGCGGTCGGTATAAAGCTCACCGGTTTGGAACAGCTTGCCGTAGGCGATAACGTCTTGATAGCCGATATGCCACACCTGACGTTCAATGCTGACGGGTAAGGTAAAGTGAATGTGAGTCCCGGCTAATCCGGCGGGATGTACCCCAGTAAAACGGCGCACTTGCACTTTAGGTAAGTCGGCGCCGACTAAGGTCTCACCCTTATCTTGGCAGAGGTAAACCTTGCCTTCGGTTAAATGGCTCAGTACCGCTAAGCCCGCCTTAAAGGCGTCGCTCTGCTCGGCAATAATCAATCGAGGATCGGCGGCGAGTGGATTGGTATCCATCGCCGTCACGAAAATGCCTGCGGGTTTGGTATCGAGTGCGGGAACGCGGGAGAAAGGGCGGGTACGCAGCGCCGTCCACAGGCCGCTCTTAACCAGTTGCGCTTTAACCACATCCGCAGATAAGGCCTGCAAATCGGTGTGAATGTCGAAACGGATCTGCTCATCGGCGTCTAAGCCATTGCAGCGGATCACCACGGATTGCAACACCCGACGTTCACCACGGTGGATTGCAACAATCTCACCACTGGCAGGAGCGGTAAACAGCACGCCCTTTGTTTTTTTATCTTCAAACAAAGGTTGGCCTTTTTTGACCTTATCGCCGACTTCCACCAACATAGTCGGTTTTAAGCCAACATACTCCTCACCCAACAAGGCCACTTGGGATGGCCTGTTACCGGGTTCGATGATCTGCCTAGGCTCACCCGAAATCGGCAAGTCGAGGCCTTTTTTGATCGTTATAACTTGGTTTGAAAAATCTGCCATCACAAATATCAACCATGAAAATTTTTAGATAAATTTAGGGTAGATGTTTGTAAACAGATAATCCGATATTGGCGTCACATTCCGCCGCAATTTCGTAAGTAATATACGTAAATTCGCGCCATTTTGTGACATAGATTCACATCAATTGCAGCACAAAATTGCAAATGTAGTTTTATAACAAATAATTCATAATTCCTGTGTTTCTGATTTAGTTACGACTTAACTAGATAAAAACTGACAAAAATCTCTCCTTTCAGCCAAAATTTTTGACAAAGGCGTAAAACACTAAGTTGGTGGCGAGTTCGTGTGCAATCCACTGTGCCAGCCCCGCAACTTCACTGCGGTTCCCGACTTTCGAGCGTTGGTTATTTTTACTGCAGTAAAATGTTTGACGCCCTATTAACCTTTGCTTTACAGCAAAAGCTTGATAGCCTCGGACTAAGATAGTTTCCGTAGGAGAAATAGATGGAATACAGACGCATACCGCATTCTAATCTCGAGGTGAGCAAAATCTGTTTAGGCACTATGACTTGGGGTGAACAAAATACCCAAGCCGAAGCCTTCGCACAGCTAGACTACGCCATCGGCAGTGGCATCAACTTTATTGACACTGCGGAAATGTACCCTGTGCCGCCCAAGCCGGAAACCCAAGGGGAAACCGAGCGTATTTTGGGCCAATACATTAAAGCCCGTGGCAACCGTGATGACCTAGTGATCGCCACTAAGATTGCCGCACCGGGTGGTAAGAGTGACTATATTCGCAAGAATATGGCGCTGGACTGGAACAATATCCACCAAGCGGTCGATGCCTCACTCGAACGCCTACAAATCGATACTATCGATCTCTACCAAGTACATTGGCCGGATCGCAATACCAACTTCTTCGGGGAATTATTTTACGACGAGCAAGAGATTGAGCAGCAAACGCCAATCCTCGAAACCCTTGAAGCCCTCGCCGAAGTCATTCGCCAAGGTAAAGTGCGCTATATCGGTGTGTCGAACGAAACCCCTTGGGGACTGATGAAGTACCTGCAACTGGCGGAAAAACATGGTCTGCCGCGCATTGTGACAGTGCAAAACCCCTATAACCTGCTCAACCGCAGCTTTGAGGTCGGCATGAGTGAAATCAGCCACCGCGAAGAGTTGCCACTGCTGGCCTACTCGCCCTTGGCCTTTGGTGCTTTGAGCGGCAAATATTGCAATAACCAATGGCCAGAAGGTGCGCGCTTAACCCTGTTTAAACGCTTCGCCCGTTACACAGGCTCGCAAATGGCACTCGATGCCACGGCTGCCTACGTAGACTTAGCCCGCGAGTTTAATCTCTCACCCGCGCAAATGGCGTTAGCCTTTGTTAACTCACGTAAATTTGTTGGCTCAAACATCATTGGCGCCACCGATTTATACCAGCTGAAAGAGAATATCGACAGCTTAAAAGTCAGCCTCTCCCCCGAGTTACTCAGCCGTCTAAATGCCCTCTCAGATCAATTTAGATTGCCCTGCCCTTAGCTCTTAGCTCTTTGCTCTAAAAAGAGAACGCTAACAATGAGCTGTTACATTGCGTTTTTAAATAAGCCTCTAAAGTGAGTGGCCAAAGTGCCACTCACTTGAGTCACAGATTGATTGTCCATCGCAGCGGTACCCTAACCGCAGCGATAGCCATACAATAGCGATTTATCAGACAGTAAAAGTCGAGCACTCAAGATGAAACAGGCCATTGTCCATATCGCACTCGTTGTAAGAGATTACGATGAGGCGATTGATTTTTATGTCAATAAACTCAAATTCGAGTTGATTGAAGACAGCTATCAACCCGAGCAAGATAAGCGTTGGGTCGTGGTAGCCCCACCCAATTCCAGTGGCACCGCCTTATTGTTAGCCAAGGCCTCTAAACCAGAGCAAGCACCCTTTATCGGGAATCAGGCTGGCGGCCGAGTGTTTCTATTTTTAAATACCGATGATTTTTGGCGCGATTATCACTATATGCAGTCCATTGGGATCCGCTTTATTCGTGAGCCGCAGGAGCAGGATTACGGCACCGTTGCCGTGTTCGAGGACCTCTATGGCAACCGTTGGGATTTATTGCAATTGAGCCCGAATCATCCCATGGCCAAAAGATGCCAATAACAGTGTAAAAGACTTAGCCGATAGCCAAGTAAAAAACACAATAAGCGTTCACTAAGTGATGCTGCGAGTACCAGCCAAGTGCTTATCTCATTGAATAAACTATTGAATCAACCACTCCGCTCAATGATAATCAGCTTGGCGATTTAATCGCGTTATTTCTCACTTAGGAGTTGAAATGGATTTCCCTCAGTTTACTTATCACCCTCATCCCCTTGATACTGGCGCCGTGATCGCAAGCGATGCGACCTGCGAATGCTGCGGCCAAGCACGGGGATTTATCTGCAGCTCAGGAATGTATTGCAGGGACAATATTGAAGCGATTTGCCCTTGGTGCGTTGCCGATGGTAGCGCCGCAGACAAATTTAATGGCCATTTTGTCGACGATTACCCACTGCTCGACGCGGGGCTGGATCTCGCCATCGTGAAGGAAGTGGCGGAAAGAACACCGGGGTATGTCTCATGGCAACAGGAAGTCTGGCAATCCCACTGTAATGATGCCTGCGAGTTTCATGGCGATGCCGAACTCACTGATTTACAAGCCTTGCAGGGCGAAGCATTAGAAGACTTTTTAGCCGAATACATGCCCAACCATGACCTATGGCAAAAACTCTTGTCTAGCTACCAAAAGGGTGGCAATCCGGCCATCTACAAGTTTAAGTGCCGCCACTGCCAGCAAGCGATTTTTACCTTAGATTGCCACTGAGCCAGTTTTATAACTAAAAGTTAACTAGACTCGGTCAATGTAAATCAATTAAGGTCAGTTTGTGGATTAGATAAGGCTAAAGCGAATTGGCCTGCATCAGCGACTCAGGTTGCCTGACGCAGGCGCAGGCTTTAGCTCATTTCAACAGGGATATGCGCTTCCCGATACGACTAACGGCTGAACCTTAACCAATAACAATAATGGCTTATCATCAATTTCGGACTCATAAAAAGTGGCCTTGGTTGCTGCTCAGTGTATGGCTACTGGTTACCCAGTGCTTTGCGCTGACCCATTACACCGAACACAGTCTGGAACATGAACACACCCATTGTATTGTCTGCGATTTTGGCCATGATATCAGTGCAAGTCCGGCATCTATGCCCGTGCTACCGCTGGATTTGCAACACGCCGATCATCGCGCCACTGCCACCTATCAAGCCCCCAGCTTAGCCCACATTCGCCATGTTGATGCGCGCGCCCCTCCCTTTTAGAAAGCAAATTCAAAAACTTAAACATTAATTTTTTTGCTTATCTACAAGGAAAGGCACAATGAAACTTGCACTATCTTCAATAGCGCTTGCGGTCGCGAGCGTGTGTTCATCGGCTATGGCCGCAGAGCTTCAAGGCCAAGTCACTGATCAACAAGGTAACGCGCTCGCCAATGCCCGCGTCAGTGTTGACGGCGGTAACAGCACGACTACGGATGCCCAAGGCCAGTATCAACTCAAGATTGCCGATAATAGTCACCTGCATCTACATGTGAGCCATGCGAATTTTAAACATAGCGATCAAGAGATTAGCTCAACGACGGCGGTACTTATTCAAGATGTGGCGCTGAGCCAAACCCCGATGGAAAATATCGTGGTAACCGCATCACCCCTCGCCCGCTCGGCCCTTGAAAGCACTACGCCCATCAGCGTATTGACCGAGGATCAACTCAAGCTCAACACCGAACCCACCTTGGGCGACACCTTAGAAAAACTCCCCGGCGTACAGGCTTCTCACTTTGGTGCGGGCGCCAGTCGGCCGATTATCCGCGGCATGGGCGGCCCCAGAGTACAAGTACTTGAAAATGGACTGTCGGTTGGCGATGCCTCTACCGTATCGGCGGACCATGCCGTGACCTCCGAGGCCGCCTCGGCGCAGCAGATTGAAATTCTTCGCGGTCCAGGCACCCTACTCTATGGCAATGGCGCCATCGGCGGTGTCGTCAATGTGGTCGATACCCGCTATAGCGAAACCCCAGTCGATGAAGTGACAGGGCACTTTGGCGCTCGCTATGACAGCGCCAATAATGGCCAAACCTATAATGGCGAACTCAACGGCGGTAATGGGCAATTTAACTGGCATCTGGATGGCACCCACAGAAAAACCGAGGATGTCGACATTCCCGGTAATGCCATTGCCGATATGCCGAGCACCCACGGCACCTTAGCCAATAGCCAACTCAAACTCGATGATTACGCCGCAGGCGTTGGTTATACGGGGGATTCGGGTTTTGTTAGCGTCTCCGGCGCGCGCACCGAATCCAACTACGGCATCCCCAGCCGTGGTGAGGCCGATGCCCCTAATATCACCATCGACTTACAGAAAACCGCTTGGCAGTTGCATAGCGGGCTACTCGACCCCTTTGCTGGTTTTAGTAAGTTAAAATTCGACGCAGCCTATAGCGATTATCAACACGCCGAGGAAGAAGATGGCGTTGCTGGCACCACTTTTTTCAACAAGCAGAGCGAAGCACGTTTAAGCCTAAACAATCATCCTTGGGGCGAATGGCAAGGCACTCTGGGGCTGCATGCGGTGCACCGCGACTTTGCGGTGGAAGGCGACGAAGCCCTCACCCCCGACAGTAAAACGGACACACTCGCCGCCTTTATCGTGCAAGAACGTAAGCTGGGGGATTTTCGCTTTGAACTCGGCGGTCGCCTCGAGCATTACCGCCTCGCGCCCGATAGCATGCAGCTCGACACGCTTAATGGTGAACAAGAGTATCAACCTAATGATTTAACTGATAATAATGTGACGCTGTCGGCAGGCGTAGTGTGGGACTTCGCCCCTTCCTACAATCTGGGCCTATCACTCACCCGCGCCGAACGTTCGGCCACCGCCGAAGAGCTTTACAGCTACGGGCCACACGATGCTACTCAAAGCTTTGAGTTAGGGTCGCAATTTAGCCTAGAGAATGGTCAAATCGTCGCTAACAGCGGCAGTAACGATAAGGAAGTCGCCAACAATATCGACCTCACGTTGCGTAAGCTGGACGGCACATGGACAGGTTCACTCAGCTTCGCCTATAACCGAGTCAATAACTTCTACTATGAGCGCAACACAGGACTGGTTGCCTCGGATCTGGTCAACAGCGATGAAGAAGGCGACATGCCAGTTTATCAATATACTCAAGGCGATGCGGATCTTTACTCCATCGAGGCGCAGGCAACGATTCCATTTAATGATCTCTGGTCACTCGGACTCTTTAGCGATTACACCCGCGGCAAACTCGTCGATGGCGGTAACTTACCGCAAATATCGCCGATGCGTGTCGGCTCGACATTAAACTTCGATCTGCAGCAGTGGCACGCAGAGTTAGGCGCCATAGGCTATGCCCGCCAAACCGACACCGCCGACAATGAGACCGAAACCGCAGGCTATGCCCTAGTGAACGCGGCCGCCACTTATCGCTGGTATACCTCAAGCGGCGATATTTTGGTTTATCTCAAAGGCACCAACCTGCTTAATCAGGAGGCACGCCCCCATACTTCCTTACTCAAGGATTATGCGCCGTTAATGGGGCGTAACCTGATGTTGGGCGTCACCTATAACTTCTAACCCTAGGCCATAAACCAAAAAGCGAAGCCATTTGGCTTCGCTTTTTATTCACTTAACTGCGGCTTATTTCATTAACCACGCGCGGTAGGACTTGCCTTTAATGCGGCCGCTGGTGATTTTACTCAGCGCCTTTTTAGCGACTTTACGATTCACCGCCACATAGGCGCGGTAATCGGTCACAAGGATTTTGCCGACCTGCGAGCCTTCGATACCATTCTCCCCAGTGAGGGCGCCGAGGATATCGCCAGGGCGAAGCTTCTCTTTTTTACCGCCATCGATTTGCAGGGTGATCATGGTTGGTGCATTGGGCGCAGTGCCCAGCAAACTTAATGATGGTAAGGCTTCGCTCTGAATATCGCGATCTAAGTACTCTTCTAATAACGCAATTTTGTAGCCATCTTGATCGTCAAAGAAGGTAAAAGCCGCGCCCTTACTGCCCGCACGGCCGGTACGGCCAATACGGTGAATATGCACTTCGGTATCATAGGCCACATGGTAGTTAAATACCGCGTCCAACGCGTCGATATCGAGGCCACGGGCAGCCACATCGGTTGCGACCAACACACAGGCACTCTTGTTGGCAAATTGCAGCAGGGTTTCATCCCGGTCACGCTGCTCTAAATCACCGTGCAGGGCGATAACGCTAAAGCCTGCATCGCTCAGTTCATCGGCCACTTTTTGAGTTTCGCGCTTGGTATTACAAAACACCACCGCACTCTCCGGCTTACGATCCAGCAGCAATAATTGCAGCGCCTGCATGCGCGCCTTGTCGTCATCCAAGTGGTAGAAATGCTGCTCAATGGTGCTCTTTTCGTGGGTTACGGCCACTTTCACCATCACAGGGTCGTACATAATTTGCTTGGCAATCGACTGAATCTGCTCGGGGAAGGTTGCACTAAACAGCAGGGTTTGGCGCTCGCGTGGCGACTGCTCGATAATCGCATCGAGCTGGGGTTGGAAGCCCATTTCCAGCATGCGGTCGGCTTCGTCCAGTACGAGCATATTGAGGTTACTTAGGTCTAAACGGTTCCGCTCTAAGTGGTCAACAATCCGCCCCGGCGTACCGACGATTATGTGGGCGCCATGCTCGAGTGAACCAATTTGCGGCCCCATGGGCACGCCGCCGCAGAGGGTGAGCACTTTTACGTTGTGAATACCACGCGCCAGTGTGCGGATCTCCTGCGCTACTTGGTCGGCCAGTTCGCGGGTCGGACACAGCACTAAGGTTTGAATGCGAAAACGCTTCACATCTAACTTGTTCAGCAGACCTAGCCCGAAGGCCGCCGTTTTACCCGAACCCGTCTTACCCTGACCAATCACATCCTCGCCCGCTAAAATGGCTGGCAGACTCTGCGCCTGAATCGGCGTCATTTCGTGATAGCCCATAGTGGTAAGGTTCTCAAGCAGTTCGGGTTTTAGCTTAAGAGTCGAGAAAGCCATTGAAGGCTGAGTGTCTGAATTGCTCAAGGCGAATATCCTGTGGTGGGTAACCCGCGCTGGCTTAAACTCAGGCAAGTCACTGAAATTTCATTGTGTTACTGATTAAATACGCTTATCGCTTCGGGGCGTTTAGCCATTTCTTTAGGCCTTTATTTCTGGCGGTTAAGTTAACTAAGCCTTTAAATTAAGCCTTTAAACTAGCCCTCTGACTGAGCCATGCCATTCGCGCAATAAGGCTAAGTCGGCAACTTGCCATGCTCAATCTTATCCGCACCATCCAAAGCTCGGCTATTGTAGCAATAAAGCGCGCTCTTTTCCTGAAGTCTTTCGCTTAACCACCCAAGCAGACTTAATTGGCTGCTTTGAAGTATCTGAGAGATAAGAAGCGCGCTAACAAAAAGCCCTGCGTGGCAGGGCTTAGTGGGTGTGACTTACGGAAAAACAAGCTTTGTAATAGCGGTGTTTTCAAGTCAGGAGTCAAGATTTAACGCAATCGAGACTTAGGCAATGTTGCCAAAGCGGCCCTCTTGATAATCGCGAATCGCCTGCTGAATTTCCGCTTGGGTGTTCATCACAAACGGCCCCATTTGGACGATTTTTTCGCGAATCGGTTTACCCACAAACAAAAGCATGCCCGCACCGCGTTCATCGGCCTTAAGCTGCAATGGCGTTTGGCTATCGAGCACTAAAAACTGGCCTTCATTGAATGACCACTGTGAGCCTTAGCCCTTACTCAAGCCACCTTGGTAAAGATAGAGGGCGGCAAACTCATGCTTGGATAGATCGAGCTGCGCCTCACCATTGGCGTTAATCATCAAGTCGGCAATCGCCGCTTCGCCCGCTAATCCTTGGATGGTGGCACTGATCGCGCTTTTACCCGCAAAAGCCCAATCCCCCGCCAAGGCTTTAAGGGTGGCGCCTGTGTCGTTCGTGGTTTCAACGCTAGGGGTTGAAGCCGTATCCTGATACGCCGCGGGGCGCAGTTTGTCCTTAGCCGGCATATTGATCCAAATTTGGAAGCCATGCAGGCCATTAAGCGCATCGGCCAGCGGCATTTCGGAATGCACCACGCCGTAACCCGTGCTCATCCACTGCACATCGCCAGCACGAATCGCTTTGACGTTGCCCATCTGATCGCGATGCTCAAAGCCACCCTTACGGATGTAGGTAAAGGTCTCCATTCCACGGTGCGGATGCGGTGGAAAGCCACCAATAAAATCCTGTTTATCATCGGATTTAATCTCATCCATCATCAAAAACGGATCAAAATGGGTCGTGATAAAGTCCGCCACACGACGAATATTCACCCCGTCGCCATCCATCGCAGGTTTAGCAGAAAACTGACCTAAGACTTTCATTTTATGCTCCTAACTCGTAAGGCATTAGCCCGTACAATCACGATCACTTGGGTTAGAAGTGACTAAGTGAAACAGTGGCAATGCTGATGGAGGCAGAATAACAAGGAAATATGCAAAAGAATAACGCGAAATCACGGTCTAAACATTCGAAAAAATGGAACGGTAGCTTGCTGATACCCACTCATGCAGGCTTGCCATGATGTTCACTCACCGACACGGTGAATGGAAACCTAAGGTTTCTGAGCCTATGAACGAGAGCTATGGATGGCGAACAGGCCTTTAAACAAGGATGTTGTTCAAGTCCGTCTGTGGATGCTGGGCCGCCCCGTATGATGTTAATGGATTCACGAATGCCGCGATGGCATGGATGCCAAAAAGCGGCCATGGAGCGAACGGTCGTCTAGCTAATCACCATGGCTCACCTTTTGACATTAGACATTAGCGTAACCTGTAGATTTAAAAGCCTTACGCAACGTGCCTTGGAACAAAAGCGTGATAGATTCCCAACTCTAATTTTTGAGTTGCAGATTAAAACTTCTATGGCGATAACGCTTCAAGAAGGGACGCTGGTTACGTCATCCTGCTTGCTTGACTTGTTAACTGTTACGTACCTTTCGGCTAGCCTTGTAATCACGTTGTAACCCCATGTGCTAATGAAATCGGATTTTTCGATTTCTCTTGCAATGCCTATTACGTTATAACCAGAGTCAATAATTACACCGCCTGTTTCAGTAATGCTTTTTATATGTGCCGCTCCAGTTTCGATGATGTTAGCACCTTTGATTTGGTTTAATGTTGGCGGTGCCTCGCCAAACCAATCTAACAGGCCCACCAAGAACAAACGTGTATCGGTTTTACCTTGACGCAATAATTTAGCTAGTACCACGCCGCAGCCAAAACCACCTTGTTCAAGAGGCACAGCCCAAAACTGTCCTTGCTCAAGGTAGCTTGTTGATTTTGGTTTGAGTGGATATTCGATGCTCATTGTTTTGTACTGTTAACGCCGCCATATGAGGCGCACAAATGCTTGGCTAAACTTAGCGACGAAGGAGCGCAAGCCAAGCGTTTTGCGTCCAACTACCATAATGGCCTTGTTATAAATCGATTACTCTAAGCCAACCCTTAATATTTTTCCGTTTTTAAGTACGACTCTTAAACCATGCTCTACATCGAAGGTACACTCATACTCTAAATGAAGTTCTCCACCTTCATCTTCAGGAAACATGAACACTCCTGGTTCGGTGACATAGTTCCACACTTGATTAGGTGCGGATAGCGTTGGCATTAGCTCGTCGGCATACTCCCCTAAACCAAGATGATAATCAGGTAAGACTCTCTGGTAATATTGGAAAATTGCTTCCTCAATTTTAGGGAACTCAAGTTCGATATTATTGTAAAGCCAGTTGATAGAATCTTTATGTGACTGCTCTATTTCACCAGAACCAGATAACCCTATAGTAAACAAAACACTTTCACCTAAAGCAGGAAAAGATATTTCCCCCTCCAAATCGTGTCCCGTTAATTCTAATTGATCAATTATTTTTTCGGCTACTTCCATATTTACCTAGATTTATAACGCCTAAATTTAGCGAGGAAAGCCCCGCAGCGGGTTGACGTCGCAGCCAGCGCTTTTTGCTGGCGATTACATTTATTTGTTATATCGTTTTTTAAAGGTTTCATAATCTTTGCCCGGCAAAGATATGACGTTTTTAACTAAATATCTTTCGCTTCCATATGTGATGCTGACATCCACAGAAACAGATCTTTGCTTGCTAACTTCAATATCTGAACGATTAAACCCTTTTATTTCAGAACTTTTCATTTCGACACATAAAAAAGCTAACTTTTCAGAGTTATCGTAAATATCTAGGCAAACTTCAGATATTTTGTGTCCGTTGGCATCGACTTCCGGATAAACAAAAAAGATCCAGCCATCGTTCCAAGAGTCACTCTTGCCAACTATTAAACGATGAAATCCTAATTTTTCGGCTTCTTCAGCCCCAATAGTCTTCTCAGAAAAAGAAACTGAAGTAGAAGTGCAATAACATGCCCATATGGCGCAAAGAAAAAATCAGAGTTTTACGCATACGTCACCAGCGATATAACGTCTTAGTATTTATGCGCTGCGCTGTTTGCAGGGCATAAATCGCTTATTCACTAAATCTCAAATATGGCCGCGGCCAAATCCATGTCAATTGGTATAAATGATGCTATAGGAATTTGCTTTTTTGCGGTAGCGTTTTTTTTATACAGTTTGATGGGTAATTAGTTGATATTGTTTTAGCTTTCTCATTCTTTTACGCTTATGTTTTGCAGATGAATCACCTTCTAACGACTCAAAACACCAAGGAATACACCTCCCCTCGGAGTTGCCGTAGGGCGAATAGACAAATTGCGTGAGTCTTGCCATGGATGGCAAGCTAGCTTTCGCAGGTGCAGGGACGCATCCTTCGGAAGCGATAGCAAATTTGGCAATGAGCACAAGGAGTTTCCAGCTCCGTTGGGGCGTCTTGGAGCATCCAAGGAGGATAGAACGAGCAGTCCTCCTTGGTCGGGTGTGGGGTGAAGCCCCACGACTTTGATTTTGATTAACGCATTGAAGCTACAAAAGGAAGAGATGCATAACTTCTAAGTCGAACCATCAACTTTTCTATAGGCATAGCTTTACTTATCCAATTCCCCTTTTGAACTGCAAAACACACTTTGGGGATCAGCTTTTAATCGTTACTTAGCAAAAAACACGCATATAAAAGTGCTACTACTCAGGCTTAAACACCCCAATCACGGCACCTGTGGCTTTTTCGGTGACTTTGACATCGGTTTGTTGTTCGCGGTAATCACAGTCGGTGCATTCTACGGTTTCGATACCGTTTTCTTTAAACAGCAGAATGCTGTCCTTGGCGCCACATTTTGGGCATTTTGCGCCAGCTACGAAGCGCTTTTTTATTTTTGTTGTCATGCTAATACCTTTAATGCACAGACCAGCTCAGTTGGATCAGAAGATGACTCCGCTTCGCTTGAGAAACCCAAAGCGTGAGCCTGAAATTGGCCGCTATTTTGCCACAGTGCCCAGCTATTGCCAGCCTTTAAACCAAGTTGTGATGCCATAAGATATGAGCAGGCGTTAGCATCTTACGGGATTCACTCAAGAAGGATTTGCCAAATCGGCCGTGCACTCGCTTTGCCTCTCATCCTAAGAACGCCCTAAAAGCCGCCGCAACATTCGCCAAAAAGATGCTGTAAAAAGTGTAAGAAATCCTCAGCAACTCGGCCTAAGTTGTGGTTTGCCATCGGCTTGTACGTTATCATCACTGCCCTTACTCATTCATGATATGACCAAGTTGTAGTTAATGATCAGCATCAACCAAGCGCAATTAATCCGTGGCAGCAAAACCCTGCTCGACGAAGCCTCTTTGACCATCTATCCCGGCCACAAGGTCGGCCTAGTCGGCGCCAATGGCACGGGTAAGTCCTCACTGCTGGCATTAATTATGGGTCACCTGAGCTTAGACAAAGGCGAGTTTAGTATGCCTTCGGGTTGGCAAATCGCCACCGTAGCTCAAGAAACGCCCGCGCTGGAAGTCTCTGCACTTGAGTATGTGCTTGATGGTGATAAAGAATATCGCCAGCTTGAGGCCGACTTGCATATCGCGCAGGAACACAATGATGGCCACGCCATTGCCACCTTGCACGGTAAAATCGATGCCATTAGCGGCTACGCCATTCGCGCCCGCGCAGGTGCCTTGCTGGCAGGTTTAGGCTTTAGCGAAGCCGAGCAAAATAACCCAGTGAAAAGCTTTTCGGGTGGTTGGCGGATGCGCTTAAATCTTGCCCAAGCACTGCTGTGCCGCTCCGACTTACTGCTGCTCGACGAACCGACCAACCACTTAGACTTAGACACCATGTACTGGCTCGAAGGTTGGATTAAGTCCTATCAAGGCACGCTGATTTTAATCAGCCACGATAGGGATTTTATCGACGAGATTGTCGATGAAATCGTCCATGTCGAGAATCAAAAACTCAATTATTACAAAGGCAACTACAGTGCCTTTGAGCGCATCCGTGCCGAACGTATGGCGCAGCAACAGGTCGCCTATGAGCGCCAACAAAAAGAACGGGCGCATATGCAGTCCTTCGTCGACCGCTTCCGCTACAAGGCCAGTAAAGCCAAGCAAGCTCAGAGCCGCTTAAAGGCGCTGGAGCGGATGACTGAGCTGTTGCCATCCCAGGCCGATAGCCCGTTTTATATGGAGTTTCGCCCGCCAGAAGCCCTACCCAATCCATTGATTAAAATGGAGCAAGTGGCAGTGGGTTATGGCGACAAGCAAATCCTTAGCAAAGTGCATTTGAACTTAGTCCCCGGTGCCCGTATTGGCCTTTTAGGCCGCAACGGCGCGGGTAAATCGACATTAATCAAACTGTTATCGGGACAACTGTCACCGATGACCGGATTGTATGAGCCCAATCCCGGCCTGAATATCGGATACTTTGCCCAGCACCAAATCGAATTTTTACGCTTAGACGATACGCCGCTGCAACATCTGGCGCGCCTCGCGCCAAATGCCCGTGAGCAGGAATTACGTAACTTCCTCGGTGGTTTTGGCTTCCATGGCGATATGGCACTCTCGCCGGTGCGTCCGTTCTCGGGTGGCGAGAAAGCGCGTTTAGTGTTGGCCCTATTAGTGTGGCAGCGCCCTAACCTATTACTGCTCGACGAACCGACCAACCACTTAGATCTAGAGATGCGCCATGCGCTTACTATGGCATTGCAAACCTTTGAAGGCGCAATGGTTATCGTATCACACGACCGTCACTTACTGCGCTTAACCTGTAGCGATTACTATCTGGTTGATCAAGGCCAAGTACAGGCCTTCGATGGTGATTTAGAGGATTACCACCAATGGTTACTCGATGCTGCTAAGGCCGCCAGTGCGAACTCCACCGTTAACGGTGACGATGCCAAACCCGCCGTCGATAAGAAACAGCAAAAGCGGTTAGAAGCAGAGCTGCGCCAAAAGGTGTCGCCACTTAAACGTAAGCAGGCGAAGCTTGAAACCGATCAGCAAAAGCTCAGTGAACGCCTCGCCGAGTTGGAGCATCTGCTGGCCGATAGCGAGCTCTACGATCAGGACAATAAAGCCAAACTCACGTCAGTACTCAGTGAGCGCACCAGCTTGACACAAACGCTGGAAGAAAGTGAAATGCAATGGCTTGAGCTGCAAGAAGAAATTGATTCAATGGAACTTGAGCTGATGGGCCAGTAATTGGCCCTTTATCGCCTAACGTACAAGGAAACAGTATGTCGGATGCAACCCCGTTAGACAGTCAAATTTGGCATTGGTGTGATATGAGCTACGGGCAAAATAAGCAGCTTTGCCTCGAGCTACAGGATAACTGCCAAGTGAATGTGAATCTCTTACTGCTGGCGCAGTATTTAGATCTCACCAGTGATGTGGCGGGCCCACGGGAATATTCGACCGAGCAGTGGCAGCAGCTAGTGAATGCGGTTTGGGATTGGGATGAAAAGTTTCTCACGCCCTATCGCCGTCTGCGCCGCCTCGCCAAGGCAAGCCTGAATGAGGAAGAGTATCAGCAGATGCTCGATGTAGAGCTGATGATGGAACGTAAGGCGCAGCGCACAATTTTAAATGCCGTCAATGGATTATCGCCAACTGGCGCACAAACCAATCTGGTGAGTTACCTCACCCTGTTTGGCCTATCCGCAGCCGATGTAAATTCGCTGAATTTTATCGCGCCTTAATAGACCAGACGTTAGCTTACTTAGTCCGAGCCTGAGGATAACGCTGGCAGTAATCCTCAATATTGAGCCAACTTGGTTGCTCATCGGTATAAATATGGTAATTAGGCTGCACCAGTTCAGGATCATCTAAGCTTGCGATCGTCAGGGTGAGATAGTCGGGATACTCAGCGTGCCTGTAGGTTAGCGAGCAGCCGCAGTGGGCACAAAAACCGCGTCTCACACACTCAGATGAAGCAAACTCTGTCACTTTGCCCTTAAGCCAAGTTACCTGATGCAGCTTAAAATCCATCCAGGCGCCAAATACGGCCCCAATGCTTTTTTGGCACATGCGGCAGTGGCAATAATCGGCGTCAAAGGGCTTGCCCTCAATCCGATAACGAATCGCCCCACATAAACAGCCGCCCTCCAAGGATGCTATAGATTGCATACAGACTCCACGCTATTGTGGCTCTCGGCCATCGGTCAGCTTTTGCGCCAACGCTGTGGCATTGCGCGCGGTAATGCCATAAATCGACAGCTGCGGATTGGCCCCGAGGCTGGTCGGGAAGATAGAACCGTCCATCACCGACAGATTATCCAGATAATGTGACTGACCATAGCTATTCACCATAGAGAGCTTTTCATCCTCCCCAAAGGGACAACCACCCATCACGTGCGCCGAGGCGACGATTGTCCGCAGCGGCGCTAAATCCATTTGCGCAATACTCTCTTTCGCCTCCTTCCATGACGACAGATAAGGCATACCATCACTGATGGGCAGTACTTTTAATGCCCCCGCCGAGAATTGCAATTCGGCCATGCTGGCATACGCCCGCCGCGCCGCACGCCAAAAGGCCTCGGTGAGCGGATAATCCAAGGCAAAGCCCGTCGAGGTGAGATGCACTTGCCCACCTTGGCTATCGGGATGATAACCATCGCGGATCAAGGCGATAGTGACCTGTAGCTGATTAAATTGCGCCATCAATTCCGCATGGCTCGCCCCGTAACCTAAGGTTTTAGAGGCGATCAAAATCGGATGCACAGGCGGCACCTCAAGCTTGTAACCTAACTCGCCATCGGCACCGTTTTTCCAAACAAATTCATCGGAATAGATAGATTGTGGCGCACCACTGTGGGCATTAATCGCATCGGCAAAGATGCCACCCGAGAGCACTGTGGGATGTAAAAAGGTACGTTTGCCCAACAGCTGATAGGGATCGGGCACCTCGGAGCGCATCATTAAGGTCGGCGTGTGGATAGCGCCAGCGCTTAAAATATAGTGTTTGGCTTTGAATAACAGCTCGACAGACGTCGGCCGTAAATTAACATCGAGCGCCTGCGCCTTGAGGGCAAACACTTGGCCATTATGGTGTTCAATCTTAACGACTTTGGCACGGCTAAAAAGCTGCGCGCCCTTCTCTAATGCGCTCGGGATAGTCGTCACTAACATCGACTGCTTGGCATTGACTGGGCAACCCATGCCGCAATAACCAGTATTCCAACAGCCCGCCACGTTACGCTTAATGACGGTGTAATCCCAACCTAGGTTGATGCAGCCTTGCTTGAGCGCGCCATTATTGCGGTTAGGTTCATAATTCCATTCATGAATATTAAGCCGCTGCTCCATCTGCTCGAACCAAGGGGCCAGAGCATCGGGGTCGAGGCCCGCAACGGATTTATGCTGCGCCCAAAAGGCTAAGGCTTCCTTCGGAGTACGAATCGAGGTGGTCCAATTGATGGTGGTCGAGCCGCCCACGGCGCGACCTTGAAAAATACCAATCGCCTTATCGGCGGTTTTCATCGCAGCCGCCTGTTGATACAAATTAGGGTAAGCGACCCGCTCCTCCATATTAAAGTCGCTGGAGGATTTAAGCGGCCCCGCTTCAATCATGATCACACTAAGCCCTGCTTGGCTTAGGATCTCCGCCGCCACACCGCCACCTGCGCCCGTGCCTACAATCACCACATCGGCTTCAAATTGCTGGTTCTCTTGCAGTTGACTGGCGTCGGTATGTAACCAACCGGAATTTAAGCCTGTCACTATGGGATCTATGATTGCCACTTGGAACACTCCATTCTTACATTATTGTTATTATTATAAATTCAGCCTATTTGAACAATTCAGGCTTGGCGTAGTGAAGTCGGCTCCAATGCTCGGGACAGGCGTAATAACTGGCCATCACTAATTCCCGCAGGCCTAAATAAGCCGTTTGCAATAACGCAAAATAGCTGTGGCGCCAGGTTTCCAACATTTGTGTTAAGTCGCTGGGTGAGCGCATCAAGAGTGGCGTCATACTCGAGGTAAGTAGCAGTAAACCGAGACGATTTTCCAGCATATCCAGCAGTTCGAATAACTCTGCCTGCTGCTCGTCGGGTAAGACATCAATCGAATGCTTAATGGCATCTAAGGTGCGATTTTGCGCCGCCAACTTATGGGTTGCCACATCGGGCAAGGCCCCATCGAGCATCACAGGTAACAACACACCGAATAACAAACGATAGTCTTTTCCTTCGCCTTCATCGGGGAGGCTGAATTCGGGAGAGTAGAGATTTACCCCCAAGGCAATCGCCGCCGTACCGGCAAACGCGCCCAGTAAAAAGGTACGTCTATTCATCTATGTCTCCCCAAGACGCTAAGTGTTAAATTATTGTGCTACAATGACCGCGAATCTAAATTAAACACACGTTTTAATTTTCAGCAATAGTTGATATCAAGATAAGATCCCATGCCAAACGTTTTTAATCCGCCTTGGTGGGCCAAAAGTCCCCATGTGCAAACTATTCTGCCCGTTTTCACTAAAGTGGCCAAACCTGTGCTTGAGCGACAACGACTCGAGCTTCCCGACGGCGATTTTATCGATTTAGATTGGCAAGCAAGGCCCCAAGTCGGCAAACCCATTGTGGTCATCATTCATGGGTTAGAGGGCAGTGCCCAGTCCCATTATGCCAGACGCATTCTGCAAGCCTGTAAAGAGCAAGGCTTAGCGGCTGTGGTTCACCACCACAGAAGCTGCTCAGGGGAAACCAATCGCCTCGCCCGCAGTTATCACAGTGGCGATACCGATGACCTGCAGTTTAACCTAAGCCTGCTGCAACAAACGTACCCGCAATCACCTTTATTAGCTGTGGGTTACAGCTTAGGTGGCAATGTGCTGACCAAATATCAAGGCGAATATCAAGAGCATAGCCTGTTGAGTCGCGCGGTAGTTGTGTCGGCGCCGCTGCAATTATCGGCCTGCGCCAAACGCTTAGAAAATGGTTTTTCAAAGGTGTATCAAAGCCATTTAATCAAACAGTTACAACGCAAGGTCAATCAAAAGCTTGCTGACCCCGATCTGGCGGGCGCGATGGCATTGAGCCCAATGCAAGTTACTAATCTCAATACTTTTTATGACTTTGACGATAAAGTCACCGCACCGCTCCATGGATTTTTGGGCGTTGAAGATTACTACACCCGCGCCAGTGGTCTCCCCTTTATCAAGTGCATCACTAAGCCAACGCTGATCTTGCACGCCAAGGACGATCCCTTTATGACGGATGCCGTTATCCCACATTCCAGCCAGCTTTCGGCGTATGTGGAATATGAATTACATGCCCATGGCGGCCATGTCGGTTTTATTGAGGGGGGTACACCTTGGAAGCCACGCTATTATCTAGAGCGGCGCATTTTAGACTTTTTACTCGCCAATGATGCTTCATCGGCACCATAAGGAACCCGAATGCTTATCCCCTACGATGCTTTACTCCAGCTCCCCAAAGAGACATTAGCCAATCTGATCCGCGAATATCTTTTAGGCCAAGTGGAGGATGGTAGTTTTACTAGCCTAGATGAGCAAGAACTATCAACGGCAATAGTGCAATGCCAACAAGCACTTAAACAAGGAAAACTCGTCTTGGAATACAGCGAGGACGATGAATCCTTTGCCATTCGCCACGCCGACCAAGTAGCAAAACGGCAAGATTGACCACCAGTATCCCAGTGCCGTATAAATAGCTTATACGGTTTATCGCTCCCAATGAGCGGCTCTTTAGGTTCCTAGCTAGGTAGAAAAAATGTCAGCAAAACATCCGATTATTGCAGTTACAGGCTCATCCGGCGCAGGAACCACCACTACTACTACCGCCTTTAGTCATATCTTTCGCCAACTCGGGATCAACGCCGCCTTTGTAGAAGGCGATAGTTTTCATCACTTTACCCGTGCAGAGATGGAAGTGATGATCCGCAAATCCCAGGCTGAGAATCGCAATCTGAGTTACTTTGGCCCAGAGGCCAACAACTTTGCCCGCCTAGAGCAATGCTTTCGCGATTACGGTGCCACGGGCCAAGGTGAAACTCGCAGCTATTTACATACCTTCGATGAGGCTGTGCCTTTTAACCAAATGCCGGGCACTTTCACCCAATGGCGTCCACTGCCTGAAAACACCGATATGTTGTATTACGAAGGCTTACATGGTGGCGTAGTCACGGGCGATGCCAACGTGGCCCAGCATGTGGATTTGCTGATCGGCATGGTGCCTATCGTTAACTTAGAGTGGATCCAAAAGATCATTCGTGACACCTCGGAGCGAGGTCATAGCCGCGAAAAAGTCATGGGCTCAATCGTGCGCAGCATGGACGATTATATTAAGCATATGACGCCACAGTTTTCCCGTACCCATATCAACTTCCAACGGGTGCCGACGGTAGACACCTCCAACCCCTTTAGCGCCAAAGATATTCCAAGCCTAGATGAAAGCTTTGTGGTGATCCGTTTTCGCGGCATCAACAACGTCGACTTCCCCTATTATTTGAGCATGATCCAAGGCTCCTTTATGTCACGGGTCAACACCTTAGTGGTGCCGGGCGGCAAAATGTCCCTCGCAATGGAGCTGATCCTCACACCCTTGATTAAAGATTTAATGGAAAAACGCCAGCAGCTTAATAGCCCGCAGGCGAACTGAGATAGAGTTAACGTTTGACTAAAGGCTAATGAAATAAAGCCTTTTTGAGCAATAGATTAAGCTTGATTTAAGCCATTGAAGTTAATCTTATTGGCATCGGGATTTCAGGCGAAAGAACGATAGTTGGCATACTCTTGGGAGTTAATTCCCCCATCTTGATCTGTTGATTCCCTTGGGTGTGCCAACAACCCTTCAAAACAAGTTCTAGAGGTGAATTCCACTTCAATGCTTGATCTGTTGATTCCCTTGGGTGTGCCAACAACCCCATCTTGCGTTAAGTATTAGCTGTTAATTCCACATCCACGCTTGATCTGTTGATTCCCTTGAGTATGTCAGAAACCCCATATTGCGTTAAGTCTTAGCAGTTAATTCCACCTCTATGCTTGATCTGTTGATTTCCTTAAGTATGTCAGCAACCCCATCAAAGCTTTTAGTCGTAGTAGTTAATTCCACATCCATGCTTGATCTATTGATTCCCTCGGGTGTGCCAGCAACCCATCTTGCATTAAGTCTTAGCAGTTAATTCCACCTCTATAATCCTTCAATGCTCTATCACCTCAGATTTTCAATCTGTGCCCAGTTAACGGCGTGAAGTTAAGCGCCCTAAATTTTTATACATCACCCGACAATCCAAGGCGATTCCGCGGGGTGAGCAATAGACGGCGTCTTCCTCTAGGCCTTCACCACCAAAACCGCAGCGGCGATAAAATTCGACCGCATTTAAGGTTGACTCTAATCGCAATTTGGCAAGGCCGAGATTAAAGGCTTTTGTTTCAATAAATTGCAGCAATGACTTACCAACACCCAAGCCCATCGCCTCGGGGGAGACAAACAGCGCCTCAACTTGAGCATAGGGTTCATCCAGCATGATGGTACCCACCACAGTCGGTTCTTGGGTTGTTTCATTGAAGATTTCAGCCACATAAAAATGCGCGCCCACCATACGACGAAAAGATTCAGTCAATTCGCCCTGGGTCCAAATCTGTAAGTCATCTTGAGCATAAAATCCGGCGCAGCCTTTATTAATCGCCGCATTGCGGATATCCCAACAGGCCTTGGCATCTAATTGCGTCGCTTTACGTATCCTTAGCATAGTCATCCCGATAAATTGCCCAAGCCATGGCCATAGTAATAGCCAACCGCTAATACGCTGAATCATAAAATAAACATATAAAGACTCATACTGCCCACGCTTTAATTTTATGCAATAAAAAACCGCCCGAAGGCGGTTTTAATACAATAAGAAGCGCTACTCGTAAGCTAAGCCGCGAAGGCAACTCTGTCGCGAAGGCAAACTTAGCCTTTAATCAGCTCACTGATGGTCAGCACGCCATGGGTGGTCGCGCCAGCGCCCCACAGTGCGGAAGCCGAATCTTCGAAGGCCGCCGCTAAATCCACGTGTAACCACTTGGCTTCTGGCGAAACGAAACGCCACAGGAAGCCCGCCGCATTAGAAGCGCCGCCAGCACCACCACCTTTCACAGGGCGGCTGTTTGCGGTGTCAGCATAGGCCGATGGACACATGTCCTTGTGCCAAGGATCCAGTGGCAATGGCCATACACGCTCGGCCACTGTCGAGGCTTTTTGCTGCGCCAGTTGTAACACTTCAGTCTGTGGCGAGAAAATCGCGTTGTAGTTAGAGCCCACCGCCATCACAGCTGCGCCAGTTAAGGTTGCCGCGTCGATAATAAAAGGAGCACCCGTCGCAGAAGCCGCTTGCAGACCATCGGCCAGCACTAAGCGCCCTTCGGCATCGGTGTTAACCACTTCAACTGTCACGCCATTTTTGTAGGTGAGGATATCACCCAGCTTATAGGCACGGCCGCTAATCAGGTTTTCAGCGCAGCAGAGGAATAACTTAACGCGTTTGTTCAGGCCCGATTTAATCGCTAAACCTAAAGCGGCCGTCACAGTGGCGGCGCCGCCCATATCGCACTTCATACCCAGCATGCCTTCAGAGGCTTTAATGCTGTAACCGCCAGAGTCGAAGGTAATCCCTTTACCCACTAAGGCAACAGATACAGGGGCATCGGCTGACAGCGGGTTAAAGTCTAGCTCTAACATCGCTGGTGGACGCTCACTGCCACGGCCTACGGCATGGATACCAATCCACTGCTCTTCTAATAATGCTTCGCCTTCAATAATACGGTAGCTCACCTTAGCGCCACCGAGTTCGGCTAACCATTTGGCTGCTTGCTGCGCCAGTTTCACCGGAGGCAGATTTTCAGGAGTATCGTTGATCAGTTGACGGGCAAATGTCGCCACTTCTAAGCGACGTTGTAACTCGGCTTGTACTGCGTCATCGCCGCACCATTGGATCTTGTAGCCGGGCTTGGCTGTGGCAAAACCTTGGGCGAAGACCCATTGGCTATTCAGATCCCAAAGAGATCCTGCTAAGGCAACAGTGCTGATCCCTTGATTGCGTAACTTACGCGCCGCCATTTGAATTTGGCGCAGCTCATCGCCGCCACCTAAGTGGACTAATGCACCTTCGGCATTGAAGGTCACATCGGCTTTGCCCCAATGGGCGGCGGGGGTATCTTTGGTTAACTCAACTCTCATCACTTCAGTCACTTTAAGTTCACTCATGAGGGGTCCTTATTTTAATTTGTTCTTGCGCTATACCCTTGCAAGTTGAGGTGAGAGGTCCTACATCCTCAGGCTTTTGGGGTATACAAAGTACAACTGGGTTGGCGGCAGTTTACTGCCAGCGGCCGAGGACTGAAAGCCATCGGCCTAAGTTACCGAGGTAAAATCTGTAAACATTTGCGAAATTTGTTAGTCTTGGGCGCCCAAATCACCTCGCTACAGGTTATAGCATGCACTTTAATCCAGCACTGAAATCGGGAAAATTGCTCCAGCGCTACAAACGTTTTCTCGCCGATGTTCAACTCGAAGACGGCACTGAAATCACCCTGCATTGCCCCAATACCGGTTCAATGCGTAACTGCCTGTTCCCCGATGAAACCGTATGGTTTTCCACGTCTAACAATCCTAAACGTAAATATGCCCATACCTGGGAGTTGATGACCACGCCAACGGGTGGCCTTATCGGCATTCATTCGGGCAATGCCAACGCCCTGGTCGAGGAGGCGCTTAATAAAGGTGTCATCACCGAACTTACAGGCTACGACAGCTTAAGCCGCGAAGTGAAGTACGGCGATGAAAATAGCCGCATCGATATCTTGCTTGAGGCTGCTCAAAAGCCCGCCTGTTATATTGAAGTCAAAAGTTGTACTTTGCTCGAGGATGGCCAAGGTTATTTCCCGGATGCAGTGAGTCTTCGCGGCCAAAAACATCTACGGGAATTAATGCACATGGCCAGCCTTGGGCATAGAGCCGTCTTGCTATTTGTAGTGCAACACACAGACATCCACAGCGTGGCTCCCGCGGCACATATCGACCCAGAATATGCTAACCTGTTGAAAAAGGCTGTTTTATCGGGAGTAGAAGTCCTAGCTTATCGCTGTGAGATTTCTGCCAGTGAGATACATCTAGCCCACGCTTGTCCAGTCCGAGTATGATGTTAAGATTGAGTAAAATGCTTTTTCATTTCAATTAGCGAAGGCAATCAAAAAATTCTGCCAAGGTGAAATGAAAAATTTGCCTCAATGTGAAGATTCTGATATAGATAGCGGCCGTTCTTAAGGACGCCCTACAAACGCAAATGATGACAGGAGATGCGTTATGCCTGAAGGCACCAAAAAACTTGGCGTACTCGCTATCGCAGGTGTAAGTCCCTACCAGGAAAAGCCGGGTGAGGAGTATATGAACGCTAAGCAACTGGGTCACTTCAAGACAATTCTTGAAGCTTGGCGCAATCAGTTGCGTGAAGAGGTCGACCGTACTCTGAGTCACATGCAGGATGAAGCAGCAAACTTTCCCGATCCTGTAGACCGTGCAGCGCAAGAAGAAGAGTTCAGTCTCGAACTGCGTGCCCGTGACAGAGAACGTAAACTGATCAAGAAGATCGAAAAAACCCTACAAAAAATTGAAGAAGACGATTTTGGCTTCTGCGATTCTTGCGGTATCGAAATCGGCATTCGCCGTCTCGAAGCGCGTCCAACGGCCGATCAATGTATCGACTGTAAAACGCTTGCAGAGATCAAAGAGAAGCAAATGGCGGGTTAATCGGCCATCTTCGGGCGGGGATTTCCCCGCCTACTTGTTTATGCGTCTTGCATTAACATCCTCTCGTTTCACTTCGCTTTTTGTTCGTATCCCCCTAAAATACAGCCACTTTGACTGGTTATTCCTGCAAATTTCTATGATGGCGACTCACTCTTCCAACACTTCTACTTTGCAACCCTATGTTGGCCGTTTTGCCCCTTCGCCCTCGGGCGCACTGCATTTTGGCTCACTGATCGCCGCCCTTGGCAGTTATCTGCGGGCGCGCTCCTTAGGCGGGAAGTGGTTAATTCGTGTAGAAGATATTGATCCTCCAAGGGAAGTTGCTGGCGCTGCCGATGATATTTTACGTACCTTAGAGGCCTACGGCTTCGAATGGGATGACACTGTGCTGTACCAGAGTGACCGCACCGAGGCCTATCAAGCCAAGCTCGATGAGTTACTCGCCGAGGATAATGCCTACTTTTGCCAGTGTAGTCGTAAACAGATCCAAGCCATGGGTGGGATTTACGATGGTCGCTGCCATCAGTTAGCCACGCCACATCAATCGGGTGCGATCCGCATTGTCAATCGACAACAAGTCGCCGAATTTAGCGATAACCTGATGGGAAAAGTCGTAGTGGACCATGCCTTTGCCGCCGAAGATTTTATTATCAAACGCAGCGATGGCCTGTATGCCTATCAACTGGCCGTAGTGCTAGATGATGCCTATCAAGGCATTACCGAAGTGGTACGGGGCTATGATTTAATCGAAGCCAGTTGTCGCCAATTAAGCCTGTATCAAACCTTTGGCCTAAGCGCGCCGCAGTGGTTGCATTTACCCTTAGCCTGTTTGACGCCGGGATTTAAGCTGTCGAAACAAAACCATGCGCAGGCTATCGATAAACAGTATCCGCAGGCGAGCCTTAATGCTGCCCTCGCCTTTTTAGGCCAAGCACCTGTGGAAATCACAACCGCGCCGCAAATGCTGGCCCAGGCCGTGACCCAGTTTCAGCTATTGGCCATTCCGAAACAGCGGGAAATCTTGATAGCTCCATAGGGCGGATGAGCGAGTTATCGGCCAAAAAGCATCATTTTATCAGCGCTAAGTCGTGGCATAGCTCAAAAATCGCGATATACCCATCGGAGCGCAATTGGTATATCATAGCCGCCAGATTTTTAATCACATAACAGATACATTCCGAGGTGTCCCATTTTTCGCCGTATCAGCCAATTCTGCAAGCAGCTATTTGAAGACGCGCCTAAAACGACCGCTCCGACTCCAGCTCAGATTGAACCCCAAACGCCAGAACTCACTTCAGGCGGCTTAAGCTTGTCGCTCGTGCCTCGGGATGCGCATTCGATTTCCCGTAAGCAGATCAGCGAAAACGCACTTAAAGTATTATACCGATTGAATAAATCAGGTTTTCAGGCCTATTTAGTCGGTGGGGGCGTACGGGATTTACTCCTCGGACTCGAACCGAAAGACTTCGACGTTGTGACCAATGCGACGCCGGAAGAAATTAAAAAGCTGTTTCGCAATTGCCGCGTAGTCGGACGCCGCTTCCGCCTCGCCCATATTGTGTTTGGCCGCGATGTGATTGAAGTTGCCACCTTCCGTGGCCATCACGGCGACAGCAATGAAAAGATTTCCAAAGCCAATTCCGAAGGGCGTTTGCTCAGGGATAACGTGTACGGCGAAATCGATGAAGACGCAGAGCGCCGCGATTTTACCGTCAACGCCCTTTACTACGATATCAGCGACTACTCTATCCGCAGCTATGGCGGCGGTATGGAAGATCTTAAGGCGGGCACCTTAAGGCTGATTGGCGATCCCGAAACCCGTTACCGTGAAGATCCAGTGCGTATGCTCAGGGCTGTGCGTTTTGCCACTAAGCTCAGCATGGCGATTGAAGAAGTGACCGCTAAACCTATCAAGCAGTTAGCGCCACTGCTCAAGGACATTCCGGCCGCCCGCATGTATGAAGAAGTGCTCAAACTCTTCTTCGCAGGCAAAGCCATGGCCAACTTTGAGATGATGCAGGAATATAAGCTGTTCGCACCGCTCTTCCCGCAAGTCGATGCCCAATTAAAAGATGCGCCAAAGGGCCATGCGATGAAGATGGTGCAAGCCATCATGAAGAGCACGGATGCGCGCGTGAACGAAGATAAACCTGTCACCCCGTCCTTCTTCTATGCGGCGATCCTCTGGTATCCACTGCGCCAACGCGCCGAAGATATCGCGGTCGAGAGCGGCCTGACCTTATACGATGCGTTTTTTGCCGCCATGGGTGATGTGATTGAGCAGCAATGCCAAACCATCAGCATTCCGCGCCGGTTTAGTACGCCTGCCAAAGACATTTGGCAATTGCAATTACGCTTCGATCGCAGTCAAGGCACTCGCGCCTTTAAACTGCTAGAGCACCCTAAATTTAGAGCGGCCTACGACTTGCTGTTACTGCGCGGCGAAGTCGAAGGTGGCAATGTCGCCAAGAGTGCAGCATGGTGGCAACAGTTTGTTGAAGCGGATGAGACCGAGCGTCTGAATATCGCCCGCAGTGGTAACAAAGCGGCGGGTAACCGTAACCGCAATTCACCACAGCGCCGTCGCCGTCGCCCGAGTGCCGCGAAAGCCAAAGCCGCCGAATAATGACTCAGGTTTTTGTCGCCTTAGGGGCTAATCTTGAAGATCCTAAAGCTCAGCTGGACAATGCCGTTGCGGCCTTGTCCGCCTTGGCTGAAAATCAAAGCCTCAAGGTATCGCCCTATTACGGCTCCGCCCCCATGGGGGACGTAGTGCAACCCGACTATATCAATGCCGTTGCCAGCTTTGAGACCTCTCTGGCGCCCATCGACCTGTTAGATGCACTGCAAGAGATTGAAAACACTCAGGGCCGCGTCCGTAAAGAACGTTGGGGCCCCAGAACCTTAGATCTCGACTTACTCTTATATGGCGATGCCATTATCGATGAACCCAGACTCAAAGTGCCGCACTACGGCATGAAGGAGCGTAGTTTTGTGCTAGTGCCCTTGGCGGCCATAGCACCGGATCTGGTGTTACCCTGTAAAACGCCGCTACGCAGCCTTATCAGTGAAAAATTCTTGGCCGAGTTACAACTACTGGGCAATGATCATTGAAGTCAGCCCCCAGTTAGCTTATAACACCACTTCTATTTGGTTTGAAGATCACCCATATGTCTAAAGTTACTAGCTCAACCCTGTTGAAATACAAACAGGAAGGTAGAAAATTCACCGCTCTGACAGCCTATGATGCCAGCTTTGCCAGTGCGTTCGACGGCGAAGGCATCGATGTGCTACTGGTCGGCGATTCTTTGGGAATGGTTCTGCAAGGCCACGATGATACGCTGCCCGTCACGACAGCCGAAATCGCCTACCACACTCGTTGTGTGCGTCGCGGTATCGAGCGTTCACTGCTGATCGCCGACATGCCATTTATGAGTTATGCCACGCCAGAACAAGCCATGGAAAACGCCACTGCACTGATGCAGGCGGGTGCCAATATGGTCAAGCTGGAAGGCGGTCACTGGTTGCTCGAAACCGTGACTAAACTGACCGAGCGCGGTATTCCTGTCTGCGCCCACTTGGGCCTCACCCCGCAATCGGTACACGTTTTTGGTGGCTTTAAAGTACAAGGCCGCGATGCTGAAAATGCCCAGCGCATTCTCGATGAAGCTAAAGCCTTAGAAGCCGCTGGCGCGCAGCTGTTAGTGGTTGAATGTATTCCGGCATCACTTGCCACCGCCATCACTCAAGCATTAACTATCCCAGTAATCGGTATCGGCGCAGGCCCCACGACAGATGGCCAGATCCTGGTAATGCACGACGTACTCGGTATTTCGAGTGGTTATATCCCACGTTTTTCAAAGAACTACCTCAAGCAAACCGGTGAAATCCGCTCGGCGGTTCGCGCTTATATTGAAGAAGTGGCCAATGGCACCTTCCCAAGTGCTGATCACACGTTTAACTAAGCGTGCTAGCACTCATTGAGCTAAATAGTGCTAAGCACACAGACGACTATTTCAAGTTTTAGCAAGGTAAGAGTTAATGATCACTAGCGCCCATATCGATGATATTCGTACTCAAGTGCGGGCATGGCGTGCCAAGGGCGAAACTGTCGCCTTTGTGCCTACCATGGGCAATCTCCATCAGGGACACATCACCTTAGTGAAAGAAGCTGCGAAGAAATGCGACCATGTGGTCGTATCAATCTTTGTGAATCCTATGCAGTTCGGGCAGAACGAAGATCTCGATGCCTACCCGCGCACCTTAGAAGCCGACAGCCAAGCGCTGACCGCTGCGGGCGCCGAGCTGCTGTTCACCCCAACGCCTGCAATTATTTATCCTAAAGGCTTGGCGCAGCAAACCTATGTCGAAGTACCGGGAATTTCCGATGTACTCTGCGGTGCCAGTCGTCCCGGCCACTTCCGTGGCGTTGCAACTGTCGTCTGCAAACTGTTCAACATAGTGCAGCCCGATGTCGCCTTCTTTGGCAACAAGGATTACCAGCAACTCTTAGTGATCCGCACTATGGTTGAAGACTTGTCACTGCCGATTGAAATTATTGGTGTGGATACCATTCGTGAAGCCTCGGGCTTAGCCATGAGTTCACGCAATGGCTACCTGACGGCGGAAGAAAAAGCCGCGGCGCCAGCGCTAAAAAAAGCCATCGATGCCATGGCGCAAGGCATCAAACAAGGCGTGAGCATCGAACAAGTCACTGCGGAAGCTAAAGCGAGCCTTATCGCCGCAGGCTTTACCCCGGATTACTTAGAAGTTCGCCATGCCACCACCCTGGCCCATGCGGAAGCTGCGGACCAAGCGCTAGTGATTCTGGCCGCCGCTTACTTAGGTAAAGCGCGTCTTATCGATAATCTGCGCTTCGACCGCTAAGGTTTTAGCATCATGAAAAAGGAGCTTAGGCTCCTTTTTTGTTTGTGCGGTTCTGCGCAGACGCGTCTCAATCTATTGAGTGTCAAAAAAATTCCATCGTCAAAAAACTGGTTTTATTCTTTGAGTTACGCCATAGTATTCACGGTTGTTAATGCTAAGTAACAAGTATTTCTGCCCCTCGGATATATAGCTGCTAGAGTTTAAAGAACACGCAGACTCAGCTTCAATCTGGCGCAGTAACAATACGTATTTTATTCATCATCGCGGATACAAAGGATCTGTCGTCGAATGGCAAGACTCATAGTGACTCTTATTTGCGTGCTACTTCCTACAACTGCACTTGCAAATACCGTCTATAAATGTCGCAAGGACGATAAGGTCGTCTTTAGCCAAACCGCCTGCCCGCAGGAATATAGCCAACATAAGATTGAGTATCAGCTAGGGATCACCACGGAAACCGATTCAGACAAACGCGAGACGCCTGTCGACCCGCTGCAATCCTTGCTCAATAGCCAAACGATTTCTAAGGAAAAATTGCTGCAACTGCTCGATGCCGAACTGTATCGGCTAAAGCAGGAAAACAGCTATTTCGAAATCCTAAGGGCCAGTGAATTACAAAAACTAGAGCGGCAGCGTTACTGGCAACATAAGGAAAAGGATGACCCTGAATACATCAGCCAGCTCAATAAAATTAACGACCATTTTAATGGCTTAACCTCAAATAACACTCAGGCAATACAGCAGTTATCCGACAGGAAAACACAAATTTCCGCCGAAACCGAGCCTGAGGAAGCGAAAGAAAAACCTTAGCTTTTGAGTCTAGAGAACAAAAAAGGCGACCCTAGGGTCGCCTTGTTAATTTATAGCTTCATTAGAACTGCGCGACAACCGCCGCAGAGCAGAGTGAGCCTGTGGTTTCACACACTTGGTACGTCACACTCGATGCCGTCGTTGTGAAGCGATCGCGGTAGTTACCATCGTTTTCAGTCGTGGCCACTAACTCGCCATCACGGTACAGGGCGACGCTTTCACCTAAGGCGCTATCCCATGTGAGGTCAACCATAGCACTGCCACGGCGAGAGACTAATGCACGAGTCACAGCAGCACTGATGCTATGCTCATACACTTGCACTTCCATGGTCACAGTGTTGCTATGCTCCATGGCGTCAGTCACGGTAAGCGATACTCTGTAGGTACCAGCGGCGGCAAACACATGACTTGGGTTCATTTCGCTAGAGTTTGTGTCATCACCAAAGTCCCAGCTATAGCTCACGATATCATCGTTTGCATCGGAACTGGTATTAGTGAAGGCAACGCTTAAACCTTCAACCGCATACTCGAAACCTGCAACAGGTGCCGCAGGAGAGGCTTCACCTAAGCCGCTGATCACTAAGCCCCAGTTATTTAGGGTGCCCGTGTCCGCGCCCGCATTGTCGTCAACAGATAATGACCAAGTACCCTGGGCATTTTCACCGTCAAACGCGCTTAAGTCCCAGCTCTTAACGATGTTGTCGGCGCTGCCGCCCTCACGGTTATGCAGAACCACTTCGGTGCCCGCTGGAGAGGTTAACACGACACGTAAATCACCAATCCAAGTGTGGCTGATATTCACATCGGCGGTCACACCAAAAATCTGCACATCGTCGGTCACGTCGATAGTGCTCACCACACCATTAGCGTTGTTATCAGGGATAGCAACAGCGTTTTCATTGCCATAGCTAAAGTCATTTAATCCCTGAGGGAACACATTCAGTGAAACGACTTTAGACTTTTCAATGGTGCCATCGGTACCTGTTACTGTGATGCTGTAATCACCCCAAGCAGTTTGCGCCGTTGTCGCAACATCTAAGGTAAATGAACCACCAGCTGAAACAGTTGAGGCTGATAAGGATACGCCTTCAAGCGCTGGAGACACGGCTACGCTTAGAGCCACATCACCTTCCCACCCTGCCACACTACCGACAGTAAAGTTATAACTTGCCGTGTTACCCGCTTCGACCGATTGCGATGCTGGCGATACGGTAAACTTATAGCTAGGAGATGGGTTAGCCTGCTCTAAGGCATTTGCCACATTGAGGCGAGTCCCTGCCACGGTTTTACCAGTGAGGTCCGCATTCGCATCACCCGATGTCATCAGTAAGGATTTCATTTCTACTGGCGAGAGATCTGGATTTAATGACCATACGAGTGCCGCCGCACCTGTCACATGAGGCGTCGCCATTGAGGTACCAGAGTAAGTGGCATAGCCACCGCCAGGGATGGTTGACAGAATCGCCGAGCCAGGCGCGCCCATATCAACACTGGTTAAGCCCCACTGTGAGAAATCTGACATACGGTCATTACGGTCGGTACTGGCAATAGACAACACCACATCCGAGTCATAGCTTGAGGGATAATGTGGGCTGGCATCATTGTCCACCGCGTCATTACCCGCTGCTGCAACGAATAAAATGCCTGCTTCACCACCCGCTTCAATCGCATCTTTTAAGGCTTGGCTAAAGCTGCCGCCGCCCCAAGAGTTGTTGGTGGCTTTGATATCAACGCCATGATTAACCTTAAGATCGGTAAAGTAGTCCAGACAGGCAATCGCGCCTGCGGTAGAACCATAACCATCGGCATCCAAGAACTGACAGGCGGCGATTTTAACGTCCCAGTTCACCCCAACGACACCCACGCCGTTATTACCTTTAGCGCCAATAGTGCCAGACACATGGGTACCGTGGCCGTTGCCGTCCATTGGGTTACCGTTATTATTGACTGCGCTGTAACCGTGAACATCGTCGATCACGCCGTTGCCGTCATCGTCGATGCCATTACCTGGGATCTCGCCAGCATTCACCCACATGTTGGCCTGTAGATCGGGATGATTGTAATCCACCCCAGTGTCAATCACCCCAATCACCACATCCGAACTGCCGGTGGTGATTTCCCACGCTTCTGGCGCATCGATATCCGCATCGACGGTGCCACCGTTTTGTCCCGTGTTATTCATGCCCCACAGGCTAGCAAAGCTTGGATCATCAGGCGTGCCTATCGCCTTGAGAATATAGTTAGGTTCGGCATATTTCACCGCAGGATGACGGCTAATCACCTTAATCGCATCTTCAATATTGGCGCCTTTACGCAGGGCTAAACGTGCCAGTTTGCCATTGAGTAAATGCTGGAACTTATCATCGACACCGTCCGCATTGGCATCGGTTAAGGTGCCACGAATTAAACGCTGAGCCGCCGAGCGCTCCGCCTTCGTCGCATTGTCTTTATACACCACGAGAATGGCATCTTTTTCATAGACAGGGGCATCTTTTGCCATAGCGGGCACGGCTGACAGTGTCATCGCTCCTGCAATTGCTAACGCCAGTGGTGAGAGTTTTATCGACATATTGAGCTTCCTATAGTCCTTTACGTTGAAATTCTGGAACCGCAATTACGCAGCCTCCGCTCAAAATTGATTGGATAATAGCGACGAACATCCAGCATGTTTGCCGCTAAATTGTTGCCATAATGTTTCAACTTAAAAAAGCCGCCCACAGCGAAATACGACTTAACTACTAGACCGACTTGGTAGGTTAAAAGGGAAGACGTACGGCGCGTAAATAGACAATAAACTGATTTATCATGGGATTAACAAAAGTTAATCCAACCTAGCTGGCAATTACTCCTCAACAAATAAATACCCTTTCGGCCAATTGTCTCTCGGCCCTATGACTCGTACCTTGATGCCTGAATTGGTTGGTGTGTTTTTCAGCCAGCCAAAACACCTATACATACAAGGAGTCACTTGTGCCAAGTCTATTAACACGCTTTTTGGTACTGCTCATCTTGTTATGTAGTTGTCTGACACCCAGCCAAGCGGCAGATGTCAGTGAACTGCCCATTACCCTGCAGGCGCTCATTGAGCGTTCTGGGCGCGATAACCTTATCGACCTAGTGCAGCAAGGTACGGCAAACCAAGCGATAGTGATCCAATCGGGCAGCGATAACAGCGCCTATGCGACGCAAGCAGGTAACGACAACGTTTCGCTTGTGACACAGATTGGTTCCAACAATGAAGTCCAACTACTGCAAGTCGGCACTCAAAACACGGCTTCAATCACCCAGATTGGCAATGACAATTTGGTGCAATTGAACCAACTAGGAAGCGGCAATTTTTCGATCCAGCAGATTGCAGATGGTGCTGCAATCTCAATAACTCAGTATTAAACAGGGAGAGTCACATGAAATCACAAGCGAAAAAATCACTCATTGCGCTAGCTATTGCAACGGGCTTAAGTGGCCAGGCATTTGCAGCCAGTCTCATTAACGACATCAGCGTTGAACAAACTGGCCAAGGTCAAGACACCTTAGTGGCGCAAACTGGGTTAATTAACGCTGCAGCAGTTACTCAAACGGGTAACGACCAAGTTGCCACCGTATTACAAGACGGTGTGTGGCATGAAGCGCAAGTTAACTCAACGGGTGATGCCAACCAAGTCACTGTGACTCAACAAACGGATTGGCATGTTGCATCAGTTAACGTCACTGGCAATAACAACGAAGCTGAAGTAGCGCAGGATGGTTTCTTCAACCAAAGCAGCAACGACATCACTGGTAACGACAACCTGGTTTCTGTGAACCAATTAGGTGAAGTGAACGAAAGCTACGTTGAAATCACTGGCAACGAAAACAGCGCCTTCGTAGAACAAGAAGGTGATGCTAACCTCGCAGTATTCCGCGTTCAAGGCGATAACAACGATGGCGACATCAAGCAATACGGTAGCAACAACCAAGCGGGTTTAATCGCACTCGACCTGACCGCTAACGTGGGCAATAACAACGATGTATCGGTTGAACAGATTGGTAACAACAACTTTGGTGCGGCTAAAGGCATCGCGGGTAACGACAACAGCGTCGATATCTATCAAAAGGGTGAAAGCCATACTGGCTTCGTTTACGCCTTAGCGGGTAGCGAGAACGACATCACCATGAAACAAGAAGGCAGCAGCAACACAGCTTACCTGTCAATGACCACGGGTGATGACAACAGCATCGATATCGCTCAAGACGGTAACCGCAACACTGTAGGCGATACTTTAGTTGCTGACATCCAAGGTAACGACAACGACATTACTATCAAGCAACGTGGCGACAGCAACGGTGCAGAGTTCCAAGTATGGGGCGATAGCAACGACGTTGACTTAAAACAACGTGGTGATGCTAACTTCGCAACCTTTGGTGCTTACGGTACTGACAACGATTTCGACCTATCTTCTAAGGGTGATAACAACGAACTGGTTGCCTTCGCAACAGGTGAAGACAACAGCATCGAAATCAGCCAAGAAGGTGATGCGAACTTCGCTTATGTGGATGCCGTGGGTAACGACAACGAAGTAGATGTTGAGCAAGATGGTGATCAAAACGAGACTATCATCAGTGTAACGGGTAACAACAACGCCGATGTGACTGCACTGCAACACCGTGGCGATCTGAACCTTATCGATTTAATCATCGAAGGTGATGAAAACTCAGCTCAAATCACTCAAGCGGGTAACGGTAACTGGGTAGGTGGCGATAGCGGCACTTCATTCGCATCTAGCTCATTTGGTGTGCGTGGTGATAACAACAGCCTAATGATTACCCAAACAGGTAATGACAACTTAGTTGTTGGTTCGCAAGCAGGCAACAGCAACAGCATCAGCGTTAACCAAACCGGTGATATGAACGTTGCGACCGTTGTTCAGTACTAATCTCTATCGATAGGCCGTCTGCTGTAGGCGGCCCAATAAAAACGGGAACATGAATCATGTTCCCGTTTTTGTTTGCGCATAAAGCACAAAAGTGAGTTGCCGCTCGTCTTATCTTGCCGATGTAAATCACCGGCACAGCTCACTCGCAACTCACCTTAGTGCGTTTAAGGCGTAAGCTTTGAGCTTAACTGCAAAACTCAAAATGTGTTTGATAGGTCTGAGCCCAACGCAATAGCTCAACACGATTGCGGGACTGGGTCTTGCGGAAAATAGAGGAAATATGCGCCTTCACCGTATGCTCACTGATGCAGAGTCGATGGGCGATTTCCTTATTACGCGCGCCGCTAGAGACGAACTGAATAATGGTTCGCTCCCTCGACGTAAGCGCTTGCAACATGGCAACAGTATCGGCGGGCATATCATTTTGCCCATCCAACTTTTGCACCACCCGGCGAAACATCTTACTGAGTAAGGTTCTATCGTACCAAAGCTCATCGGCCACCATTTTGCGCAGCCCTGTTAGCATCAAATCCATGCGCTGATCCGCAAATAACAGACCGCGGATCCCCAGCAACATGGCTGACTCTTGGTCTAAGGAATTACGCTCGACTTGATACAAGGCGACGGGAACATGGGGCACTAGACGTGAGGCCAACAGCGGAATGCCTTTATTATCTAAGGCAGCGCCTTTTTGGGCGATAAGGCAAAAACTGCGTTGCCCTTTATCTAAATTTAGCTCGGAAGCCTGTTTAACAATCCGTGTTTTTAATCCGATAGATTCTGCGAGTATCGCCAAATGGCAAGGTGCTGCCACTTGATGCAGAAAAACTAACTCGTTGATAGTATTCACTTTACTCTTCTCCCTGAAAAGTATTTAGTTTTTATTAGCCTAATGCTGAACTGAAGAGGGCAAATGTACACAAAGTACAATTAATTAACATAACCCATTTTGACTAGTTACCGCATGAATGCCATCACCCAAATGTACTAAATAATCACTCTTTTTATAGTGTAAGTCCGACTAACAGACCAAAGCCTTGCCATTAAATAGTGATTAATCCTAGGGTTCATCCGCAATTTGTCAGACCTATACCTTAGTCTATATCGCACTCAACCGAAAGTTTAAACAAAAAATTAACAGAAAAAGATGACAGTTTGAGGAATAAAAATCCCTCCTAAGGCTGTCTTAGGAGGGATTTAACTGTGAGCTGTGAGCTATCGCGCTTACGCGTGGCCGGTAAGTTTCGCGATTTGCTTATCCTGCACACGGGATAAACTGATTAGCGCGACAATGGCACCTATCAAGGCTAAAAACATATCCGATTGGGTATCCCACACATAACCCTGAGTGCCTAAGAAAGCCTCGGCGCCTTCGCCCGTCGCGGCGGCCACCCACCATTCAATCAGTTCGTAGAAGGCACTAAAGGCCAACACAAAGCAGGTGACTAAAAAGGCACACCAAGCACCAGGTTTAACGGCTTGATTACGTAACATAATCTCACGGGCTAACATGGCAGGAATAAAACCTTGGGCGAAATGCCCGACCTTGTCGTAGTTGTTGCGTTCAGTGCCCATCCACTGGGCAATGGTATCGAACAGTGGCACTTCGGCATAGGTATAGTGCGCGCCAACAAACAACACACAGCAATGCACCAGCACCAAAAAATACACTAAGGGCGTCAGTGGAAAACCCTTACGGGTAAAAAAGAGCAAGGGCACGGCCACTAATGCGGGCAAGGCTTCGAGCCACCAGGTGAATGGATCTGCAGGTTTTATCGCCGACCATATTAAAACTGAGAGGTAAATACCGCACCAAATGATTTTGTTATTCAATGTTCCTTCCTCTTATGCGATATTGTTCTAATTCTAGAATATTAACTTTAGCCATCTAGCCCTCCACAGTGAGCAAAAAAAGTGCTACTTTGGAAGGCCAAGGCTGTCAGCATATCACACAGAACTATTTCAATTAATTAGAGGGTACCCATATCATGGCGAAACATTCGCTGGACAAGGATAAGATCAAGATCCTGTTGTTGGAAGGCGTCCACCAATCTGCGGTCGATGTATTTGAACGTGCTGGATACACCAATATCGAGTATCACAAAGCCTCCTTAGGTGATGAAGCCCTGCTCGAGTCCATCAAAGATGCTCACTTTGTTGGTATTCGTTCCCGTACCCAATTAACGGCTGATGTATTGAAGCGTGCCGAAAAACTGATTGCGATTGGTTGTTTCTGTATCGGTACTAACCAAGTGGATCTGGCGACCGCCGAATTACTCGGTATACCCGTCTTTAACGCACCGTTTTCCAATACCCGCAGCGTGGCTGAACTGGTATTAGGCGAAATCATCATGCTGATGCGCGGCATTCCTGAGCGTAATGCCATCGCCCACCGTGGTGGCTGGATGAAAACGGCCGCTGGCAGTTACGAAGTCCGTGGCAAAACCTTAGGTGTGATAGGTTATGGTCATATTGGTACTCAGCTCGGGATCCTGGCTGAAACCTTAGGCATGCGCGTGGTGTTTTTCGATATCGAAGACAAACTGCCATTAGGCAATGCCCAACAAATCCATTCGATGGAACAATTACTGGCACAATCCGATGTGATCAGTTTGCACGTCCCTGAGACAGCGCAGACCAAAGATATGATCAGCACCGCGGAATTTGCCGCCATGCGTAAAGGCAGCATTTTTATCAACGCCTCACGCGGCACTGTGGTTGATATCGATGCCCTGACGGTTGCCCTTAAAGAGCGTCACCTTGCGGGCGCGGCAATCGACGTATTCCCTGTCGAGCCACAATCGAATGATGATGAATTTATCAGCCCATTGCGTGGCTTAGACAATGTGCTGTTGACCCCGCACGTGGGCGGCAGCACTGCCGAAGCCCAAGAAAACATCGGTATCGAAGTAGCTGGCAAGTTAGCCAAATACTCAGACAACGGTTCGACCGTTTCTGCGGTTAACTTCCCAGAAGTGTCGCTGCCAATGCACAAAGGCATTTCGCGCTTACTGCACATTCACCAAAACCGTCCTGGCGTGCTGATCAAAATCAACAAAGCTTTCTCTGAAAAAGGCATCAACATTGCCGCTCAGTATCTGCAAACCACAGCTGAAATCGGTTATGTGGTGATGGAAGTCGATACTCACCAAGCCGAGGAAGCACTGGTCGAACTTAAGGCCATTGAAGGCACACTGCGCACCCGCGTATTGTTCTAAGGCTTTACGCACTCAGCTTGAGTGTATTTATAAGGCGCACATTTCATTCAAGATATGTGCGCCTTATGCTTTTGAGCGCCGCTTAATTCCGCTACAATCTAGCCTCTTGCATCGTCTTCATTTTCAGGATCTCCGCTATGACTATTGCAGTTTCGACACCCAATTGGGATCTGGACGCCTCAATGCCTCCACTTATGCTCGCCAACCTATCCCACCTCGGCCTCATCAAAGTGGTCGGCGAACAGGGTCGCAGTTTTATCCATGGCCAAGTCACCACGGATATCAGCTCACTCGAAGCCAACCAATGGCGCTGGGGCGCGCATTGCGATCCTAAGGGTAAGATGCTGGCCAGCTTCCGCACCTTCGCCATCCAAGATGCGCTGTTGATGCTGATGCCAAAGGACACCCTAGAGCTCGACCTGCCGCAGCTGCAAAAATATGCCGTATTTAGCAAGGCAACCCTGACAAATGCGACGGCTGAGTGGACATTACTCGGTGTGGCGGGCGAACAAGCAGTGCCGTTTGTGACGCAACACTTCGGTGAAATCACTGAAGAACTCACATTGGTTGAACATGGCGCCATTCTAAAGGATGCGGACCGTTTTATGCTGGTGCTGCAGCCAGAAGCGGCAACGGCCTTAGTGGGCGAGCACACCGTATTTGATGCCAGCGCTTGGCAAGCCTTAGAAATTGCAGCGGGCTACCCTAATCTAGCCCCAAGCCATGCTAACCAATATGTGCCGCAGATGTGTAACCTGCAGGCCATTAATGGCATTAGCTTCAACAAGGGCTGCTATATGGGCCAAGAAACCGTTGCCCGCACTAAATACCGTGGTGGTAACAAGCGCGCACTCTATATTCTTCAGGGCACCACAGCATTAACGATTAATTTAGAAAGCGTTATCGAGATTGCATTAGAAGATGGCTACCGCAAGGGCGGACAAATTATTGAGTTCGTGCAGCGTGGCAATCAAGTGTTACTGACCGCCGTTCTCGCTAACGATACCGCAAATGATGCCAAGCTGCGTTTCGCTGATGACGAGCAATCCAGCTTAGGGATCCAAGCTCTGCCCTACTCGCTCGAAGAGGAATAGTTGGCCGCGAGCTAACAAAGAGTTGCTATTGAAAAAGGCGCCCTAGGCGCCTTTTTTGTTTAATGCTCGATGTAAGTATCTCGAATAGCCACGACTTCCGGCAGAATTTGCTTAAACTCCTCCACCAGCTTAGGGTCAAAGTGTTTTCCCGCTTGGCTTTCGAGCAACTCGACCGTGGCTTCGATTGTCCACGGCTCCTTGTAAGGACGGCGCGAAGTCAAGGCATCGAAGACGTCCGCTATCGCCACAATTCGGCCTTCAATCGGAATATTTTCCCCAGACAAACCATTAGGATAACCCGAACCATCCCACTTTTCGTGGTGAGTTAAGGCGATGCGCCGCGCCATTTGCAGCAGTGGATCGCCATGTTCGCCAATGATCTCAGCGCCAATGGCGGCATGTTGTTGCATGATTTCCCACTCATCGGCATCAAGCTTACCGGGCTTTTTCAGCACCGCATCGGGAGTGCCGATTTTCCCGATGTCGTGCATCGGCGCAGCGTTATATAACAGCTCGCAGAAGGTGCTAGGCAAGCCTAGTTTCACGGCCAACATCCGTGCATAGTGGCTCATACGCACAACATGCAGGCCTGTCTCGTTGTCTTTGTATTCGGCGGCGCGGCCTAAGCGGCGGATAATTTCGAAGCGGGTTTCTTCTAACTCTTGGGTACGCTCTTTAACCTGTTGCTCTAGTAGGCGCTTTTGATCGTACAGCGCTAGATGGGTTCGCACCCGCGCTTTTACCACGGGGGCACTCACAGGCTTAGTAATGTAATCGACGGCGCCTAACTCAAACCCTTGGGTCTCGTCGGCCACCTCAGACAAGGCGGTCACAAAAATCACTGGAATATGGCAAGTTAGGGGTTCCTGCTTAAGCAACTTACACACTTCATAGCCATTCATGCCGGGCATCATTACGTCGAGTAAAATCAAATCTGGCAGGGTTTTGGCAACAAGGGCGAGCGCTCTTGGTCCATCAATCGCCACCTTGACCTTATAATCCTCACCGAGGATGCCCACTAAAATATCGATATTTTCCGGGGTATCATCGACGACCAATATTGTTGCCTTATCCATCAACGCTTTCACCTTATCCTGTGGCTTTATTTATGGTCAACTACCGTTCTTCAATTGACCGGTCTTCATGCTAATTCCGCAAGCACTTCATCAATCAAATCCACCGCTTCATCGAACTGATACTGATTAATCATAGTCAGCGCAGGGCTGAGTTGCTGCCATAACTTGCTACTCACTTGGGGTTTTAATGCATCAATTTGTGTCACCGCATCGGAATCGGCATCCTCCAAGCTTTGACGCAATTGGTTTAAGGCACTCACCAGCGCCTCCTGGGACAAGTGCTCTGTCGCCGATTGAGTTGGCTCTTCAAACTGAGGTTTGACCCGCTTAATGGCTTCACAAATCGACGCGACTAAGACTTGGATTTGGTCCAACTCCGTCTGGTATTCCGTCTTTTCGCTGAGGTGCAGCTCCAGTTGACGCGCCAATTCCACCAGCTTACTAGAGCTTAAGTTCCCCGCTAGCCCCTTTAAGGTATGCGCCATCCGCACGGCATCGTCACGCTTGTCGCTGGCGAGCGCTTTATTAATCAACTCAACCACATTACGTTGACTGGTCACAAAACGATCAAATATCCGCTGATAGAGGCGGGTTGAGTTTTGGACTAACTGTAACCCCCTATCGATATCTAATTCTGGATGTTCAGGCCATTTTACGACGGACTTTGAATCCAGATTGATAGGTTTAACGGGGATTTCAACCAATTGATTAGGAGAAACATCTTCGGTCGGTAGCACACCGCCACTTAAGTATTTAAGCAGGGTTTGATACAGCAAGTTGACCTCTATCGGCTTAGCGATATGGTCATTCATCCCTGCTTTTAAACACATTTCCTTATCACCCGCCATCGCATTAGCCGTCATCGCAATCACGGGCAACTCGGCAAGTTCTGGCCGTTTTCTAATCGCCTGAGTGGCCTGATAACCGTCCATCACTGGCATCTGGCAATCCATCAATACCAAATCGAAACTCTGCTGCGCCAGCTTATCGAGCGCTATCTGACCGTTAGTCGCGATGGATAAGATAATCCCCACCTGTTCTAAAAACTCGGTGGCCACCTCAAGGTTCATCTCGTTATCCTCCACCAAGAGGATACGTTTGCCCTTAAGCGGCAGCAGGAGTTTAGGATCTATGCTCTCACTGTTACGTCTGACAGGCAGGACGCCAGCTCGGCCAAGGGAATTCATAATGCCATCGAGTAACCGCGAGGCGCTGATGGGTTTACTGATATAGCCCGCCAAGCCCAGCGCTTCGATTTGGCTTAAGAACTCTTGGGTCGCATGGGCCGACACCATCAAGATCCGCGGCGCCTTCTTCGCCTGTTGTTTGATTTGCTTAGCCGTTTCGAGCCCATCGAGATTCGGCATCTTCCAGTCAATCAAGGCGACGGCATATTCCTGCTGGATACAACGTGTCACCGCTTCTTCACCGGAGCGCACCGTATCCACCCTAAAGCCCATGCTTTCTAAGGTGGTACGCATAATGTCACGGGCGGTGGCATTATCGTCGGCAACCAGAATCGGCATGCCTTCTAGCTCTTGGGCGACCGTCAGCTTTTGACCGCTAGAAATCTGCAACTTAACGGTAAAGTAGAAGGTACTACCGTGGCCGAATTGACTCTCAACCCCAATGGTGCCACCCATCAGCTCGACTAACTGCTTACAAATCGCCAGCCCTAAGCCTGTGCCGCCATATTTACGGGTTGTCGAGGTGTCGGCCTGACTGAAGGATTTAAACAGCTTGGCCTGCTGCTCAGCGGTTAAGCCGATACCGCTGTCGCGCACACTAAAGCGCAGCACCACATCATCATTTTGCTGCTCAACCAAGTTAAGCGATAACAACACTTCGCCCCGCTCGGTAAACTTAATCGCGTTGTTCATCAAGTTGATCAGCACTTGTCCTAGGCGCAGCGAATCACCAAATAAGTGCCTAGGCACATTCGGCGCTACCGCAAACAGCAGTTCAAGCTGTTTATGGGCCGCCTTCTCGGAGAACATATCGCTGAGATCTTCCAGCATGGTATCGAGCTGGAAGGGAACCGATTCGATATCTAACTTACCGGCTTCAATTTTGGAGAAGTCGAGGATGTCGTTAATGATGGAGAGCAAGGATTTTGAGGCGCGCTCAATTTTCTCCACATAATTTTTCTGCTTCTTATCGAGATCTGTCTGCAAACAAAGCTGCGACATACCGATAATCGCATTCATGGGGGTACGGATTTCGTGGGACATGTTGGCCAAGAAGTCACCCTTAGCTTTACTCGCCGCATCGGCCTCCTCTTTAGCAACTAACAGCTCGTTAGATAAGAGTTTTAACTCGGTCATATCGACCATACTGACCACGGCCGATTCGAACTGTTTCTGGCTATTGAACAGTGCCGACACATTGACCGTCATCCACAGCGGATCGCCATTGGGGCGAATAAAGCTGCGCTCACCACGATAGTGGTCGACTCGCCCTTCGGCTAACTCCTTAAATTGCGCCTTAGCCGCTTCTTTGTCCTGCAGACTCAAGACCTCGAAAATCGACATGCCACAGAGGGCTTCACGGGACTGGCCCATGTCTTCACAATACTGGTCATTACAGTCGAGGATCACCCCTTTGGCATCGACGTTCACAATACCTATGGTTGAACCATCGAATAGCGCCTTAAAGTGCGCTTCGCTGACCGCTAACTCTTCTTCCATGGCTTTGCGTTCAGTAATATCCATCACATAGCCATTCCAGATAATGGCGCCGTCGTCGCTGATATGGCCGCTCGCCCCGGCCTCCATCCAACGAACGCTGCCATTAGGGTGGCGATAACGGAACTCGCGTACCCATTGCAATTTGTCCTCACTCTTGCCCGCTAAGGCACGCACAACTTCGGGGCGTTCTTCTTCAAAAATCCGCTCGGCGATAATATTAAAGTCGTTCAGTAAATCTTCCCGGTGCAGCCCTAACATATGGAACGCTGCGCCGGAGAGGAAGGTAAAAGTGCGATCCGCGGGGGAAACCCAACGTAATTGATACACGGTACAAGGGATGGATTCGGTGATGTTCGTTAGCTGCTGACGCGAACTCTCAAGCTCAACCAGTGCCAGCTTACTCTCGGTAATATCATCGATACTGCCGTCGAACCACAGTGGGAAGCCCTCATCGGTGTAACTTGCCTTACCCTTTTCATGTACCCAGCGCACGCTGCCATCGCGGTGGCGGATGCGGTATTCCACCTCAAAGGTTTCCTGCTGCGCCAGCGCCCTATCGATATGCTGATGGCAGAGCTCACGGTCTTCTTCCAAGATCAGCGAGGCGAAGGTTCGTTGGCGGCTCTCAATAAACTGGCTTGCGGCATAACCTGTAATATCGGCAATATTTTCACTGACATATTCCATCACCCACACTTCACCGATGCGAGTGCGGTAGACGGCGCCGGGAATATTGGTCACCAAGCCGCGGAACCTTAATTCGCTATCACGGATTTTTTGCTCTACCGCTAACTTCTGGGTCATATCCCGAATCGATGCAGCCACTTGACGGCGACCTTCATGATCGGCAGGCAAAATACTTAAGGCGATTTCAGCGACAAACTCCCCGCCATCGGCTTTGAGAGCCCGTACATGGCGCGCATTGGCCATAGGGCGATCGCGGCCTTCGCGTAAAAATTGCAGGCGGTCGCGGGCATGGTTGCTGCGCATGGTTTCGGGTAAAAGCGACTCAACCTGTAACCCCAACATGCTGTTAGCATCGTAACCAAAGAGGAGCTGACAACGAGTGTTACTGAAGACAATAACTCCCATTTGATCCACGATTAACATGGCCTCAGGCGCCGCTTCGAGCACAGCATTAGACCAAGCGGCGGCGGAGAATTGCTCCGTCACATCGGTAAATAACATCTCCACCGACATCAACTCGCCCGTTTCCGAAACCAAGGGTTGCATAAAGAGATCGAGCATACGTGGATGGCCATTGGCATCCTGCAATTCCACTTGGTGAGAGGGAACGTTTTGCCCCTTCAGGGCCAAGTCTGTGTATTCCCAATTCTTTTCATTCAAGGGATTGGCGGTAAAGAGTCGTTGGTACTTACGCTTGAGCAGCTCGGGCGACATACCTAAGACCTTAGTGACGCCCTCACTCACCTGTGCCAGTTGCCCTGAAGGGTCGAGCGAACAGTAGAAGGACTTATCACTCATGCCATCAATCAGCCGAGCGAAGCGGTTACCACGGGAGTCTAAAATCGCCTGTTCACGCTCGGCGAGGAGTTCTGCCATCTGGTTAAAGGTGCTGCTTAAGGTGACTATTTCACTCACAGCGCCTTTGGGGATCGCTAACTGTTGGGCCTTACCCTGACCGAAGGCCAAAATGCCCGATTCCAACGCCTCAAGCGGCCGAGTCAAACGTTTAGCGGCGATATAACAGGTCAATATCAATAACAGCGTGAGCAAGCTGAGGTTAAGCACCACCGCAGCCACATCATCTAATAGCATCGTAAACAACTGATGTTCGGGGACCATGACAATGACGCGCCATTTAAGCTTAGCGACCGAAGCCACACTGGCGAGGTAGACTATGTTCTTGTCATCCACAAACCGGGCTTGCCCATTCACCCCCTTATCCAATAACGCCCAAAAGTCACTATTGCGACGGGTGTTTCTATCGAGCCATTCGGCTGAGGTGACGGCGAGCACTTTCTCTTTATCGTTGTGGAAGATAAGCCGCCCTTGATCATCGAGTACCACTAATTCACTAGGCTGAACTCCCAATTGCTCGGGCAATTTATCGAGGGCTAAGTCGACCGTCGCCACCCCAAAGTAATCGTTTTCAGGACCAAAAGGCACGGAATAGGTCACCATCAGGGTGTTACCCGCACCTTCGTCAAAGTAGGCTTTAGACCAATAGCCCCCCGGTTGATTAATGGCCTTAGACCACCAATCCCAAGAGCCGTCGGTGTAGTCATAACCTTCGGCGCCAATATCTAAATAATGGAAACTGTCACCATCGCGGTAAACATAGGGGGAAAAGAGTTTTTTATCGGGGAAGGTATAAGGTTTAAAGGCGACGGCGGAGCCGTAGAAATCGGGGTTACGTTCGAGGCGATTAGTGAGCACTCGTTTGATTTTCTCACTATTATTGATGCCCTCCTTATTGGAGATGAAACCAATAAAATCCGCAACACCTTGTGTATTGGCCTGGGCATGCTCAAGCAGCAACTGTAAACGATAGGCGGAATGATTCGACTCCTGCGCTAAGGAGTCGTATAGCTTGCGCTCGGCAGACAGGTAATTAAACCAAGAATTAATGCCATACACGCCGGCCATGATTAAGATCAGTGGCAGCGCGATATGGGATAGGATCTTGCTGCGAAAGGTGCGGAGTTTACTTCTGTCCATGGCGTCGCCTCAAAGTTCTCGTCTCAATGTGCTATTTTTTCGAACAGCATCTATTAAAGTAAACGAAGAACTTTGCGGCGACAATCTCAAAGTTAAAATAATGTGAAGTAATATGTTGTTTTCACAACATTAATAAATTGGGTCTAATGTACGGTTTGAGAATGTCCGAACAAAATAGCTTTGGGTTTCAGCAATAATGACGTGCCTTAACCCAATAATCGCAATCAAGTTAGGTATCGCCATTAAACCGTTTACCGTATCGGCCAATAACCAGATCACATCCAGCTTGATAAAAGCCCCCACGGCAATCAAACCTAAAAATAGCACTTGGTAAGCTCGCAGCCCACGTTCGCCCACTAAGTAATACCAGCAGCGCTCGCCATAATAGTGCCAGCCTAAAATTGTGGTAAACGCAAAGCAGACTAAGGCGATGGTCACTAAATACTGACCAACGACCGCCGAGCCGCCTAGGCTGAAGGCCGCGCTCGTCATGGCAGCACCTGCAGTATCACCGCTCCAGACCCCGGTAATAATCAGTACCAGCCCTGTCATAGTGCAAATGATGATGGTATCGAAAAAGGTGCCCGTCATGCTGACTAAGCCCTGCTCGACCGGCTCATTGGTTTTCGCTGCCGCGGCAGCAATTGGCGCGCTTCCGAGGCCAGATTCGTTAGAAAACACCCCGCGGGCAATCCCCATTTGAATAGCCTGCGCCACGGTCGCACCTAAGAATCCCCCCGCCGCCGAGACAGGCGTAAAGGCCGACTCCACCACTAATTGCAAGGCGGGTAAAATCGATTCGGCAAAACTCACTAAAATCCATACACAAGCCAGCACATAACCAATCGACATCGCTGGCACTAACTTTTGCGCCACGTTGGAAATACGCTTCACCCCACCTAAGGTCACCGCCGCAACTAACAAGGTGAGCACCGATGCCGTGGCCCAAGTGGGCACCTCAAAGGCAATGGTCAAGGCATCGCTAATCGCATTCACTTGGGCGAAAGTACCAATCCCGAAAAACGCCACTCCTACACCAAACAGGGCAAACAATTTTGCCATCCAATGCATGCCCAAACCCCGCTCGATGTAATACATAGGGCCGCCCGCAATTTGTCCGCGCGCATCGGTAGTGCGGTATTTTACCGCCAACATACATTCGGCATATTTGGTCGCCATGCCAAAGAAGGCCGCCAGCCACATCCAAAATAATGCCCCTGGGCCGCCCATCTTAATCGCGGTTGCCACCCCGACAATGTTGCCCGTACCGATGGTGGCGGAGAGTGCCGTGCACAAAGCGGCGAAGGAAGATAAATCCCCATGCCCTTTGGCAGGTTTAAACAATAGGCCGAGTGCCATTGGCAGACGAAACACTTGGATAAGCCGCAAACGCAAGGTGAGATAAATGCCCGTACCCACGAGTAAACACAGGGTAACGGGTCCCCAAACGATACCGTTCAGGCTGCTGAGTAAAGCTTGAAAACTCATGATATTCCTCAATTATTAAACAACTAAATTAATAAAGGAGGAGGAAAAGAAATGGCTGTGACACACCGCTGCCAGCCTAAAGAAAGACTATCACCCAGCCAATAAAGGCAGGGAAAGAGTCCAAAAGACAAACGACAGGGACCGTGCAGTCATCCTCTCCTCTGTCCTTTTGCCTGAGCGTTTCGCAGAATGCATCCATCGACGCACCTACTTTCGCCTTCGGCGCCACCTATTATCGCGACTTAACGCAATCGGTAGTCTCTCCAGAGGCTCGTCCAGTAACAGTCCACGCCTTGCGGCACCTGAAAGAGTGCTTTGTATCGGGAAAGATCCCAAAACAAAGTTGCCTCGTCGGTGTGGGGTTAATTCCCCACTCTCCTGCTACCTTCATCCGAACGGATTGTTAAATCGATAGTCCGCTATCGATTTAACAGGGCGCACAGCATGCAACAAACACAAAAATAGCTCAAGCCCATTTGCTCACAGAATGGGGTTCTAAAACCACAATTGCAGAAAATTTAAACAGCATAAAACCTAAGTCTGAATCCATGCAAAGTGAACCTTAAGGACCAAATAGCAGTATCTATCAGAAGATAAAATGTTTTATCTTTAGTCGGGCTAAATGTTGCCAGAGTGGAAGGATAAATGTCAGAAGTAGCCAAACTTATCCAAGTGAGTAAAAGTTTTCGCGACGGAGAGCAGCGCCATACCGTATTACAAGCCGTCGATTTAACCTTGCATCGCGGTGAGACCATCGCACTCACGGGCCCCAGCGGCAGCGGTAAAAGCACACTGCTAAATTTGATCGCAGGCTTTGAAACGCCAGACAGCGGCCAGATAGTGCTGAATCATCAATCCACCCAAGATTGGCAAGACAAACACTGGAGCGAGTTCAGGCGTAACCATTTGGGCGTCGTGTTTCAACAATTTAATCTGCTGACGCCGCTCAATGTGAGAAACAACATAGGTTTTTCACTCAATCTCAATGGCGCCAGTTGGAATCCTTGGTGCGATTATCTCATCGACAAATTGGGGCTGGCTTCATTGCTCAATCGGCAAGTCGAAGCGCTTTCAGGCGGGCAACAGCAAAGGGTCGCTATCGCCAGAGCCTTAGCCCACAACCCGAGTTTACTGCTGGCCGACGAACCCACGGGCAACCTCGATGATGAATCGGGCAAACAGGTGATGTCGCTGCTGTGCGAACTGGCCAAAGAAAGCCAAACCAGCATACTTATGGTCACCCACAGTGAAGAATGCGCCGCCTTTATGCACAAACGCTGGCATCTTTCCCACGCCGCTGTATCAATCTCCGGTTAACTAGATGATGAGCCCTGCATTAACTCCTAAGGCAAATCACAGCCAAACCAGAAACCGCCCATGGCTGCGGATCTATTGGGTATTAAAGGTCTTTCTCGCCCATTATCGCCACGCGCCGCTGCAAGCGGGCGCCATTTTGATTGGCCTTGCCCTCGCAGTGACTTTGCTTATCGGGGTTAAAGCCACCAATGATAATGCTATTCGCAGCTACAGTGAGGCCACGGAACTCTTGAGCCAGCGAGCCGATGTGCTCTTAAGCGCGCCCATTGGCCAAGAAACCCTCGACGAATCCGTGTATTTCAGCCTGCGCCAAGCGGACATAAGCCAAAGCCTTGCGGTTGTCAGTGGCAGAGTGGCGGGCCTGAACGGTCAGTTCTGGCAAATTGAAGGCAGCGATATCGTCGCCGCGCTGACGGCGAGCCTAAGCTCAAAAGAAGGGCAAAAGCACAACGCCAGCACAAAGCAAGCAACCAATCTAAGGATGTCAATGGGAGCGCTGCCGCTCGCCGAGTTAATGAGTGGTGAGCCGATAGTAGTAATGAGCCAGAGCCTTGCCAATAAAATCGCGCCCAATGGCCAACTCGACCTCGCGCCCGCGTCTTTTGCACCAGACAAGCTTAAGGTCATTAGTATCGATGATAGCTGGGGGCTGGGCAGTGCGATTCTGACCGATATTTCCCTCGCCCAAAGCTTACTCGGGATGCAAGGTAAACTCAGCTATATCGCCCTATTCAGTGACAGGGATAAGCTCCCCACCTTAAAGCAGCGGCTCAAAACCCTAGGTATTACGCCGCTTCGCGCCAGTTACAGTCAACAGGATCAAGGCCAAGCCTTGATGGCGCTTACCCGCAGTTTTCATTTAAACCTCAATGCGATGAGCATGTTAGCCTTTGTGGTCGGGCTGTTTATTGCCTATAACGGTGTGCGTTATAGCCTGATGAAACGCCAACGTCTATTAATCCAATTGCTGCAACAGGGCTTAGCGCGGCGCGAAGTCATGCTTGCCCTACTTGGCGAGTTGCTGCTGTTGGTGGTGCTAGGCTCGCTAATGGGATTTATCTTAGGATTACAGCTGAGTCATTGGTTGCAACCTATGGTCGCGATGACCTTAGAGCAGCTCTACGGCGCCCACTTGTTGCCAGGAATTTGGCAATGGCGTTGGTTGGCCGAAGCGATAACCCTCACCTTAGTCGCCGCCCTAGCCGCCTGTTTACCCTTGTATTTTGACTTAACCCGCCAATCCCTTGCCCAAGGCGCTAATCGTTATCAACAAACGCAGGCCCACAACAAAACCCATGGCAGGCAGTTTATCTTAGCCTGCAGCCTGCTCACGCTCGCCGCAATACTCATGCCCTTCAGCCAAAGCTATAACACCAGTTTGGTATTGTTGGGCATGGTTGCCGTTGCGATTCCATTGTTATTACCACAAGTATTGCATTGGGGCGTTAGCTTGCTGCTGCCATTGACTCGCCCCGGACTTAAGCAATATCTCCTCGCCGAAACCCGCGAGCTTATCGCGCCACTGTCCCTCGCCATGATGGCGATACTGCTGGCACTGAGCGCCAATGTGTCGATGAACACCTTGGTCGGTAGCTTCGAGCAAACCTTAAGAAGCTGGTTAGAAACCCGCTTGCATGCCGATTTATACCTGCGCCTCAGCGCCAACCATATGGCCGAAGTGCGCGATAAATTAAGCCAAGATCCTCGCCTGAGTGGCCTATATCAGCAATGGCAAGTGGAGGCCGAAGTATCACTCCAAGGGGCGGCACAAACGATTCCCGTCAACCTGATTAGCCGAGATGATGCATCGATTCAACACACCAGCACACTCAAAGAAAGCTTGCCGGATCTCTGGCAAACCTACTTTGAAGGGCGCTACGTGTTAGTCAGCGAACCCATGGCCATTAAGTATCAGCTGCAACTCGGCGATAGTTTGGCGTTAAACGTACTGGACAAAACTGCCAATAATCCCGTGGTGATCGCGGGGATTTATTACGACCATGGCAATACCCGTAATGAGCTCATCATCAGCCATGAGCTATGGCAACGGGCGCAGCTACCCGTGTTACCCATTAGCCTTGCGGCCAGTTTTCACTCTGTCGAGCCAGAAGAGCAAATCACAGCGACTCAGCGCAAACTCAGCGAGGCTGAGCTAGATGACCTGCAAGGGCAATTGGCCGTCACATTGGGTTTAGCGCAGGCGCAAATTTACAGCCAAGCCAAGATCAAGGCTCAGGCCATTGCCATGTTTAAACGTACATTCTCAATCACCTTGGTGCTCAATAGCTTAACTTTGCTGGTGGCGGCCATAGGGCTATTTAGCGCCTGCTTGATGTTAACTCAATCTCGGCAAGCGCCATTGGCGAGGCTGTATTCCCTCGGGGTGAGTCGTAACAAATTGCGGACTATGGTGTTCAGCCAAATGCTGCTGGTCGTGGTCATCACTTGCCTGATGGCCATGCCCACAGGCGCGCTGCTCGGCTATTTATTGATTGATAAAATCACCCTGCAGGCCTTCGGCTGGACAATCAAGATGATCTGGGATTGGTATGCCTATGGAAAAGCCATCCTCATTGCCTTAGTGACCTGCACCTTAGCCGTACTCTTACCGCTTTACTGGCAAACCCGCAGGCCCTTAATTGCCAGTTTGCAGCAGGAAACCCTATGAGCGCATGCGTACCTCAAACCAAGGCTTGGCACCTTAATCCATTAGCGTCTGCCACGCGATTTAAGATCGGCACAAGCTCAGGCTTTATTTTGAAGAGTGTCATAGGTGGCTTACTGCTTGCGACAATAAGCGGCTGCGATAACGCGCCTTCAACGACCGAGCCTCAATCCATGGGGACTATACTGGGGCAAGCAAGCGCTGATAGCCAAAGCTTTGCCAAGGTGACGCCAGGAAACCACTTTCAATTTCCTCAAGATCACCTCGCCCATCAGGATTTTCGTCAAGAATGGTGGTATCTCACCGCCAATTTAACCACTGAGAATGGGGAGCAACTTGGCGCCCAATGGACGCAATTTAGGGTAGCACTAAAACCTAAGCACACTGGACCGCAAAACGAGGGAGCGACGCCTAAGTCCACTTGGGCGACGGAGCAGCTTTATTTTGCCCACAGCGCACTCACCTCCAGTACTTATCACCTCGCCCATGAAAAATGGTCGCGGGCGCATCCGTCACTGGCGGATGTGAGCGCTGATCCCTACCAAATTCGCCTCGATAACTGGCAATGGCGCAGTCAATCGAATGAGTTATTCCCTGCAACCTTGAGCGTTGCAACCGACGACTTTAGTTATCAACTCGAGCTTAACAGCCAAGCGCCACTGCAATATCAAGGGGATAAGGGTTACAGCATTAAGAGTCGCGACGGCAAAGTCGCCTCTTACTACTACAGCCAACCCTTTATCACAATTCATGGCGAAATCACCCGCCATATCAAGATCAATGGCCAAGTGGAAAACCGCGTCGAGAAAGTCACAGGCCAAGGCTGGCTAGATAGAGAATGGAGCTCGCAGTTTTTAAATAAGAGCCAGCAGGGCTGGGATTGGTTTGCTCTTAGGTTAGATGATGGTTCGGCGCTGATGTTATTTCAGCTCAGGGAACAATTCTCCGATAAAGCGCAATCGGCCTTTTACAGCGCCAGACGAATGTTTGCCGATGGCACCGGACGCAACATCAATTCCCGCGACACCCCCGATGGGATAAAAATGACGCCACTCGAGTGGCAAACCACCAGCACGGGTAAATACCCGATCCGCTGGCAAGTGCAAATCCCAAGCGAGCAAATCGACATCCGCATTTCTCCCTTAAATCCCAATAGTGCCATGGCGTTATCCACCTCCTATTGGGAAGGCCCGATTGAGCTTAAAGGCAGCCATAGCGGCACGGGTTATATGGAGCTGACGGGCTATTAATCTCCACAACAGACTTAGTTCTAATGTGATCTCCATATCAAAAACAGCGACTTAACACGCATTATCCTCATACTATCGATTGCAAATGCTGTTGAATTTTCACTCAGTGATTGCATTTCGATGCAAATCCCAATAAATTATTATGACAACGTTGTCAAAACAATCAAAACAACAAGATAGCCATCGTAATCACGGACGATTCTATTCAGTTCAATAACACAGGGAGGGGTGGATGAGCGCTTTACGTAAAGGGTTTACCCTGATTGAACTGATGATCGCCGTCGCCATTATTGGCATTCTTGCCGCCATTGCGATTCCTTCGTTTAATGAGTACTTAAAACAAGGCCGACGCTTCGATGCGCAGCAATATCTCGTCAGTAGCGCCCAAGCGCTAGAGCGCCATTATTCCCGCAACGGCCTGTATCCCGCTTCGCAGAGTTTAACCAATAGTACCTATTACAGTTTCAGCTACACGCCTACGGCGGATAAATTAGGTTTTAGCCTCAAGGCCGTCCCCACCAGTCGTCAATCGGACTCCTGCGGCACCTTAAGCCTCGACCATAAAGGTGTACGCGCCCCCGCAACCCATTGCTGGACCCACTAAGATGGCAAGTCAGACTAAAGCAGGGTTCACCTTAGTCGAATTACTGGTCGCTATTGCCATCATAGGCATCTTGGCAAGCATCGCCCTTCCTTCCTATCGGGATTTGATCGCCAGAGAAAGCCTCACCAGCACGGCGAATGAACTGATCTCCAGTTATAAATTCGCCCGTGGCGAAGCCATCAAGCGCAATCAGCCCGTGACACTGGAAGCGACAGAAGATGGACGCTGGCTGGTTATCAGCAATCAGGAACAACTTAAGGTCTTTAGCCCATCTAACCGCGGCGTCAGCATCGATGGCTTTAACACCCTCAATATCAATGCAACAGGCAACACCACTAAAACCCAGATGAGCCTCGAAAACACCCAAGGCGAAACGCTCAATCTATGCATATTGCCAAGCGGGCAAAGTTATTTACAGGAGGCGGCATGCGCATAGTCACACTGAGTGATAAACAACAAGGCTTTACCATGACCGAAGTGCTGATTTCATTAGTGGTTTCGGTCACTTCGCTACTGGCGCTCGGCAAAGCTCAGCTATCTTCATTGCAGCATGCGACCAATAGCTTCCAGTATACGGTCGCCACCATTCAAGCGCAGAATGCCATTGAAAGGATCTGGCCGAAGATCTGCGATATTCAGCGCCAACCCGCACGCTTTGAGGATGTCAATTTTAGGGCCAGCCTCAGCCAAGATATGCCCAGCGGTTACACCTTAGTACTACCGAACACTTATCAAGACACTATGCCCATCACTGTGACTTGGCAGGACGGCCGCATTGAGGACAATAACAGTGTGAGCCTCAACGCCAGCTTTCCGCACTTATGTCAGGTGTAGCTATGTCCTTAAGCGCGAAAAAACAGCAAGCGGGCTTTAGCTTATCTGAGCTGATGATCGCTATGGTGCTTGGGCTGATTATTATGCTGGCCGTGGTCAACTTTTTCGCCCCGCTCAAGGCCACGGTTGAAGAAAGTAAACGCCTCGAAAACGCTGCCGATGCGCTGAGATACGCCACCCTTAGCCTCAGCAAGAGCGTCAAACGTGCATCAAATATCGTATCCCTCAGCGCGAATGAGTTAGTGCTGGCAGTTGCAGCATCCCCAGCCCAACCGAGTTTAACTTGCCTAGGAACCAGCAAAACCAGCGATTACAACGAAACCTACCGTTTTGACGCCCCCAATCTGAGCTGCGACGACGGCGATGGCGCTCAGGTGTTACTCACAGGGCTAGAATCGACCCGTTTTGCACTGAATGGAGAACTGGTGACTGTAGTACTCAAGCCCGAAAAACTCCCCGCGCAATATGACCAAGGGATCCAGCTCGATATCGCCCTGCGTAAACCTCTATGGCAACAAGCCCTCAACAGCCAACAGAACCCATAAAGCAAGGAAGCCATAATGGATAATCTAAGACCTGCTCTAGGCAATAAGGAACATGGCGCGGTACTGCTTATCGTCTTAGTCTTCAGTTTGTTAGCGAGTTTGCTGGTGGTCACGTCGCTCAGGGATAATCTAGTGCAAGAGCGACTGAGCGGTAACTTTCAAAAACAGGTCAATGCACAGTTGTTAGCCGAACAGGGAATGCACGAGAGTTACAACCAACTCAAGACTCAGCTGCAGCGTGCGCCCAATCAAGGCCTGCAAACCCTTTATGAACAACTCCCCGCCGAAGCCGATGGCAGTCTCGAAGGCAGCAGCTATGCCCTCGAAAACGGCCAAATCGCCGGGGCCGATCTTAGCCTCGACAGTCGTGGCAATCATTTAGAGGGTGAGGCCAAACTCAACGCCCAGTTCACACTGCAGGGCAGTCACGGAAATACGACTTTCAATGATGCGATTGTGTCCTGCGAAAGCTTGAATTTAACTGGCAGCAGTAGCATCGATGGCTACGATTCCCGTAAAGGCGCCTATGGCGATAGCATCAGTAATGGCCAAGGTGGCAGTGAGCTTAATCAACATGGCAAAGGCAATGTCACGACCATTGAGCCCAATGCCAATATTACGCTCACGGGCAACGCACCAATTTACGGCGATGTTAGCGCCACGGGCAGCGTCACCCTCACTGGCTCGTCGGATATCCACGGCAGCATTCAAGCCAATAATGATGTCACCCTAGGCACAGGGACCATAGGCGGGAATGTCGCGGCGGGCAATAACTTTAACTTGGCCAATAGCGGCACGGTGGAAGGTTCGGTCAAAGCCAATAATAATGCCGCCACGGCGCCCAAAGCCCAAGTGAATGGCACACTGCAATATGGTGGCGACGGCAACTTTCATCAAGACAGCCAGATTGGCAACCTAGTCAACGCGCGCCCTAATGTGCCGCCCGTGCCGACAAAATCCTGCGATCCATTGGATATTGGCGCTGTGATGGGCGGCTTTAAGATGCCAAATAACGGCGCGCGCAGGATTGACTCCAACGCCAATGTCACTATCACGCCATCGGGGTCGAGTAAGACCGAACTCGGCTGGAAAGGCGATTATTTCCCGAGCCTTACTCCCACGTCAGAAAACATCTTCGGCAGTGACACCCCGGTATTTAACCTCGACAGCTTAGTCATGAGCGCCGATGGCGTGCTCAATATCAGTGGCGGCGATGTCACCCTGATAGTCAATGGTGACTTTAAAATGAGTGGCTCGAATCAGCTAAATATTGCCCCGGGCTCTAGCCTTACACTGTTTGTGGGCGGTGAAGTCGCCTTTACGGCGGGGACAAACAACGGTAACAACATTAAGGGACAAACCCTGACCGACAGCAACAAGCCGCCACTGTCTATTTTTTCTGGCTCGGATAAGGATGTCACCGTCAGCGGTAATGTGCCGATTTATGCCGCGCTCTACGCCCCCAAATCTAAGGTTAATCTCCCCGGCGGCCCAGAGATTTTCGGCTCGGTGAGGGGCAAATCCATCACAGCGACCGGAAATGGAAAAATCCATTATGACAATGCCTTAGGCGCTGCCGACTTAGGCGAAGGTAATGCTAATCCCGCAGTCATCCTGCTCAAGCAATGGCAATATTTATAGAGCTAATGCCCACGTTTAACTTACTCGCAGACTCCCTCTCCAAAGGGATAGGGATTGTATAAATTTCAAACTGAGAGTTAGATCACGCGCAAAACTTTGATCCCGATCGACTATCCCCGCCAATACCTCTTGCGAGGTATACCCACATTTTTTATCAGGTCTAGACTCACAGTTATCCACATTGAGTTGTCGCGATGTTTATCGAAAACAACTGAATGAATCTCAAGATAAAGGTACCGCTATGAGTCAGGAATACCATGTCACCAGTCTTGTGGTACATGCCGCCCCTTATGCCTTACAACAGGTTGAGGCCGATATTGCCGCATTAAAGGGCTGCGATATCCACGCCATTTCCCCCGAGGGCAAGTTCGTTATTACCCTCGAAGGCAATAGCCAAAAAGCCATTCTCGACAATGTTGAAGCCATCAACGCCCTGTCCGGCGTGTTATCCGCCAGTTTGATTTACCACCAAGTAGAACCCTTAGAACAAGAGAGTGAGGAAACACTATGAGCATTAGCCGCCGCGAGTTTCTCAAGGCTAACGCAGCGGTTGCCGCTGCCACGGCCGTTGGCGTCACGCTTCCCGTGAAAATGGTCGAAGCCGCCGAATCAGATAGCATTAAGTGGGATAAAGCCCCCTGCCGTTTTTGCGGTGTGGGTTGTAGCGTATTAGTCGGTACCAAAGCCGGTAAAGTCGTCGCGACTAAGGGCGATCCCGAAAGCCCAGTTAACCGTGGTTTGAACTGTATTAAGGGTTACTTCCTGTCGAAAATCATGTACGGCAAGGACAGATTAACCACGCCGCTGCTGCGGATGAAAGACGGCAAATACCACAAAGAAGGCGAGTTTACCCCAGTTAGCTGGGATGTCGCCTTCGATACTATGGCCGCTAAGTGGAAAAACAGCATCGCCACTAAGGGGCCAACCTCAGTCGGTATGTTCGGCTCGGGCCAGTGGACCATTTGGGAAGGTTATGCCGCCTCTAAATTACATAAGGCCGGATTCTTAACCAACAATATCGACCCTAACGCCCGCCACTGCATGGCATCGGCCGTAGGTGGCTTTATGCGTACCTTCGGCATCGACGAGCCGATGGGTTGTTACGATGACTTAGAAGCCGCCGACCAATTTGTGCTCTGGGGCGCTAACATGGCAGAGATGCACCCGATCCTGTGGGCACGCTTATCCGACCGTCGTTTAAGCCACAAAGACTGCCGCGTACATGTGCTATCCACCTTCGAGAACCGCAGTTTCGACTTAGCGGACAACCCTATGGTGTTCCGTCCACAGTCAGACTTAGTGATCCTCAACTTTATCGCTAACTACATCATCCAACACAAAGCCGTGAATACCGACTTTGTGACTAAACATACTAAGTTTGCCCTTGGTGTGGATGATATCGGTTATGGTCTGCGTCCAGATCATCCGTTAGAGAAGAAAGCCAAAAACCCAGGCAATGGTAAGTCTAGCCCTATCAGCTTCGAAGAATACGCTAAGTTCGTCAGCACTTATACGCTGGAATATGCGGCGAAAATGAGTGGTGTAGAGCCTGAAAAATTAGAAACCTTAGCTAAGGCCTATGCCGATCCTAAGGTCAAAGTCATGAGTCTGTGGACCATGGGGATCAACCAGCACGTTCGTGGCGTGTGGGCAAACAACATGCTCTACAACATCCACTTACTCACAGGTAAAATCGCTACCCCAGGCAACAGCCCATTCTCATTAACGGGTCAACCTTCGGCCTGTGGTACTGCCCGTGAAGTCGGCACCTTCGCCCACCGCTTACCTGCGGATATGGAAGTGGCCAACGATAAACACCGCGCCATCACAGAAAAAGTGTGGCAGGTACCAGAGGGCACCATTCCGCCAAAACCCGGCTTCCATGCCGTGCTGCAAAGCCGCATGCTCAAAGACGGTAAACTCAACTGCTATTGGACCATGTGTACCAACAATATGCAGGCGGGTCCGAATATCAACGATGAAATCTACCCCGGTTTCCGTAACCCAGAAAACTTTATCGTGGTCTCCGATCCATACCCAACCGTCACCGCCATGGCCGCCGACTTAATTCTGCCCACCGCCATGTGGGTTGAGAAAGAAGGTGCCTACGGTAACGCCGAGCGCCGCACCCATATGTGGCATCAACAGGTCAAAGCGCCAGAAGGGGCCAAGTCGGATCTGTGGCAATTAGTCGAGTTCTCAAAACGCTTTAAAGTGTCTGAAGTGTGGCCCGCTGAGCTTGTCGCTAAACAGCCTGAATACGCTGACAAAACGCTTTATGAAGTGCTGTTTGCCAACGGCGTCATCAACAAGTTCCCAACCACAGATTGTAAGAGCGACTTAAACGATGAAAGCGCGCACTTTGGCTTCTATCTGCAAAAAGGCATTTTCGAAGAATACGCCGCCTTCGGTCGCGGCCATGGCCATGACTTAGCCGACTTCGACCGTTACCACGAAACCCGCGGCCTACGCTGGCCAGTGGTTGAGGGTAAAGAAACCCTGCGCCGCTTCGTTGAAGGTAGCGATCCTTATGTGAAGGCAGGTGAAGGCTACAAGTTCTACGGTAAACCCGATGGCAAAGCGGTGATTTTCGCCCTGCCCTACGAGCCTGCGGCAGAAGAACCAAATGAAGAATACGATCTGTGGATGTCTACCGGCCGTGTACTCGAACACTGGCATACAGGTTCGATGACCGCCCGTGTACCTGAGCTATACCGCGCTTACCCAGATGCACAAATCTTTATGCATCCTGAAGACGCTAAGGCCCGTGGTCTACAACGTGGTGATGAAGTGCTAGTCGCATCCCCCCGTGGTGAGGTCAAAACCCGTGTCGAAACCAAAGGTCGTAACAAACCGCCACGCGGCGTGGTGTTTATGCCCTTCTTCGATGCGCGTCAGTTAGTTAACAAGTTGATTCTGGATGCGACCGATCCACTGTCAAAAGAAACTGACTTTAAGAAGTGTCCCGTAAAAGTGATGAAGGCCTAAGCCCTCATTTGATAGCAATAAGCGTATTTGAAAGCGATTAAGGAGTACTAAGGTGAGTCAGCAAGTGAAGAGTCCATTCACAGTCAAGCAAGTCAACCGTCGCCAGTTTTTGGCAACGACGGCTAAGGCTGGCTGCTTGATGGGGCTCGTGGGATTAGGCTTGACGGCCACGGCAAAAAGCCAAGGCCAACTCGCCCCCCAAGCTTGCAGACCGCCGGGCGCCCTTGAAGAAAGCGATTTTCTCTCCGCCTGTGTGCGTTGCGGTTTGTGTGTCGAGGCCTGCCCCTACGACACCCTATCGCTGGCACGTTGGTTTGATGGCGCCGCCACTGGCACGCCATTCTTTACCGCAAGACGCATTCCCTGCGAAATGTGTGAGGATATTCCCTGCATTAAAGCCTGCCCTTCGGGCGCGCTTGATCCTCAACTTGAGCAAATTAGCGATGCTAAGATGGGTGTTGCGGTACTGATAGATGAGAAAAACTGCCTTAACTTTAAGGGATTACGTTGTGACGTCTGTTATCGGGTTTGTCCGTTAATCGACAATGCCATCACCTTAGAACGCCAACGCAATCAACATAGCGATCACCACGCCATGTTTTTACCCACAGTCAACAGCGATACCTGCACGGGTTGCGGTAAATGCGAGCATGCCTGCGTGCTCGACACGGCCGCGATTAAGGTGTTACCGACCGCTCTGGCGCTCGGTAAAGCGGCGGCGCATGACACTTATATCAACACCGAGGAAACCACCTTAGAGATGTTGAATAAGGGGCTAACGCTATGAGTAACAAGTCTATGAATAACCAGACCATGAACTCAAAAGCCCGCATGCAAGGCGAGCATGCCGCAGCCATTGCAGAACTCGGTTGGTTTGGCGCACACAAATATTTGCTACTACGCCGCGCGGTGCAATTCGGCTTATTAGGCTTATTTGCACTTGGGCCATTACTGGGAATTTGGCTATTTAAGGGTAATTTATCGGCCAGTTTACTGCTCGATACCATTCCCTTGGCCGATCCACTCGTGAGCTTACAAATGCTCATTAGCGGGCATATTCCCGAGCTTAGTCTACTGGTAGGCGCAGCTTTGATCATACTGTTTTATGCCCTCGCCGGTGGCCGGGTGTTTTGCAGTTGGGTGTGTCCAGTCAATCTGGTTACCGATGCTGCAAGCTGGCTCAGACGTAAACTAAACCTTCCTCGCAGCAGCGAGTTACCACGCAATTTACGTTATTACCTGCTGGCACTCGTGCTGTTATTGCCACTGCTCACAGGCAACTTGATTTGGGAATGGGTTAACCCAGTACCCTTAGTCTATCGCGACGTGCTATTTGGCAGTCTCAGTGGTTTATGGATCTTAGCGGCGATATTTCTGCTGGATCTGTTTATCGCCGAACGCGCTTGGTGTGGCCACCTTTGTCCAACAGGCGCCCTGTTTGGCTTAATCGGCAAATGGAGCCCCATCAAAATCGTTGCCAGCAAAGCCAGTGCCTGTGATAACTGCATGGATTGCTTTGCCGTTTGCCCTGAACGCCAAGTATTAAAGCCAGCGTTAAAAGGGCAAAACCCGGTGATCACTAGCCCAGACTGCACCCAATGCGGCCGCTGTATCGACGTCTGCGCACAACGCGTATTTCGCTATCAAACACGCTTTACGGCCACTCAGGCTCAACTTAGTAAAGGCGATTCGACCGATTGTCAGTCGCCATCAACCACTTCACCAATTCGTCAACACATTGCCCCCAAGGCGGAGAATGACCAATGAAAAAAATACTCACCTTAGCTGCGATTGTATTAGCCATCGGCGGCTGCTCAGGCCAACAGGCAGACTCTCAAGCCACACCCGTAAACATCAAATCCCTCGCCGGCGATAGCGCGGTAACGGATATTCGCCCAGCCGATGCCATGCCCGTCTACCCAAGCCGTGGCAAGGCGTTAGATCGCAGCTTTACCGACCAACCGCCACTCATTCCCCATAAGGATGATTACAAAATCACTATGGATAAAAATGGCTGTTTAACTTGTCACAGCTGGGATAAAGCCCCACGGATGAAGGCCACGCCAGTGGCGAAGTCCCACGTAATCGACGATAAAGGCACGCTCAATGGCCATAACTATTTCTGCACCCAGTGCCACGTTGCACAGGCAGAAAACAAGGCGCCTTTAGTCGAGAACAAGTTCTCAAATCAATAACACAGCACTTCCCTGCCCACAAAAGCCACTGCTAACCCAGTGGCTTTTTATTTTCCGCAATAAAATCTCAGCGCTAAGCTTTGCCCGCATAGTGTTCAAAGTACTGTGTTAGGAGCGCAGCTAAGACTGAAGATTAAAACGCAGAGAATGAAATACAGAGCGTTAAACAAGCATGCAATGAGATAGGAGAGCAGGGAAAGAAAACGGGTGGGATGAGAACACGAAACGATTAAAAAGTAAAAACCCAGCCTAGGCTGGGTTTACTTGTTGTTTTGCTTTATGCAAATCACCCGCTGGAGCCGTTAATCTAGTTTGCACCGCTTTAGCTGTTTGCACATTCTTTGCTTCAGGCATAGCTGCCTGCCACAAAGCACCGACCCATAAACTTGATGTGGATTTCATTGGTTATTCCCCTGTTCTGTTAACGAGCTCAAAGTAATACTTAGGCCATCATCAGTAAAATGAATTAACGCCATACCATGGATTCCATTTAAGCATGAATATCCCAATCAAGACCTTGCAATGTTTTCTGACCTTAGTCGAAACGGAAAACTTCACCCGTGCCGCGGAAAAATGCTTTATCACCCAGCCTACGCTCAGCAAGATCATCCAAAGGCTCGAAGAGAGTTTAGGCGAGACGCTGCTTATCCGTAACAATCAAAAGGTCGAGCTGACCCAAGCAGGGCAGCTGTTTGAACACAGCGCGCGGGAAATACTCGGACAATGGCATAGATTGCAGGAGGATATGAGTAACTTAAGCGGACTAAAAACGGGACGATTAAGATTAGGCGTCTGCCCTATGATGAGCAGTTTAATTATCGGACTACTGACCAGTTACCGAAAACGTTATCCCGGCGTTGAGCTGCAAATGTATGAATACGGCGGGTTTGGTTGTGAACAGGCGCTGCTGAATAACAGCTTAGACATCGCCTTTACTGCGCTGCCAACCACCCATGAGACAGAGCTGGTGAATCAACCGCTCACCAAGTATCCCCTGCTCGCTTGTTTGCCCGATGGGCATCCGCTCGCCAGTCAATCTCACCTCAGCTGGCAGGATTTTGAGCCCTATCCCTTTATTCTCTATAACGAAGATTTTTCGTTGGCGAAGCTAATAAATCGCCTGAGTCGTAAGGCGGGAGTGCAACTCAATATCGCGTTTCGAAGCGGCCAATGGGATTTTCTCGCCGCCATGGTCGAGGCCGATATGGGCCTAGCGATTTTACCCGAACCTATTTGCCAAAAACTCAGCACCAGCAAGCTAGTATTTAGACCTATGCAACCGGCTATGACCTGGGATTTAGCCCTCATTTGGCGGCAAAATCTACCTTTAACCCCTGCGGCCAATGCGTTACTGGAGCTGAGTAAACAGAAAGCACTGCGTTAAACAGCTCCTCCAAGGCTTGGGCTTGGACTAAGCCTTAGGCTGCACCACTCATACTGTTTTACCTTAAATTTCACCCATAAAAAAACCGCTGTAAGCCTTGGCTTAGCAGCGGTTTCTATTTAGAGGAAGTTAAGAATTACTTCTTAGCTTCAGCAGCTTTACGCTCTTTAACTTGCTCAACAACTTTGTCCGAAACGCTGTTTGGACATGGGCTGTAGTGTGAGAACTCCATAGAGAACTGACCACGGCCTGAAGTCATTGTACGCAGAGTACCGATGTAACCGAACATTTCTGATAACGGAACGTCAGCCTTAACACGAACACCCGTTACACCAGCAACTTGGTCTTTGATCATACCGCGACGACGGTTTAAGTCACCGATTACGTCACCGACGTTGTCATCAGGGCTGAACACGTCAACTTTCATGATTGGCTCAAGCAGTTGTGGTTTAGCTTTAGCAATAGATTGACGGAATGCCGCTTTAGCAGCGATTTCGAACGCGATTGCTGAAGAGTCAACTGCGTGGTAAGCACCGTCAGTCAGTTCGAACTCAACGTCTAACACTGGGAAGCCAGCGATAGTACCAGTGTTCATCATGCTCGCGAAGCCTTTCTCAACTGCTGGCCAGTATTCCTTAGGAACGTTACCACCAACAACTGAAGACTTGAACACGAAACCAGAGTTTGGCTCACCTGGGCGGATGATGTATTCGATCTTACCAAATTGACCAGAACCACCAGATTGTTTCTTGTGGGTGTATTGGTCTTCAACCATTTGAGTAATGGTTTCACGGTATGCTACTTGTGGTTCACCCACGATCAGCTCAACACCGTAAGTACGCTTCAGGATGTCCACTTTAATGTCTAAGTGCAGTTCACCCATACCTTTAAGGATGGTTTCACCTGAATCTTCGTCAGTTTCTACGCGGAATGATGGATCTTCTGCGATCATCTTACCGATAGCGATAGCCATCTTCTCGCTGCCGCCTTTATCTTTTGGCGCTACTGCGATAGAGATAACTGGCTCTGGGAACACCATGGCTTCCAGAGTACATGGGTGCTTAACATCACACAGAGTGTGACCAGTTTGTACGTTCTTCATACCCACGATAGCGATAATGTCACCAGCTTCTGCTGATTCAATTTCGATACGATCGTTTGCATACATTTCGCACATACGGCCGATACGCTCAGTCTTACCAGTTGCACTGTTAAGAATAGTGTCACCTTTCTTCAGGCGGCCAGCATAGATACGTACGAAAGTCAGGGCGCCGAAACGGTCGTCCATGATCTTGAACGCTAATGCTTTTAATGACTCGTCAGCAGAAACGATTGCGTATTCGCCAGTTTCGTTACCTTCTTCGTCAGTTAAAGGTTGTGGATCAACTTCGTCTGGTGCTGGCAGGTAGTCAACAACAGCGTCTAGAACCAGTTGCATACCTTTGTTCTTGAACGCAGAACCACAGAATGTTGGGAAGAATGCCATAGTACGAGTACCCTTACGGATACAACGCTTCAGGTCTTCAATAGATGGCTCTTCGCCTTCCATGTAAGCTTCCATCAGATCGTCATCTTGCTCAACAGCAGATTCGATCAGCATTTCACGGTATTCTTCAACTTGGTCAACCATGTCTGCTGGAACGTCAGTTACAGTGAAGTTTTCTGGAAGACCAGAATCATCCCACACGTAAGCTTTACGAGTTAACAGGTCAACAACACCAGTGAACTCATCTTCGATACCGATTGGCAGAACCATAACCAGTGGGTTAGCAGCTAAAACGTCTTTAGTTTGCTTAACAACACGTAAGAAGTCAGCACCCATACGGTCTAACTTGTTTACGAAGATGATACGAGCAACTTCAGATTCGTTAGCATAACGCCAGTTAGTTTCTGATTGAGGCTCAACACCACCAGAACCACAGAATACAGCGATACCGCCGTCAAGAACCTTCAGAGAACGGTAAACTTCAACTGTGAAGTCAACGTGTCCAGGGGTGTCAATAACGTTGAAACGGTGGTCTTTCCAGAAACAGCTTACAGCAGCTGATTGAATGGTAATACCGCGCTCAGCTTCCTGAACCATGAAGTCTGTTGTTGATTCACCGTCGTGAACTTCACCTAACTTATGGATTTTACCGGTTAGCTTAAGAATACGCTCGGTGGTCGTGGTTTTACCCGCGTCAACGTGAGCGAAGATACCAATGTTTCTGTATTTGGATAATTCGGTCATGATTCAACTTTAATGATTAGTTTAAGAAGTAGACGGAGTATGCGACAAACCACCGACACACCGCACATCAGATTATTTTAGGCGCATATTGTAAATTGGAACCCCGCTATGCGCAAATGGCTCTTGCAATTTTTCACGATAAAGTCGCGGAAAAAATTAAAAAAAAATAAGAAAAATATGTGAAAACAATTAAATAAAAAAATTTAGCTCAATATTCAATCAATTAGTAAAAAACCTAAAAATAAGCCGATTTTCATCGAGACTGATGTTTTTCCATGCTTTAGCTGTTAACAAACAGCCATAAACCCGCTCTAAGCCTGTCAACAAATAGCCTGGAGCCAGTCAATCAATAACCATGAGTTGATTCACTGACTGTGCAACTCAGTAAAAATCGTGCGAACTGGGAAGGTTTTCTAGGATAAATGGCGGATTTCTGAATAAAAACCGCTACGAGCTTAGGAATGGACTTAAATCTTACCAAGCAAGGCAGCTACAGATGAGTATCATCGACACAAATCTGGTCCCGCCCCAGCGCTTTTGCCTGATATAGCGCCTTATCAGCCCGCTCAAAACACGATTGCATCGGCTCATTGGCGGCGAGTTTGGCAATCCCGAAACTACAGGTGAGCTGAACATCACCACTAAAATGGTACTCACTGATGGCGGTTGTGATCCGCTGACACAGAGACTTCACGGCCTCGAGTGAAGTGTTATGGCAGAGGATCACAAACTCTTCCCCGCCCCAGCGTGCAACCACATCACTTTCACGCACACAGTGCTGCAATACCGAGGACAACTCCATCAAAATAGTATCCCCAACGGAATGGCCTAAGGTGTCATTGATCTCTTTAAAGAAATCGATATCTAACATCACCAAGCAAATGGCCCCTTGCGTGGAAGCGGCGGCGCGGTGTTCATGGACAAATTGTCGATTAAAGTAGTGCCGATTGTAGAGTTTAGTAAGCGGATCATGGGTGGATAAAAACTCAAGTTCGGTATTGCTTTGCTCTAACTGCAAACGCAATTCCTCAAGCTGCTGGTTTTTATCGGTTAGTCGGCGATTGTAACGACTGATCATATAAGTGCGCGTTACCAGTAGGCACACGACTAACAGTGTCGCCGCAATCACTTGATAGATAAGTAAGTAGTTGGTTTCATCGATAATGGTGATGTTGTTCCATTTCTGGTAAATCCTGATCCGCTCCAGCTCATCCACATTGTCTAGCACTTGATTGATTAACGGCAGCAGCGCCTCATGTCCAGCCCTCACCCCCACCCGCAGTTCATCCTCTGGGCCACCCCAACCGGCAATTTTAAGGTGATTGAATCCTGTCTGCTGAATATAGGCATTAACGGAAAACATCGACCCCACAAAGAGGTCGACCTTTTTCTCGAGCACGGCTTCAAGCCCCGCTGGCTCGCTCGCCACTTTAATGGTGTGAACCTTGGGATAGTAATGCTGAATATATTCGGCGAGACGATAGCCATCAGGCACCGCCAAGGTGCGCGGACCGATGTTTTCAAACCCTTGCAAAAAGGGTTCGTCCTTGAGAGACACTAATACATTGGGGGAGCGAAAATACACATGGCTGAAATGTAAAAACTGCTCCCGAGTCGCCGTCTTATTGAGTAGTGGGGTTAAATCACAGCGCCCCGTTTGTAGGAAATCTAAGGTTTGTGTCCAAGAGGTGGTGGGCACAAGACTAAACTTTAATGACGAATGGGCTTCGATATAACGAATATAATCCGACGAAATCCCCACATGTTGACCGTCACGAATCGCTTCATAGGGTAACCAATCGGGGTCAACACAGTAACGCACCAACTGGGTGGCATTGGCAAATTCATCGTCTGCAGCATTAAGGTATGAGGCCAAGCGCTCGGCATTGACACATAAAGGTGAGCATAAACAAAGGAGTAAAACCCAGAATCTGCAACCCATGTCGCTTCTCTAATACACTCAGCAATTCGTCTTACAAGGTAAAAAAAGTGTATACGCGATATTAAGATAATACCAATAAACCCTAAATTGATTATGGAAATATACGCTGGGATGTATCCAGCGACTGTTACTTAGATAAAAAAATACCCGCCGATTGGCGGGTATTTCGATTCTGTCATCGCTTAAGCAAGATTAATCTTCAACTGGCGACACAACGAAGAGTAAGTCACCTTGCGATACTTGCTGACCATTGCTGTTCAGAATACGCTCGATGCGGTACTTCTTATCTTCTGGGTACAACACAGCGCCTTGACGGTTAAAGCCGGCTAAGTTGACCTGAGAGAACATCTTCATCGCTTCAGTTAACGCAAGCGTCTGGTCTGCAGTAACAATATCGCCTTCTTTCACGAAGTCAGGTTCGCCTGGAGCAGGAGAGGTATAGAAGATACCTGCGCCTTGGGCTAATACTTTCAGTTCGTTACTTTCACCGACACGCAGTGACTCAGTGTCTACACCTACGGTTTCGGCAGCGGCTTCCATTTCAGCGATCAGCGCAGGAATGTCGAGCTCAGCCATGAAACGTGGCAGGTAGTTAGTGTCGTATACGCCTTCTTTGAAGGTGCCATCGCTTAGGATCAGTTTCAGCAATGGAATGTTAGTCGCGATACCTTTGAGTACTACGCTATCTAAGTAAGCGTGCAGTTTCGCGATAACGTCTTCACGGTTTTCACCGCGCATAATCACCTGAGCGATTAAGCTATCGTAGTATGGTGATACTTCTTTACCCGCAGCGGCAATCGAGATGATTTCCACATCTGGATGATCTGGGAATACACATTCGGTGATCTTGCCAGGATTTGGGATCAGTTGCAGTACACCATGGCTGTCGAGTGCTGCTTTTTCGGCAGTCACACGTACTTCCATCGCATAACCGATTTCTTTCGGCTCGAGGTTCTCGATTGAACGGCCCGCAGCGATATCAAACTGCGCGCTCACGATATCGATACCAGAAGTCGCTTCAGTTACTGGATGCTCTACCTGCAGACGGGTGTTCATTTCCATGAAGTACACTTCGTTCGCATCTAAGTTATAGATGAACTCAACTGTACCTGCGCCCATATAATCGGTCGCATCACCTAAAGCACGGGTGTAATCCAGCACTTGTTTTTTCAGTTCTTCTGGCAGCATGGTTGAGCCAGACTCTTCGACCACTTTCTGGTTGTTACGCTGTACAGAACAGTCACGTAAACCCAGAACCTTAGCGTTACCAAACTTGTCACGCAGTAACTGCACTTCGATATGACGCAGTGAGGTTACATATTTCTCTAAGTACAAGTCGCCGTTACCAAAGGCCGCAGCCGCTTCGGTAGAGGTCTTTTGGAACAAACCAATCATATCTTCAGGGCGTTTAACGACCTGGATACCTTTACCGCCACCACCTTGTACCGCTTTGAGCAGCACAGGGTAACCAATTTCATTGGCAACATTCACCGCTTGCTCAGCGTTCGTCAGAATACCGTGTGAACCTGGTACTACTGGCACGTTTTGGCTTTGTGAAGTCTTAATCGCGTTCGACTTGTTACCCATAGTCGTCATTGAATGTACGCTAGGACCAACGAAGTTAACCCCATTGTTCACACACAAGGCCGCAAATTGTGGGCTTTCAGACAGGAAGCCGATACCTGGGTGCAGTGCATCAACTTGCTCGTATTCGGCAACTTTGAGCACTGAGTAAGCGTTCAGGTAACTTTCGTCAGAGGTGTTACCACCTAAGCAGACTAACTTGTCTGAGTCTTTCAGCATATCCGCAGGTACGGCGGTCATGTCAGGATCTGACGCCACTAATACCACGTTGATATCGTTATCGTGAGCCTTACGGATCAACTTAACAGCGGTACAACCACGGGCATGAACCAATACTTTGTTAATTGGTTTCATTAACTTACGCGGATCGTTTTGAACAATCACTTCTTCTTCAACAGGCGCTTCAACAACCAGTGTTGATAGGGCGTTGATGATCACGTCATTGATCTTCGCCGTTGGCATTGGCATCAGCGGATCGATGCTCGCCAATTGATTATCTAAGGTTTCGCTGAATGGGTTGTGGACTAGGCCCGCCATTGCACCTGGTACTTTCGACAAGTAGTTAGACAGCGTCGAAGTCGAAGGCAAGTAAGCTGGAACCACCATTTGACCCGCGAATGGCATGTTAGTACCAGACAGGTAATAGGTTTGCACTAATGGGTGAGTCACGAAACTCGCCTGCGCACCACCGGTACAGTCACCAAAACCGAACATCAGTACTGGCAATTCGTTATCACGGATGAAACGGGTGATACGGTCGTTCACAACAGCCATTGAGAACAGTGCTGCAGCACCTTCTTTAGTCTGCATACCGCCTGAGCTGATAAAGCAAACAACTGGTAGCTTACGCTTAGCACACTCGATCAGCAGGGCAGAGAATTTCTCAGCACTCGCCATATCGAAGGCACCCGCTTGGAATGCAGTGTTAGACACAGCCACACCCACACGGACTTTTTGACCTTTTTCTTTAAAGTCAGCAATACCTGTGATCAGACCGCAAGGACGAATGCCTTTGTCTAACGCATCTTCGATTGAGAGGCGGAAACCAGGGAAGTTAAGCAAGTTGGCCGACATTTTGTCGCCATTGATCTCTTCAAAATGAGTGAAGAATTGCTTAATCACATTTTCCCACGTCATCTTGCCGGTACGTTTTTCGTCACGTAATACTTTTTGGATCAGTAAGTCCTGATAACCCATGGTCAAGCGGTTCCAGAAGTCCTTACGACGACCGATACGCACAGGGTTAATCGCGCCAGTGTACTTGCTGTTATCGCTTTCACTGTCGAAGTATTCAGGCAGTAAACGCTCGAAGAAGTAAGTCAGGATAACGAATAAACTGTCGTTAAGTTGTGGGAAGCCCACACTCTTCCACTGCTCTACACGCACCAAGAGATCGGCACGGTTAGATTGGCCCATAAAGTACTTAAGCCACTTGTAGAATTTCGCCTTGTCGTTAGCGGTATCCTGAGTCGACAGCGCATGGTCAATTGACTTGTGCAGCAGGTTGTTCACTGAGTTACGCGACAAGCTCTTCGCCATCATGGCTTCTTTCGCGATAGACGCTAAGCTGCCCACAACGTTGTCGTACAGTGAGTTAAAGATCAGGATGTTATGACATTGCCAAATGAAGTCTTCACGCAGTTCGTCGTTCACAACCACATCGAGCACAGTCAGTTGATTCAGTTCAGGCCACTTGGCTTGAGTCACTGACTTTGGCAGATTTTCAAGGTGCTGGATTAAGCCCTTGAAGTTGTTTGCCGCGTTGCTCTTCCAACGGTGATATAAAGACCAACCGATGTTAAATAGCAGCGCCTTACGTGCTTTCTTGTAGTTCTCTTTTGGTTCACCCAAAATCAAACGAGTCAGCATGTTACGCTCGGTAGACACTTCATCGCGCTTAGCAATAAAGTTCGCCCACAGCTTGTTTAGATCTTCATCGTAAACCAGCTTATCAGGGCTTGATAACCAAGCTTGGAATACACGGTCTTGCTCTTGTTGGATACGAGCTAACAAGTCACCTTCAGGCACGCTAACACGTGACAGACGTCCGTATTGCTCCTGAGAGATTGAATGAATGCGGCTACGCAGCGTTAAATAACGCAGGTAACGGTAAGCACTACCAAACAGGTTGTGATGGTTGGTTGGGCTAGTTGCCACGGCCAATTCCGCGTTTAACTCTAACGCCATCAGATTTTTAGATGGGCTGAGGAAGCGCGCTAAACTGCGGTCATAGTGCTCACGTAAATCTTTAGATTCACGCACAAAGTTGATGGCTGCACGTTCAACAGCTTCGATACTGCTGATAATAGCGCGGCGTAAGTTGTGCTGACGCTCGTCACGGTCACCTGGAGAGAAATCGATGATGCCATCGATACAACCCGCGGTGTAAAGCTCTTCTGGAGACACGCCCACAGACTTAGCACATTCCTGCCATGACAGGTTGTACTTACGCGCAATACTCTGCAGACCTTGCGGCTGAATCGTGTTGAAAATACCATCGCGCAGCGATAACAGGATGTTGGCCGCCGCTAATGGAATTGCACCGCCCGAGTAACCCGCACCGATAACGATACCGACTGTTGGCACGTCAACGTTGGCACTCTCAGCAATCGCCTTAGAAATAGAATGTGCTTGGTTTTGGCTGTTAGCCACTTCGCCCGCATCGGCCCCAGGGGTGTCGATGAGGTAAACGATAGGCATAGACAATTCGGCGAAATGACGAATCGCTTTACAGGCCGCATAGTGATGTTCAGGCATCCACGCGCCGTTAGCCGTGGTACGCTCTTGGGCAATAAAACCGATACGACGAGTGCGTGAACCGAAATTCAGCTCGACCTCAGCGCTGTAGAAAGAACCCAAGTGAGTTTCGGTAATCAAGCGACCTTTTAGGTCAGCAATGATACGTTTTGCACCAGGACGACCTTTATCTTGGGTCGGCTGGATCACTTTTGCGACGTAACCATCGACATCTAAAGATGCCAAGTCTTTTAAATTTGCCTGAATGGCGTCATCGTTTAAAAGACCTTTAATTTCATCTGATAAGCTCTGTTTACTGTGTTTAGGAAACAGAGAAAAATCTTTTGCCAAATGCTCGGCTTGTAAAAAAAGCGGATCGGGCGTTTGGGCTTGAGTCATGTGTGTGGGCTGATTATTGCTGGTCATCAAAAGATCCTCTGCTTTAGCCTCTGAAAATTTTTAGCCAATAAATATAACTTTGTTATCCCGCCAAATGCCATTAAACTGCATAAGACGCTATGTTCCAAATATGAGACAGTGGGAAAAACATGCCAGATTTAAACGGTATGATGCTATTTGCAGCCGTAGTTAGAGCGAAGGGATTCTCCCAAGCTGCACGTGAAACCGGCCACCCAAAATCCACCATAAGTCGCAAAATCGCGCAGCTCGAAGAAGAACTTGGCGTGCGATTATTACAACGCGACACCCGCAACTTAAGCCTTACTCAAGTCGGGGCCCTCTTTTATCAACACTGTGATTCCATTCGCAATGAGGTGGAAGCGGCCAAGGCTGTTATCGAGAGTACCCATGATGATGTGTCAGGATCATTACGGATAGCTATTCCAGTCTCTTTTAGCCAAGAATTAATCGCTAACCTCTGTAGCGGATTCATGCGTTTATATCCCAATGTGGAATTAGATGTCCAGTTTACCGACAACGATATCGGTTTAGTGGGTGAAGGATATGACATAGCTATCAAATATGGGCCACTGCAATCCTCTGATCTTGTTGCAAGATTACTGTTCGAGCGCCAACCCATTCTCGTGGCAAGCCCGGCCTATTTAAAAGCCCGAGGCACACCTGCAACCCCCAAGGAATTAAGTGAGCACAGTGGCATCTTACTCGGGACATCACGCTCAGCGCCTATTTGGCCACTGGGTAAAGGCGCGCGTAAGACCATGGTGAATTTTCAACGTAAGGTTAGGGTTAATAGCCCTATTATGGTCAAGCAGTTAGCCCTCGATGACTTTGGGATTGCCATGCTGTCCAACTCCGCCTGCAAGACGGAATTAGCGAATGGTCAACTGGTTCCCATACTACAAGAATGGCCAATCGAACCCTTTAAGGTCTATGGGGTATATTCCAGTCGTCGCCAATTAGCCACTAATATCAGTGCCTTCTTGGACTTTTTCGTCAAACGCTTTAGCAGCCAAGAAAGCCTGCAATCCTTGATGGGCTAAGCACTTTATCGCAGCGGCACTCTCCTTTACCTACATCGCCTCTCCTTGATTCACATCCCTACGTTGAGTGACCCAATTGAGTGTCTCGTCCTAAGATAGGTTGACAGTTTTTAGGCCAGCTCCAGTAGCTGGCCTTTTCTATTGTGCACCTGATTAGGGGTTGCCATATTCAAACTCAGATGCGGTCTCATA